>JALNYP010000089.1 GCA_023229795.1 Syntrophobacterales bacterium
CCCGGAGGAATCCGAGTAATATAAAGATATTAGGGAGATAAGATAATCTTGTAAACTGGAGCATAGCGTCGAGGTCGTCATTCTGGATCGGTATGGAGGCCTGATTATGAACCGGCATCGGTGCACCATCGGCTACGCCTGGCAGGCTGCCTTGGGATCATTCTTATTCATGGTCCTCCAGGGCGCGGCGACGGGCTACGCGCAAAAGTATCCCCAGTATACGGTGGACAACGGCGTTGTCACCAGTCTCCTGACCCCTCAGGAAGAGTGGGTTCTGGATCAGGTGAAGGCGGGAGAGGTGGCGGATTTAGTGAACCGGTACAGGGTCCGGGAGGCTCTCAAAGACAAATACGGCCTGGTTATGGGAAAAACCGAAGGCCTGTCGGATCTGAGCGAGCGCCTGGAAAAGGCGGACCCGCCCCGCTGGACCGACTTTGGGGCCGAATGGGGCCCGCGTCTGACCATCCGGGCCGCTTTCCTTAAGCAGTTGCTGGCCGATGGGTTTGACGGCTTCAAGGTCCACTGCCACGGGGTGAAGGTGAAAAACGCGATAATCTCCGGCCCCCTTGATCTCCGGGCTGCGGTCGTACCCCATGATGTCGTGCTGAGTAGCTGTATCTTTGAGGAATCTGTCAACTTGCGTGACAGTTATTTTAAGAAGAATCTGCAACTTCTTAATTCGATTGTCAAAAAGGACGCTGATTTTTTGGGCTTCACCGTTAATCAATGCGGCTATTTCAACGACAGCCGGTTCCTGGACAGGGTGAGTTTCAAAAGGGCTCATATCGGCGAAGAATTCAGTTTCATGCGGACTAAATGCCAAAGTGATTCGAAGGAGATCTTATTCAAAAGCATGTACGTGGGCAAGGATGCCCACTTCGAAAACGCCGAACTGCACGGCCCGATAGATTTTTGTATGGCCCAAATTGATGGCGAGTTGGAAATTAACCAGGCGCACTTTTGGAAAGAGGTGGAATTCGACAGCCTCAAAGTGGCCTATACCCTACGCTGTAATAAAACGATTTTTGAAAAAAATGTCACCTTTCTCATTATGAAAGTGGGAAATTACGCGGATTTTAATGAAACGCAGTTCCATGGCAAGGCCTGGTTTGGAGGCGCAGAAATCGCCAAGGATCTGCGCGCCTCTCAATCTCAGTTTTTGAGTTCCTCAAGCGAAAATTACGCCAGTTTTTTCCGAACCAAAGTGGGGCAGGAGGCCATCTTCAAAGGGGCGCTGTTTAACTGTCCGGTGGATTTTGGCTCCGCCGACATCGGCCTCAATCTAAAGGCCAAGGGGGCCCAGTTTAAGAACGTGGACCAAAGCCTCGAGGCTCCGGATCTGAAAGTCAACAATACCGCGGATTTCGAGGAGGTCTCCTTCGCCGGGCCGGTAAGTTTCGCCGGGGCCAATATCGGCGGCCAGTTTAATGCCCAGCGGGCCAGATTCGAGGGGAGCCAGGACGTTGATTTCAGCGGCTTGAAAGTGGGCCAACTGGCTTCGTTTTCGGACGCCTGGTTTAACGGCAACCTCAATTTTTCCGGAGCCAGGATCGGCGGGGAGTTGCGCGCCGAAGCCTTTCAGGGGGCGGTGTTCAAAGGCGGGGAATTGCCGGGGCAAATCTTCATGGACAATTGCAAATTATTCGATCTGTCCATCAAGGGCCCGGAAAACAAACCCCGGGAACCCACAGGCTCGGAGAGCAGTCCTCCCCAGGATGTCCCCCCCATAATCACTAAATTGGACCTTAGCAGGACCGTAGTGGAGCGCAATTTAGCCCTGGTTAATGTCAAGATCGAGAAGTTGCTGGCGATTAATTTGGAGGTCAGGGGCCGCGCCGCCTTCAGTAACCTGGAGATTGCCGATCTGGCCGACCTCAGCAACAGCAAGTTCGTGGGCCTGGAGATGACCGGAACCAACTGGCCCCAAAAGGGCAAAGATCACGTTAAGCTCGCCGGCATGACTTATCAATCGATTAAAATGGACCATAGCGGCCCTGACCCCGTTCTTCGCCAGCTCAGAAACTGGCTCTGTTCCCGGGACAACCTGCTGAATTGGCTGGACCGCAGCAGTTTCGACAGCCGGAATTATTTGCAGCTCAAGAACCATTTTGAGCAAACCGGCCAGGACGACCTGGCCGCTCAGGCCTATATCAACATGAAACGGCGGGCCAGCGGCCTGGAAGAGTGGCAGGATTACCTTTATCCTTGGCAATGGCCGGAACTGCTGTTTTGGGATTTGCCGGTGGGACGCGGCCGCAGGCCCTTGAGGATCTTTCTGATTGCAATTCCGTTTATCGTGGCCGGCGCGCTGATGTTCAAATCCCAGGACCTGGTGGACCGGGACTGGCCGAAAAAAAACCGTTTCTGTGCCCTGGCGGGTTCAGTGCTCCTTAGCGTGGATATGTTCACGCCGTCCCTGCTCAACCTGGGCATGGAAAATCATTGGCAGCCGGCCACCCTCTCGGCAGGTCGCCGCGCCTACATTCATGTGCACCGGCTGGTGGGCCGAATTTTCATTGCGGTCTTTTTCGTGGGCATATGGTCGCAGTTCAAGTGAAGCGGCAGGTTTCTTCCCGGAGTCCTAGCATGGTAAAGGACGGCATCGAGGTGGCGATGAAAAAAGCGGCGCTTTGGGTCTGTTGCGGGTTCATTGTGGCCCTCTGCATGGGGGTGGCCGGACCGGCCGCGGCGCTGCCGGGACCGGCAGGGCTTACCCCCGCCGAGTCCTGGGTGCTGCAGCAGGCCGGCGCGGGCCGGGTCGCGGACTTGAAGGAGAAATTCGGCCCCGGGGATTCCTCCCGGCAGATCAGCGCCGCCTTCCTGGAAGCCCTGTTCACCGACGGCCTCCCGGGATTTACCGCGCACCGCAGCGGCATCTACCTGGTCAATGCCGTCATCCCCGACGCGCTCAGCCTGGAATTCGCCACGGTCTCCCATGCCGTATTTCTGGTCGGCTGCCGCTTTCTGGGGCCGGTAAATTTCGCCGGCTGCGAATTTAAGAAAAGTCTGAGCCTGCCGCAGGCCCACTTCACCCAGGCCGCCAATTTCTACCGGCTGAAAGTTGGACTGGACGCCTCCCTGACCCAGGCGGTCTTTGCCGGTCCGGTGGATTTCGGCGGCTTCGCCATTTACGGACAATTCGTCCTGGCGGGCGCGAAGTTCGGCGACCGGGCCCGCGGCGTCAACTTTAACGGCGGTGTGGTGGGTCAGAGTCTCTCGCTGAAAAATGCAGTCTTTGAGGGGCCGGTGGATTTTACCGGCGTCAAGGCCGGCGGGGAATTCAATGCCGCCGCGGTCCGCTTTAACGGCGCGGCTCATAAAACCCTCCTGAATGGGCTAAAGGTGGCCCAGAGCGCCTCCTTCTTGAAGGCCATGTTTCAGGGCGCGGTGGATATGGGGGGCGCCGAGATCGGCGGCGAGCTGTTCTGCGACGGGGCCCGCTTTGAGTCCGCGGATGGCAAAGTGAGCTTCAACGGCCTTAAGGTCGGGCCCCGGGCCTCCTTTGACGGCACGGTGTTTAAAGGCCCGGTGGACTTTACTATGGCCGCGGTGTCCGGGATGCTCATCTTCAATCAGGCCCGGTTCGAAAACCCGGACCGGCCCCCCAACTTTTTCGGCCTCAAGGTGGATCAACACGCCTTCTTCACCGATAACACCTTTCAGGCCGGTCTGTCTCTGGTAGGGACTAGTTTTAAGAATCTCATGCTGGCCGGCGGCGACTCACCGCCTACATATAAAGAGGTCAATCTCGACGCGGCCATGGTGGAATACGCCCTGATCCTGGGCGATCTCCGCCTCGACGTCCTCCAGGCCAGCCGCTTGCAGGTGAAAGGCCCGGCAATCCTGAAGAATCTCACCATCAGCCGCCAGGCCGACCTCAGGGACAGCAGCTTTTATTCCCTGAAGCTGCTGAACGCGGTCTGGCCGGCCCACCCCGATTCGGTCTGGCTGGAGGGCCTGACCTATCAGAGCGTCAGCGCCGGAGAAGGCCCCCGGGATTGGCAAAAGCTCCTGGCCTGGGTCAACCACAGCCGCTTCGACAGCCGCAATTACCAGCAGTTGGAGGATTATTTCCTGCACGGGGGGCAAAAAGACCGGGCGGATACGGCCTATATCGAGGGCAAGCGCCGGGAAGTCATGCAGAAGTGGTGGCACCCCTATAACCTGGCCACCCTGGTTTTCTGGGACGCCCTGGCCGGCTACGGCAAGAAACCGGCCCGCACCCTCTGGGTCAGCCTGCTGATCGTGTGCATCGGAATGTTTGTCTTCGATCACCGCAACTTTGATCCCGGCTTCCTGGGCGGCTGGACCTGGCTCCTCCAGGGCAACCGCTACAAGGCCATGACAGTGCGCTTCTTCCTGAGCCTGGATGAGTTCCTGCCCGGGGTGGACTTAGGGCTAGCCAAACTGTGGCACATCGAGAAGATTTCGTTTTCCACGCTGCTCTACTACCATTTCCACAAGATCAGCGGCTGGATATTGATTCCCATCGGTTTGGCTGCGGTGTTTACCCAATTCAGGGGATAAAGGATTTCCCATGCGCCCCATACAAAGGTTCACTCTCAGTGACGGCTCCTCCCTCACGCGCCAGGAGCGTTTTGTCCTGAAGCACGTGGTGGCCGGTAAAATCGCCGACCTGAAGCAGGAGTTCGGCGAGGCCGAGGCCGACCGCCGGCTCCGGGCGAAGTTCCTGGAAGAGCTCTTAACCGGGGAGTTGAAGGGGGTGGAGAGTCACCGCCGGGGGGTGCGGATCAGCCATGCTGTTATAGAGGATACATTAGACATAGGATACGCAGAGGTACCCGTCCCCGTTTGGTTAATTGCTTTTAACTTTAAAGAATCGGTTAATTTTAGGGATACTTGGTTCAAGAACAATTTATTATTAAATAGCTCAATTTTTCATAAAATGGCTGATTTCCACCGGATGAAGGTAGAGTCGAGTGTTATTTGTTCTGATGCTGTATTTGAAGGGTCGGTTAATTTTAGGTTGGCAATTATTATTGGGCAATTTGTTGCGGAGAAGACCAAGTTTATTGCCAAACAGAAGGCCGAATTCAACGGAATGCAAGTAAACCAAGACGCCCGCTTCGATGGAGCTGAATTCCATGGAGAGGTTGACTTCGTTTTTGTTGACATAAAGGGTCAATCCGGGGCAATAGGGGCAAAATTTCTGGCCGAAGACCAGGAAGTCGACTTTAACGGTATACAGGTGGGCCAGGATGCCCGTTTCGATATGTCAGAATTTCACGGCTCAGTGAGTTTTGCAGGTTCGGGAATTAAGGGGCAATTCGTTGCAAATGGGACAAAATTCCTTGGCAAAAACCAGAAAGCCAATTTTGCCGATATGAAGGTCGGTCTGGACGTATATATCAGTGGTTGTGATTTCCATGGGGTAACGATTTTTGTCTTGGCCAAGATAGGGGGGGATTTTCACCTGGGACCGCTGCTCAAGATGGGCCTTAACCGAGCCACTACTTTCCGCAGTAGCGTCAACTTCCGAGGGGCCGAGATTGGCGGAGAATTCCTGGCGGAAAAAGCCCAATTTTTGGGCCACCTCAGCGACTTCCAGGCCATGCATATAGGGCGCAGTTTCCACGCCAGCGGCGCCCTCTTTGCCGGCTCGGCGTACTTCAGCCAGATGCAGGTGAAGAACAACTTCTATGTCGATCCTTTCGGCCGAATGAAGTCATTTAAGACCCTCTTTAAAGGCGCGGCCAATTTCTCCGATCTCGAAGTCCACGGGGTCTTCAACGCCGATCAGGCGATTTTTCAAAGCGAGAGCGTGATCTTTTCCGGGCTTAAAGTGGGCCAGGGGGCCTTTTTCATCGGCACCATTTTCTTTGGCGGGCTGGTTTTGAAGGAAGGCCAGCTCACCGATCTGGTCATCCGCGGCCTGCACCGCTTCTCCAAAGGCGGTCTACCGCTGGATGAGATTGTCCTGAACCGAACCAGGATTGCCCATAGATTAACCATCGAAAATCTTGAGGTCAAAAGATTCAATGCCAGGAATCTGGAGGTCAAGGGACCGGCGGAACTCAGACACCTGAAGATCAAAACTGAGGCTGATTTGCGGGACGCCGCCTGCCATATTCTCCAAATCGTCGAGGTTGACTGGCCTCTTCCGGAGAAGGTCGGGAAAAAGACCTATCTCGATGGCCTCACCTATCAGAGCCTCACCACGCAAATTGAGCCGGATAAGACTGAGAACTGGCAGGAACTTCTGAATTGGCTGATGGACAGCCGCTTCAATACCCAGAATTTCCAGGAGATGGACGCCTTTTTCCAGCGGGCCGGCTTGAGGAAATGGGCGGATAAGGTCTATATGGCGGGGAAGCGCCGGGCCTTAGGGCAGCTCAAGTGGTGGCGCCCGGACAACTGGTTTATCAGATTTTTTTGGGGATTCCTGGCCGGCTTCGGCCGCAAACCCGGCCGCGTCTTCTGGCCGGCCCTGGCCCTGGTGCTGCTGGGCTGGCTGGTCTTTCAGCCCGTCTGCCTGGAGCCGGCCCATTGGCTGGCGTCTTTCCAGCAGAGCCACCCGGCCTGGACGGGATTGATCGTCAGCCTCGACCGCTTCCTGCCGGGAGTGGACCTGGGGGTGGCCAAGCTTTGCCAGCCGGGCACGGGCGATTTGTCAGCCGGGATCTGGTTCTACTGGCATTTGCAAAAACTTCTGGGCTGGATACTGGCCCCCATCGTCGTGGCAGCTATTTATACCAAGATCAAATAGAATAATTAAGGACAAGGATATGCTCAAAGAAGCCATCTTAAAAGTCGTAACCCGGCAGGATTTGACCGAAGCCGAAATGACCCGGGCCATGGAAGTCATCATGAGCGGGGAGGCCACCGAGGCCCAGATCGGCTCCTTCATCACCGCGTTGCGCCTGAAGGGCGAGACCGTGGCTGAGATTACCGCCGCGGCCAAGGTGATGCGGGCCAAGGCCACCCGCATCCCCATCTCGGACGGGCTCATCGACCTGGACCGGGACGAAATCAACGTGGACTGGGAGACCGTGGTGGATACCTGCGGCACCGGGGGTGACGCCACGAGCACGTTCAACGTCTCCACCACCACCGCGTTCGTGGTGGCCGGCGCGGGGCTCAAGGTCGCCAAGCACGGCAACCGCGCGGTGTCTTCCCGCTGCGGCTCCGCGGACGTCATCGAGGCCTTGGGCATCAACCTGGCCCTGACCCCGGAGCAGGTGGCCTGGTGCATCCTCGAGGTGGGCATCGGCTTTCTTTTCGCGCCCCAACTCCACGGGGCCATGCGCTACGCCATCGGCCCCCGCCGGGAGATCGGCATCCGCACCATCTTCAACGTCCTGGGGCCCCTGACCAACCCGGCCAGCGCCAACGTCCAGGTGCTGGGGGTCTATGATGCCCGGCTCACCGAGCCCCTGGCCCAGGTCCTGGGCAATCTGGGCGGCAAAAGCGCCTTTGTGGTGTACGGCGAGGGCTCATTCGATGAAATCAGCATCGTCGGGCCCACCCGGGTGAGCCAGTTAAAAGACGGCACGGTGCGCACCTACGATATCGCGCCCGAGGACTTCGGTCTCAAACGGGCCACCCTGGCCGATATCAAGGGCGGCGACGTCTTCGAGAACGCCCGCATCGTCCGCCAGGTCCTGGCAGGGGAGGGCGGCCCCCGGGAAGACATGGTGGCACTGAACGCGGCCGCGGCCTTCATCGCCGCCGGCCTGGCCGCGGATTTTCCCCAGGGCATCGAACTGGCCCGGCAGACCATCCGCTCCGGCCAGGCCACGGCCAAGCTGGAGGCCCTGATCGCCAAAAGCAAGAGCTTTAGCAGTGAGACGTAGGGTGCGCTCTGCGCACCATTGTCAGAGATGTAGAGATGTAGGGTGCGCACTGCGCACCATTGAGTGGTTGGACGGTTCGGGTTAATTATGAATTTTTTGGCAGATATCGTGGCTCGAAAACGGCAGGAAGTGCAACGCTTGCTTGCCTCCGGCGGTAACGACGCCTTTGCGGCCGCCATCGCCCGGCGCCCCGCGCTGCTGAGCCTCAAGGCTGCCCTGGACCGCACCATTGGCCCCGCCATTATCGCCGAAGTCAAGCGGGCCTCTCCCAGCAAAGGCGAGTTCGCCATGCACTGGGACCCGGTGGAGTTGGCCCGGATATACCAGGACCACGGCGCCGCGGCCATCTCGGTGCTGACCGAAGTCCACTTTTTCAAAGGCGACCCGGACTTCATCCCCCGGATGCGGCCGCTGATCCGGCTGCCCATCCTGCGCAAAGATTTTATCATAGAGCCCATCCAGATCTATGAAAGTGCGGCCCTGGGCGCCGACGCCCTGCTCCTGATCGTCAGCCTGCTCGAGGGGGGGCAGGTTAAGGCCTTGTTGCAGTTGACCCGCTCCCTGGGTCTGGAGGCCCTGGTAGAAGTCCACACCGCCGCGGAAATGGAGATCGCGCTGAGCGCCGGCGCCCGGGTGATCGGCATTAATTCCCGGAACCTCCACACCTTCGAGATGTTCCCGGACCGGGCCCTGGAATTGGCCCCCCTGGCCCCGAAGCAGGTAACCCTGGTGGCTGCCTCGGGCTTGAAGTCCCATGCCGACCTGGAACCGTTAATGGCTGCGGGCATCCGGGCCTTTCTCATCGGCGAACGCCTGGTGATCCGGGCGAACCCGGGCGTGGCGCTGCGCGAATTTATAGAAGGGTAGGGGCGACCCGGCGGGTCGCCCTACGGATAAGCGTATGGTCAGAATAAAAATTTGCGGCATTACCAATTTAGACGACGCGCTGCTGGCCGCGGAGTTGGGCGCGGACGCCCTCGGGTTCATCTTTTATCCCCAGAGCCCGCGGCATGTGCCCCCGGAGGCTGCCCGCCACATCATCGCCCACCTGCCGCCCTTTGTGGCCGCGGTCGGGGTCTTCGTGGATGAAGACGCGGCGGTGGTGCAGGACCTGGCGGCGAAGGTGGGCTTGGACTGGGTGCAACTGCACGGCCGGGAATCTCCGGACTATTGCCGCCGCCTGAATCTTAAAGTGATCAAAGGCTTCCGCATCCAAGACGAAACCTCCCTCAAGGAGTTGGAGCGCTTTCAGGGTGCGGCCCAGGCCCTGCTCCTGGATACTTATAAGAAGGGGCAGGTAGGGGGCACCGGCGAGAGTTTTGACTGGCAACTGGCCCGGGAGGCCAAAAAGTATGGCCGCATCATCCTGGCCGGGGGCCTGACGCCGGGGAACGTCGCCCGGGCCCTCGAGGTCGCCCGCCCCGACGCGGTGGACGCGGCCAGCGGCACCGAAGCCGCTCCGGGAAAAAAAGACCCGGCCAAGCTGAGGGCGTTTTTTCAAGCCATCGCTCAGGAGCCTTTGGCTCACCCGTAACCTATGAAAAGTTGGTAGCGCGGGCGTCCTCGCCCGCCGTTTTCGTCCGCACCGGCTGGAAAGCCTGTGCCATCAATAAAAACTTTTCAAGGCCACAGTTGCCAATAAGTGGCCAGCTCTCGATTAAGGATTTTAAAGCTGACGGCTGAAAGCTGATAGCTGATAGCTGATAAAAGGAGGTTATTGTGTTACCGGACAGGCATGGCAGGTACGGGCGGTATGGGGGTCAGTTTGTGCCGGAGACCCTGATGCCCGCCTTGTTGGAACTGGAAGAGGCGTATCGCCGGATCAGCCGCAGCGCGGAATTTCGCCAGGAGTTGGCCTGGTATCTCAAAGATTACGTGGGCCGGCCCACGCCCCTGTATTTTGCGCGGCACCTGACCGCCGAGTTGGGGGGACCGCAGATCTATATCAAGCGGGAGGACCTGGCCCACACCGGGGCGCACAAGATCAACAACACCCTGGGCCAGGGCCTGCTGGCCCGGCGCATGGGCAAGACCCGGGTGCTCGCCGAGACCGGCGCGGGCCAGCACGGCGTGGCCACCGCCACGGTGGCGGCCCTGTTGGGCCTGGAATGCGACATCTATATGGGCACCGAAGACATCCGCCGGCAGCGCCTCAACGTCATCCGTATGAAAATGCTGGGGGCCACGGTGGTGCCGGTGGAGTCGGGCAGCCGCACCCTGAAGGATGCCATGAACGAAGCCATCCGGGATTGGGTCACCAACGTGCGCCACAGCCACTATGTCCTGGGCTCCGTCGGCGGGCCGCACCCGTACCCCATGATCGTCCGGGATTTTCAGTCGGTGATCGGCCGGGAGGCCCGGGTCCAGTTGCGGCGCCAGGCCGGCAAGCTGCCTCAGTGTCTGGTGGCTTGCGTAGGCGGCGGCAGCAACGCCATGGGGCTGTTCCACCCCTTCCGGGACGATCCGGTGCGCTTTGTGGGCGTGGAGGCCGCGGGCCATGGGCTGACGACCCAGCACCATTCCGCCACCCTGGTGGCCGGCAGCACCGGCGTTCTGCACGGCGCGTTCAGCTATCTCTTACAAGACCCCTGGGGCAATATCCAGGAGGCCCACTCCCTGGCGCCGGGGCTGGATTACCCCGGAGTGGGGCCGGAGCACGCCTTTTTCAAGGACGGCGGCCGGGCTGAATACGCCGCGGTGACGGACACCGAGGCCCTGGAGGGCTTCCAACTCCTTTCCCGGACCGAAGGCATTCTCCCGGCCCTGGAAAGCTCCCACGCTGTGGCCTACCTCACGCGCCTGGCGCCCGAATATACTGCCGACGACATTATTATCGTCAATCTCTCCGGCCGGGGCGACAAAGACGTGGACGCGGTGGCCGAAGCTTTGGAGGTGTCCGTTGAACCGCATTGACCAGGCATTCAAACAGCTCAAGGCCAAGGGCGGCAAGGCCCTCATTCCCTTCATCACCGCGGGAGACCCGGATCTGGCCACCACCCGGGCCCTGGCCCTCGAGATGGCCGCCCGGGGCGCGGATATCCTGGAGTTGGGCATCCCCTTTTCCGACCCCCTGGCCGACGGCCCCACCATTCAGGCGGCCAGTCTCCGGGCCATGCAGGCCGGCGTTCACCTGGAGGACGTGATCAAGCTGGCCGGCTCTATTCGCCAGGACACCCAAATCCCCCTGATCCTCATGGGCTATTACAACCCCATCCTGCAATACGGGCTGGAGCGCACTGCCGCGGATGCCGCTGCCCATGGCGTAGACGGCTTCATCATCCCGGACCTGCCCATGGAGGAGGCCGGCCCCTGGCGGGTGGCGGCTGCCAAGGCCGGGATCGCCAATATCTTTTTGGCCGCGCCCACCAGCGGCGCCGACCGCATCAAGCACCTGGCGCGGCTCACCAAAGGATTTCTCTACTACGTCTCCGTGACCGGCATCACCGGGGCCCGCACGGAGTTGCCCGCGGACCTGGCGGCTTCTCTTCAAGAGGTACGCGCTTTGGTGAAAGGCCCCCTGGCCGTGGGTTTCGGCATCTCGACGCCGGAGCAGGTGGCTTGGCTGGCCCCCTACGTGGACGGGGTGGTGGTGGGCAGCGCCATCGTCCAGCGGGTGGCGAAGCTTAAGGGCCCCGAACTCATCCGGGAAATAGGCGATTTCATTGCCGGGCTCAAGGCGCCTCTGCGGGGCCAGTAATCCCGATCCGCCTTCACCCGGTGGCGCCGGCGTCTCGCCTGTGCCGGCGCAGGCTCAACCTGCCTGAACAAACCGTGTACCACGCCCCGGGAATGAAAAATCCCCCCCCCCTTTTCACAGGGGGGCTTTTAAGTCCCCCTTTGGCAAAGGGGGCAACTACAAGGAATTGTTCTAAAAGTCCCCCTTTGAAAAAGGGGGACTTAGGGGGATTTAAAAATCAGCAAGTTGAATGAATTTATGGCCAACGCTATAACTCGGTAGAAGGCATCAGGAGGGGAGGACTGTGGGACTGGCCGCAGGCATCGTGCCGCTAGTTCTCCCGCTTTCCTCTCAACCTCCTGATCCCAATATCTAGCGATTGCCAAAAGTTCTTTCCTCATATCCCCTCTCCCCCCAACGGGGGGAGAGGGCTAGGGTGAGGGGGGGCGGAAAAAACTTTTGGCAATGAGTCTAGTACCATGTAACATTGCTAATTTCGTATAATGCGGTATAATTAGGGCAAATTCCTTGGGGGAGGGATTTGCCATGAAGCCACGATATCGTGTGACCTTAACCGAGCAAGAACGTCAGGAACTC
>JALNYP010000009.1 GCA_023229795.1 Syntrophobacterales bacterium
CGGTGGCGGACACCAAGTCCATCGCCAAAAACGACGGCGACATCCTGATCTATGCCCTGTACCCCACCACCGGCATGCGCTTCCTGAAGTGGAAGTACGGGATCGAGCCCATCCCGGCCGAGGTCAAAGCCAAGACCCTGGAGCAGGTCAAGCTGGAAGACGAGGTCTATAGCGCCATCAAGCAGAAAAAGCTCTTCGCCAAGGTCAAGGAGTTTATCGACGGCCTTTCGAAAGCCGCGCCGGACAAGGGCCCGGGGCTGAGGACCTTCAACGTCTTCGTAGAGGGGCAGTACTACGCGGTGGAGGTGGAGTGCACCTCCGGGGCCCCGGTGATCAGCGGGGTGGCCCCGGTGGCGGCCCCGGCCCCGGTAGCCGCGGCGCCTAAACCGGCGGCCGCGCCGGCCCCCAAAGCCGCGGCCGCGGCCGAGACCCTGGGCGCCGGGGAAGTGCCGCTGCGCGCCCCCATGCCCGGCATGATCATCAGCTACGCGGTCAAGGTGGGCGACAAGGTGGCCAACGGCGACCTGGTCTGCGTCCTCGAAGCCATGAAGATGCAAAACAGCCTCCCGGCCCCGGCCTCCGGCACCATCAAAGCCATCAACTTCGAACCCGGCGCCAGCGTGGCCAAAGACGCGGTGATTTTGGTGATTGAGAAGTAGAGGCCGGGTAGACCAGAATGACCAGGGCAGCAAGTTTTAGCGCTGGCCTTTGAAATCTAGGAAAAAAAAGACCGGGGAAGCAATGCCCCGGTCTTTTTTTGCGTGAGGAAAACCGCAGACCTCAGTCTGCGCCTGCACAGGGGAGACGCCTGAGCCACCAATCAGGCGACGAACAGAGTTTTCAGCTTGATCAGCAGGCCCAGATCTCCCTGGATGCGGAATTGGCCTCCCAGAAAGGCGGTGGTGCCGTCCAGTTCTCCCCGGGCGATGGCCAACCAGACCTCCGCCGGGGTTCTGATGATGATATTGGGGTGGTCCGCGGGCCCCTCATGGAAGGTGGCTTGCTGGTCGTGGATGGCCAGGTGGGCGGTAAAAGTTTCGCTGCCGCTGACCTCAAATTGATAGATAGCCGTGACGCCCTCTGCGGCCTTGGGGTTCAAGGCCTGAGGCATCATCTCCAGCAGTTCCCGGGCGTTGCCGGGAGTACCGGGCCGGCTGCCGGCCGCGGCCGGGGCAGCCGTACCGGCCTCCTCTTGCGGTTGCTCCCGGTGACCTCTGGCCACGGCTTCCCGTATATCCGGAGTAGCGGTGGGGTGGGAGCGGCGTTGCCCCACATAGGCCTCGAAGCTCTTAAACAGCCCCATTTCCTGCCAGTGCTCAACGTCGGCCACCATAAAATCCCGGTTCTCTTTAATGAGATTGCTCATAAATTGCCAGTAGCGGAGATCCTGGTCCGTGGCCGGATAGCGCCGGCCTTCCTTTACCGCCCGGACCAGGTCCCGAGCCAGGTCCGCGGCCCGAGCTTCCACGGCCTCGCGGCCGATAAATTCGCCGGGGCTCACCGCGATGGCAGTGAACTGCCCCACGGAAAAGGCGCCGAAGGCCCGGAGGACTCGGCTCAGGTAATCGGCCACCGAGGTTTCGCCATAGCCCGCGGAGACGCTCACCACCAGGCCGGGCTTCCAATCGCGCTGCGGCCGGTGGCCGTAACCCAGGGACCGGTCCAGGAAAGTCTTCATCTGGGCGGTGACGTTGAAAAAAAAGACCGGGGAGGCCAGGATGACGGCATCAGCCTCCAGGACCTTGCGGACCACCGGCTTGTAATCGTCGCGAACCCAACAGGCGCCCTCTTCCAGGCAGGTGGCGCAGCCGGTGCAGTAGCCGATATTATGCTGGCTCAGAAAAACCTCTTCCAGATCGAACCCCTCTCGGGAGAGGTGCTCCCCCAGCATGGCCACCATCTGGGAGGTATTGCCGAACCCTTCGTGCGGAGAGCCGTTGATGGCCACCACGTTATACTGCCTGGTCATGACATTCTCCTTTTTCGGTGCTGATAGCCAGAATCTTTATTTTTATGCAGAGGCCATGATCTCGAGGCCTTTCTGAATCAGCATGTTAAAAGCAATAGATTCCGCGCGACCGGGATCGTAAGAGGCCAGTTGCGGTTATTTGACCGGCGGCAGGAGTCCCGCATGCGGATATTGGAGGATAGTGGACTTGGAGACCCAGGTGGCCGCCACCAATTTCAACGGGCGGAAGCCAACGGCGTCGCGATTTTCTATCCGGGAGGAGGCCGCCCGGCGGGTCACCGGCATGGTCCTCTCTCGCCGTCGTCGGTGAAGGATTTAGCATCAAAGGCACAAGCTGTCAAGTATATCTTCACACTCAACCGGGCATTTGGCGGCTTACGGAGAACTGTGGAAGGGGGGATTCCGGTATTGACCGACGCCCCGGCCCGTTGTACATTCACCGCAGATATCGGCCCACAGCCAATCAGAGCATATCGGGAGCCACGTGTCCATACCCATCCGGCTTAGAGACATTCCCCTGGCCCAGATCGACGCCGAGGCGCTCGTCTTGACGACCGCGGCGACCCCGGATCTGGAGCGCCTGATGATTTCCCTCCAGGAAGTGGGGCTGCTTAATCCTCCCTGGCTGAAGCCGCAGCCCGGCCGCAGCCGCTGGCAGGTGGTGACCGGGACCCGGCGCGTCCAGGCCGCGGCTCGATTAGGCTGGCCTGAGATTACGGCTCGCCTGGTGCCCGAGGATACTGCCGATTTTTCCTGCCTGCTGGTACACCTCTTCGATAACGCCTTCACCCGGGGATTTAACCTGAAGGAGCAGGCCGCGCTGGCGGCCCGGCTGCTCAGGTATTGCGACCGGCAGGCGGTGGTCAGCCGTTATCTGCCTTACCTGGGTCTTGCCCCGTCAGGAGCCCACCTGGAGCGGCTCCTCAAGATGGCCGGCCTGGAGGCGCCCTGGCAGGAGTTGGCGGCCCAGGGCCGCCTGGCCCTCACCGCCGGGGCTTTGCTGGCCGGGTGGGACCCTGAGGACCGGGCCGCGGCCTGGCCATATCTTGAGGCGTTGCGGTTGAGCCAGAGCAAGCAGGAAGAATTTCTGGAGCAGGTGAGCCTCCTGGCCCGCCGGGAGGGCCTCGCCCCGGCCGGGGTTCTGGCCCGGGAGGAAGTTGCACGGGCTCTGAATGATCCCGACCGGACCCCGCCGGAGAGATTGGCCGCGGTGCGTCAGCAACTGTACCGCTGGGTCTATCCCCGCCTGAGTGCGGCCCGGGAGGCCTTCGAGACCGCGCTGGGCCGGCTGGGCTTCAAACGCCACCCCCGGATGCGCCTGCAACCGCCGCCGACCTTTGAAGGCCCCGATTTTCACCTGGAAATCAAATTCCGGGACGCCCCGGAACTGCAACAACTCCTGGCCGAACTCACCCGCCTGACCCACCCGCCGGATTTCGACGACCTGACCCGTCTGTAAGCACGACATATCAGCTAGCAGCCAAAATGAGCGCAAAGGGGGCCTTTTAATCCGCCTTGACTTTATTAACCAATGTTCTACTATGGGCAAAAATACTGGGTAATTTACAAAATGTAAGGAGGGGGCTTTCGATGCTCGTTTTCATCAGTGACCTGCATTTTGTGGATGGCAGCGCGGGCGAACATAATCCGCCGGTGGAGGCCTTTGAATATTTTTTCGAAGACCTGGTTTCCATCGCGGGCAAAGACAGCAACCAAATCAAGGAAATAAAAATCATCTTGTTGGGTGATGTCTTCGACCTGCTGCGTACCGAAAAGTGGTTCAAATTTGATGAGGATGAGCGTCCCTGGGGGTACAATGAGGCGAAAATTGAGGACCACGCCAATGAAATTCTATCAGGAATTTTGGCAAAGAACTCTCAGCCCTTTCGGACCCTCAGGGATGGGATAAAGAACCTGAAGGGCCGGTGCCAACGATTTGCCCAATGCCGCCTCGAATCAGAGCCCCGGCTATTTTATATCCCCGGCAACCACGATCGACTCGTCAATAAATATAGCAGCCTGAGAGTTGAGGTCTGCAAATGCCTCGGTATTCCCCGGGACTGGCATAGCCCTGCCGATCCCTTCCCTCATACGCATGAAGACTTGCGGTACGGGGTTTTCGCTCGCCATGGCCATGAATTCGATATCTTTAACTATGAAAGCGGGGCTTCCTATACCTTGCCGGATTATGAACGGGTGCCCATCGGTGACCCCATCACCACCGAACTGGTGGCCCGCCTCCCGTATGAGGCGGACCTGTACCTTCAGGGCCAGGGATTATCAGAAGCAGAACGGCAACCTATCAAGGCCAGGTTGCAGGAAATCGAGAATGTCAGGCCCCTGGCAGCTACCATTGAATGGCTGCTTTATCGGCTGCAGCAGGAAGAGGAGCCGGTGGTCAAGGAAGCCATCGAATCTGCCATCAACAAGTCCATCGTTCTCTTTGAGCAGCTCAATTATGTGCACCTGTGGTATGAACGCCACGACCTGAGCGCTAACCCCATTGATGAAGCCGACAAGATCCAGACCTTCCTGTTTCTCTTGAAGAGACTAAAGCTCTCGGTATTAGACGAACTTTTCCATTTGGTCGACCGAGTCAAAGGAGCGGGATTCTTCCTGAAGGACGACCTGAGGGAGGCGGCCCCCCAGGAACTCCCCCGGTTGGACCCCCGCTTTCGCTATGTGGTTTACGGCCATACCCATGAGCCCCTGGTAGCGGCCTTGCGTTCCGACCCCCCGCTCGCAGGAGACTTGCGGCCCCTGGAAAAGGTTTACCTGAACACCGGCACCTGGCGCGCCCGGTATTATCAGGCCAGCGAAGATAATTCGTTCATGAGTTGGAAGAATATGACCTACGTCATTTTTTACCGGGAAGATGAGAGGACGGGGAGAATGGCCGATTTCGAGACCTGGACCGGGACCCTGAAGACCACCTAGCCCGGTTTTCCGTAAATCCCACATCAAATTGAGCCGATAGGGGAGGCAGGCCCCGCGCCTTCTACCTGGGGCCATGGCCCTCAGTTTAAAGATTATGGCCTCGCGCCCCGATGACATTCCCAGGGAGATGAATAACTGCTGGGAGGAATGGCATATGGAAAAGAAGGATACCGCGGCCATGGAAGAGCGGCTGGCCGAGATGGGCCGGCGTCTGGCAACGTTAAAGGCGCAGTTGGAAGCGGCGGAAGGCGAAGTCAAGGCGGAGTTGGAGAAACGCATCGATGCGGCCTCCGCGGGCCAGGAAGAACAACGCCGCCGTCTGCAACGGCTCAAAGACGCGGGCCTGGACCGGTGGGACGCCCTCAAAGACGAGGCCGGCCAGGGCTGGGAAGAACTGGAAAAATCCTTGCAGGACCTGGCGGCCAAGCTTAAGAAAAAACCCTCGAAGCGGTGATGCCAGGACGCGTCCCGGTCTTCGGGCCGGGACGCCTTGCACCCTGCGGCGGCGTACTTATCTTGTCAGGCAGCACGTCTACCGTGCTCATCCTGCCCCAAGGAGCCCGACATGTCGGAACGCCGGCCCAACCGCCTGCTCGCCACGACCAGCCCTTATCTTCAGCAGCATGCCTATAATCCGGTGGATTGGTATCCCTGGGGTCCCGAGGCCCTGGAGCGGGCCCGGCGGGAAGACCGGCCCATTTTTCTGAGCATCGGCTACTCCACCTGCCACTGGTGCCACGTCATGGCCCATGAATCGTTCGAGAACCCAGCCATCGCCGACATCATGAACGCGAACTTTGTCAACATCAAGGTGGACCGGGAAGAGCGCCCCGACCTGGATGAGACGTATATGACCGCGGTGCAGGTGCTCACCGGCCACGGCGGCTGGCCCTTAAGCGTCTTTCTCACCCCGGATTTGAAGCCCTTTTACGGCGGCACGTATTTTCCCCCGGAAGACCGGGGCGGGCTGCCCGGTTTTCCCCGCCTGCTGCTGGCCCTCAGCCAGGCGTACGAGCAGAACCGCGAGCAGTTGGCCGCGCTCTCCCTCAAGGTGGAAAGCCACGTGCAGCGGCTGGGGGAGATGCCGGGGGGCGGCGGCGACCTCAGCCGGGAGTCCCTGGACCAGGCAGCCCATGGCCTGGCGCAGGACTTCGACCCGGTGTACGGCGGCCTGGGCAACGCCCCCAAGTTTCCCCGGTCCCTGGAGTGGGATTTCTTGCTCCATTATCATCACCTTTCCGGGGAGGCGCAGATATTCGAAAAGCTGGCCTTCACCCTGGAGAAGATGGCCCGGGGCGGCATCTACGATCAACTGGGCGGGGGCTTCCATCGCTACAGCGTGGACGCGGCCTGGGTGGTGCCGCATTTCGAGAAGATGCTCTATGACAGCGCCTTGCTGGCGCCCCTCTACCTGGCGCACTGGCAACTGAGCGGCAGCGCCTTGTCCCGCCGTATCAGCCGGGAGACCCTGGATTTTATCATACGGGACCTGGGCTCCCATCCGGGGGGCTTTTATGCCGCCTGGGACGCGGACAGCGAAGGGGTGGAAGGCAAATACTATGTCTGGAGCCGGGAGGAAGTGGCCCGGGTAGTGAGGGAAGAAGCCGCGCCCCTGGTGATGGCGGCCCTGGGGGTAACCCAGGAGGGGAACTTTGAGGGGGCTAATATCCTGACCCGGCCCCTGTCTCGCCTCGAACTGGCGGCCCGGTTCAACCTGACGCCGGACCAGGCGGGGCCTACTCTAGAGGAGGCCATGGATCGGCTGCGCCAGGTGCGGAGCCAACGGGTGCCGCCCCACCGGGATGAAAAGGTGATTGTTTCCTGGAACGGCCTGGCCATCACCGCGCTGGCCCGGGGAGCCCAGGTCCTGGAAGAGCGGCGCTACTATGAGGCCGCGGCCCGGGCAGCGCGCTTCCTGCTCCGGGACTTGTTTCGGGAAAACACGCTATTCCGCATCTGGACCGCGGGCCAGCTCAGCGTGCCCGGCTTTTCCGAGGACTACGCCCTGTTGGCCAATGCCCTCCTGGATCTCTACGAGACCGATTTTGATCCCTTCTGGGTGAGTGAGGCCCGGCGTTTGGCAGGCCTGCTGGAGGACAGGTTTCTGGACCCGGCGGACGGTACCTATTTTTACGTGGACCGGGGCCAGGAGACGCCCCTGGTGCGCTCCAAGAGCATTTATGACCAGGTCCTGCCCTCGGGGAACTCCATGGCGGCCCGGCTGAACTTCCGGCTCTATCGCCTGACCGAGGAGGCCAGGTATCAGGAGCGGGCCCAGGCGATTATCCGGCAACTTCAGCCCCAGGCCCGGGAAAACCCTTGGGGCTTTGCCCATCTCTGGACGGTGATGACCCTTGTGCTCACCCCGCCGCTGGATCTCACCCTGGTGGGGGACCCCCATGAGGCCCGGACGCAGGCCCTGCTCCAGGCGGCCCATCGCCATTACCTGCCGGAGCGGCGCCTGGTCCTGAAAAATCCGGCGGACGGCGCGGCCCTGGAAGCGCAATTGCCCTGGACCCGGGCCTATAGCCAGTCGGGAGAGGAGCCGGTGGCCTATCTCTGCCGGGATTTCACCTGCCTGCCGGGGATCACCGGGTCCGAGGAACTAGGTGAGAAATTGCCCGGGTCGCCTGCCAAGAACGCTAAGGAGCACCCATGACCGTATTCAATCCTATCTATAATGCCCTCTACGCTATCGGCTATTCCGATCCGCTCCACCCGTCCGTGACCCATATACCAATCGGTTTGGTGGTGGCGGCCCTGGTCTTCGGCCTGGCGGGCCTGCTGCTGAAACGTCCGCTGCTGGGGCTTTCGGCCCGGCACTGCCTGGTCCTGGCCTGGCTGTTTATCTTTCCTACGGTGCTCCTGGGCTTTATGGATTGGCAGCACTTCTACCAGGGCGCCTGGCTGGTTCCCATTATCGTCAAGATCACCTTGGCCAGTTGCTTATTTGTGCTGCTCTCCATCGGGCTTATCTTCGTCTTCGCCGGCCGGGAGGAATCCAGGGCCCTCCTGGGCATCTTTCTTATCGCCTTCTTTATCGTGGTGGGATTGGGATATTTCGGCGGACGCCTGGTATTTGGCGGCCGGGCGCCCTACGCGCCGGCGAACCTGCAACCGGGGAAGAGGCTGTTTGAGAACAACTGCATGGCCTGTCATCCCAATGGCGGCAACGCCATTGTGGCCGAATACCTCTTAAACGGTTCCGATAACCTGGTGGATTTTGATAAATTTCGGGCCTTCATCAGAAATCCTCGGCTGGATAACGGCTCCAGAGGTCCCATGCCGGTATTTTCCACTGAGAAGCTGCCTGACGCCGAAGCCAGGGTCTTGTATGACTATGTCAAGTATGAATTCGGTAAGGCTGTAAAACCTTAGACTTTATTCACCTATTAGGATTTATAATCGCGGCCAGCCAGGGAGGGAGGGAGAGAAGGGGCGTTTTTTCAACAGATATTATTGGCACCCTGAGCACTTTCGCACCCACAAGTAATAGCAGTCCTCCTGCTTTTCCCAGGCCAGGACATCATCTTCGGAACGCTCCAGAATAATCACCAAATCCTGAAGGGTATCGTGGTCTCTCAGGCGAATCTCCAGGACCGCGCCCGCGGCCATCCGGGCCAGAGTGGATTTGCACAGGGCCAGGCTGAAGGGAATCACCACCCCGGAGAGATCCAGTCGCTGATCGGATTTCATGACAGTACACCCGCGGCCGCTATAAGGCGCGGCCTCCTGCTGCGATCCATGCCGGGCTTGGCCGGCCTCAAGAAAATCATCCCCAGTTGCGCCCCGGCGGGGTATCGGTTATCATCCATGTTAAAACAAGTGTTAAAATATCCGAGGTCACGCCATGCAGGATCAAAAGATCAACCGTTACTGGAAAGAAATCATCAACTCCATGAATGACGGCCTCATGGTGGTTAGCCCGGACGGCACCATCCTCATGGTGAATGAGGCTTTCGAAAAGATTTTGGGATACGGCCGGAAGGAACTTATCGGCCGCTCCTGTACCATGTTGAGCTGCGATACCTGCGCCACCGCCCGTTTGGAAGGTAAAAGCCGCTGGTGTGACTTGTTTGAGCAGGGTGCGGCCACCCGCAGACCCTGCCTCCTCATGCGCCAAGACGGAACCTATGTGCATGTCTTAAAGAATGCCGCCATCTTAAAGGACGAAGCCGGGCAGGTCCTGGGCGCGGTGGAAACTCTCACCGATATCTCGGAGCTGGACAAGCGGGATGAGCAGATCCAGCATCTCTCCAAGCTCATGGACACTGCCGGCGATTTTCACGGCCTGGTGGGCAAATCCCCCCACATGCAGCAAGTCTTTGAACTCACCCAAAAGGCCGCCCAAAGCGAAGCCCCAGTGATTATCTACGGGGAGAGCGGCACCGGTAAAGAACTGGTGGCTCACGCCATTCATGCCCTGGGCCGCAGACGCGAGGGGCCCTTCATTCCCTGCAATTGCGCCGCGCTCAACGAGTCCCTGTTGGAGAGTGAACTCTTCGGCCATGTCAAAGGGGCCTTTACCGGGGCCTACACCCATCGCCAGGGCCGGTTCGAAGCGGCCCACCGGGGCGATATCTTTCTGGACGAAGTCGGCGACATCCCGCCGGCCATCCAGGTAAAACTCTTGCGCGTCCTGGAGACCAAGCAGTTTGAGCGGGTGGGAGACCATCGGCCCATGGGGGTGGATGTCCGCATCATTACCGCGACCCACCGCGACCTGGATTCTCTGGTCTCAGAGGGAAAATTTCGGGAAGACCTGTTTTTCCGCATCAATGTCATCCCCATTCATCTGCCGCCGCTGCGGGAACGTCTGGAGGACCTGCCCCTCCTGGTGGAGCATTTCCTCACCCGACTTCGCCAGCGCAGCGGCAAGGCGATCACGGGGCTGACCCGGGAAGCCATGCAGATCTTTCTGGATCATCCCTGGCCCGGCAATGTCCGGGAACTCATCGGCGCCCTGGAATATGCCTTTGTGGTGGCCGAAAGCGGGCTGATCGCTCCCTGGCACCTGCCCCCCAAGCTTAGTTCCCAAAGACCCTCCCCGGCAAACCCGCCGAAGGCGGGGGCCGCTCCGGATTCCGATGAAAAAACCGCCCTGGTCAACGCCTTACGGCAGGCCGGCGGCAACCAGTCCCAGGCCGCCGCGCTCCTAAACGTCAGCCGCGTCACGGTCTGGCACCGCATGAAAAAATACGGCATTGACGTGCACAAGCTGGTTACCGCCTAGCGCTGATAGTGTAGGGTGCGTCCCACGCACCAGACCTAGCGCTGGGACGCAACCTATGCCTTTCTGAATCACCCCATCTCTAGTAAACCGCGGTGGACTTGGCTTCGGTCATCTCGACGACCAGTCTCCCTGCCTTAATCAACTCCGTTCCCTGGATCAGATCAGCCTGCCCGATTTTGCGTTCCTCGAGGCAGGGGATGCAACACAGAATTTTACCGCCATTGGCGACGTAGTTGTCGATCAGGGTCTTTAGCGGGGTGAGGCCGGCGGCCAACACGTGATCGGCATAGCCCTTTTTGGCCAGATACACCGCGGTGCCCTGTAGCACTACCACGGCCTCCACGTCCATAGCCTGGGCTGCATTGGCCAGCAGGAAGGGGAAGGTGGCGCGTTCCGGCTCTTCCCCCGCGTGGAGGGCGATTAACACGATTTTTTCCTTTGCTTCCGACATGATTGGCTCTCCTTTCCTTGATAGGGTTAATAAGCTTCTCAGGCGGGGCGTAAAACCGGCGCCTTAGCCCCTCTCCTCAAAACGCCGGGCTGTTTCCGATAGCACTACTAAAAAGCCATTTTGTAGCGCGGCTTTACGGTGAAAACCAAAATCCCCCTAAATCCCCCTTTGCTAAAGGGGGACTTCAAATCCCCCCTTTGAAAAAGGGGGGAAGGGGGGATTTTTCCTCCCCTGGGGTGAGAGACTCATAGTTCGTTTAGTCTAGCCTGCGCCTGCCCAGGCGAGACGCCCGGGCCACTGAAAACTGAAAACCCTTTACATAGAGCGGCCCAACAGGCTGGCCAGGTCTTCTACGGGCAGACCGGCCTTGAGGAGGTTGGCCAGACAGATGGGGCAGAAGGTGACCACCGGGGCGCCGCTGGCTTCGAGTTCCGCCACCCGCCGGCCGAGAATCTCCCGGTTCAGGGCCGGAGACACCGACTCCGCCGGGCCGCCGCAACACGAAGTGAACTCACCGCAGTTCCGCACGTCAACATACTTGATCCCCAAACTGCTGAGCAGCCGCCGGGGACCCTCGGAGAGCTTCAAGTATCTGCCGTAAAAACAGGGGTCGTGAAGGGTAACCGGCGGCTGGCCGTTGCCGCCGCTGACCGGCTTGGGCTGGAGCAGGGCGAAATAAGGCTCCACTTCGAAGCTCACCCCGGTATATTTCGGATAGAGCTCTTTCAAGGCATAGGTGGTATGGGGGTCAACGGTGATGATTTTGTCGACGCCATGGAGCTTCAAAGTCCGGGCCACGAACCGGGCGTGCTCCACAAAGCCCTCCTGATCCCCCAGATCGTAGAGCAGGATGCCGCTGTAGAAGTCCATGTCCGGGTGATAAAAGAAGTCCACCCCGGATTGCGTCAGCAGGCGGCAGATGGATTGCAGGATGCCGTTAAACTTCTGTATCGAAGCCTTCGAGGTCAGGAGGGCAAAGGCTTGCCCCACCAGAAAGGCGGGGATATAGCGACTGAGGCGGCTAAACCTGAGATAGTCGGCCCCGCGGCTGCCCTCCAGGCGCTCCAGGTAACGGGTGGTGGCTTCAATATAGGGGATGGCCTGATACATCAGGCCGGTCAGGAGCAGGGCGTCTCCCGGCCGCCGGGTGAAGCCGGGGACCTCCCGCCACCAGGTGTTGATCTGCGAGCTGGGCACCCCGAAAGGATTGCGGGTCTTCCTGAGGTTGGCGGCGATGAGGTCGATGATGTCCCTGGGGTTATACATCTTACGCCCTCCTCCACCGGGACACCACGTACCGGCGCAATCCCAGGATAAGTTCGCCGGGGTTGGCCTGGCGGGGACAGGTCCGGGTGCACAGCCCGCAGTGCAGACACCGCCAGAGGTCCTGAGCCTGTTGCAGGATAAGCTCCGCAGCCCCCACCTGGACGTAGCGGATCATTTTCCGGGGAAAATGCTCGTAGATGAGGGGACAGATGGCCGCGCAGGTGCCGCAGTTGAAACACTCAAGCGCGGTGTCCACCCCAAACTGCTTGAGTTCTTGGGCAAAATCAGGATTTACCAGTGCCATGTCCGATCCTCTTGCCAGGCGAGGCTCCCGGTGATGTTTTCTGGGTTCAACCGATAAAATTTGTCAATCTCGCGCCACTATCTTGCGCCAGGAGTTATTCCCTCCCCCTTGATGGGGGAGGGTCAGGGTGGGGGTGGCTTATCTTCCCCTCCCCCCAACCCCCTCCCACCAGGGGAGGGGGAGTTTTGCTTCCGGCGATCGTCTGCTTGGCTCACCTTAGTCAGCCGGAGGCGCTCCGGTTTCATCCTCCGCGGGCGGGACCAGTTTGTAGCGATAATAGCCGCCGGCCTTGGGCCCCTCCAGAATTTCGCCATATTTCTTCAACGTGGCCACGTACCAGAGCACCTCGGAGGCCGGCAAACCCGTGGCCGCGGCGATCTCCGGCACGGTCAACTCCGCCCCTTCCATCTGCGCCTTGATGGCCTTTACCGCCTGACGCTGCTCTTTCATCCGGGCGGTGGCCGCGGTAATCTGGTCTTTCCGGGCCGCCTTGAGTTCTTTCAGGGCCTCTTTTTCGGATTGGCTCTCTAGCGCAGGGTCAGTCATCGCAAAACCTCAGAGAAAGGTGACGCCGGCGCGTTCACCGGCGGGGACACCGCCGAGGGCGGCGGTGCCACAAAATCAGGCTTTTTCCAGATACTCGTCCGAGACGATCATATCCACCATGGCTTCGTACTGCTTCAAGGTCCAGCCCTGCACGTTGATGGCGTTTTGGGGACAGACCGCCACGCAGGCGCCGCAGCCCAGGCACAGGGCCGGATTGACCCGGGCGGCCCGGCGGCCCTCCTTCTCCACCATCTCCAGGGCCCCTTCCCGCAGACAGGCCGCCACACAGGCCCCGGTGCCGGTGCACTTGCTGAGGTCCACCTCAGCTACGAAGGGATCCAGTTCGACGTAGCCTCGGGTCAGGATCGCCGCGGCCTTGACCGCGGCGGCGCCTGCGGCTGCGCAAGTTTCGCCCACGTCAAAGGGGGCCTGGCAGGTCCCGGCCAACATGATGCCGGCCACGGATACTTCCACCGGGCGCAGCTTGGGGTGCACTTCCTGGAGGAAGCGGTCCGCGCCCACGGGAATCTTCATCTTCTCCACCAGGTCGGCAATGTTGCGGGGCTCCTGGCCCACCGCCAGCACCACCAGGTCCACCGGCACTTCCAGTTCCTCGCCGAAGGTCAGGACATCCTTCACTTTGACCCGCAAGGGGTGCCCTTTGGGGTTGGACTCTCTAAGAATCTGGGGCTCTTCGCCGGCCTCGAAGCGGAAAAAGACCACCTGGTTTTGGGCCGCCTGGGTGTAGAGTTCTTCCTGTCCCCGGCCATAGGTGCGGATGTCCCGGTAAAAATCGAAGACCCGGGTCTGGGGATAGTGGTCCCGGATCTGGTTGGCGGCGTGAAGCGTGGCGCTGCAGCAGGTGCGGGAGCAGTATTCGTTCAGGTAACCGCCCTCGTTTTCCTCGTGGATACCCGGGATCTGGCGGCTGCCCACGCAATGGATCATAGCCAGGTTCCTGATGGGCCGGCCATTCAATACCAGGGTGTCGCCCGCCGGAGACGCTTCCGCCGTCAGGCGGATAAATTCCGGCAGGGTGACCACCTCGGGAAAGTCCCGGTAACCGTATTCTCCGGCCCGGGGTTGGTACGGCTGAAAGCCGGTGGCCAGCACAATGACCCCGGCGTCCAGGTCGAACTCTTCCCGGCCGGCCGGAATCGCCGCAGGCATGACGCCCACAAAGGGCACGTACTCTCCCAGGCCCCGGCCGGCCTGGCTCAGCCGTTCCAACCTGCCGGCAAAGGCCGCGCCTTCCGGGGGCTGCCTCACGATATTGAGCTTGAAATTGCCGATATACCCCTCAAAACCCTCCAACCGGGCGCAGGTGTGAACCGTGATAGCCGGATGCTGTATGACCGCGCCGGCCAGGGTGCTGATGATCCCGGCGGCCGTTTCTCCCCAGGGGGCCAGACGGTCCAACTGCGCCACCTGCCCCCCCAGGAAGGGGCTCTTTTCCACCAGAATCACGTTAAGGCCCCGCTCGGCCAGCTCGAGGGCGCACTTGAGCCCGGCCACCCCGCCGCCGATCACCACCGCCTGGCGCTGGACCTCGACCCGGATGGGGTCCAGGGGGTGGAGCATTTCGGCTTTGGCCGCGGCCGCGGCCACCAGGCGGGTGGCCTTTTCGGTGGCTTCGTCGCCATGATGGACCCAACTCACCTGCTCCCGCAGGTTGGCGTGCTCGTACACGTAAGGGTTGGCCCCGGCCCGGGTCAGGGCCTGGCGGAAGGTGGTTTCATGCAGGCTGGGGGAGCATGAGGCTACCACCACCCGATCCACCAGGCCGCTTTTCAGATCCTCGATGATCAGTTCCTGACCGGGATCGGAGCACATGAACATATTGGACCGGGCCACCACCACCCCGGGCACCCGGCGGGCCTGGTCGCAGACCTTTTCCACGTCCACCGCGTCGGAAATATTGCCGCCGCAATAACAGACGTAAACCCCTACTTTGGCCTGGGGTGCTGGTTCAGATTGCTTTTTTTTGGCCATCAGCCATTCTCCGGGAAATAGCTTTCAGCTTTCAGTCATCAGCTTTCAGCTAAAAAACTTTCTAATTTGCGCACGAGCGGTGGCCCAGGCGTCCCGCCTGGGCGGGGTGTAGGGTGCGTCCTACGCACCATGAGCTTTAGCCCGACGTTTTGTCGCACAGGCTGGAAAGCCTGCGCCACCAAGAATTTTTTTTCTTGGTTTATGGGGAAGCCGGAGGCTCATATTCAACTGCTCACTGCTCGCCGCTCACTGCGGGCCGCCAGATACCGGGAGGCTTCCATGGCTGCGGCGCCCGCTTCCACGATGCTGTCCACGATATCCTTGGGTCCGGCCGCGGCCCCCGCCACAAACACGCCGGTAAGATCGGTCAGGGTCGGGGCCAGCTTGGGCTGCACGGTTTGAATGAACTTATCCGATCCCGTGGAGAGGGCACAGCGGCCCTCCGGCATCCAACCCGGCAACATACCCAGGGAGAGCACCACCAGATCATGTTCGGCCGTTTGCACCCCGCCTTCGGCTTCCTGAGATTCATACCGGACCCGCACCGCACCGTCCTCGCCGGGGTCAAGATAGGCCACCTTGCCTTTGATGAAATTGACTCCCATGGCCTGGGCGTTTTGGAAAAACTGCTCATAGCCCTTCCCGAAGGCCCGGATATCCATGTAATAAATGGTGATATCCGCCAGGGGCAGCGAGCCGGACAGGAGCATGGCCTGCTTGATGGCATACATGCAGCAGACCCGGGAGCAATAGGGCACCCCCATGGACTGGTCCCGGGAACCGGCGCACTGGATAAAGGCGATGTTATCAGGCTCCATGCCGTCATAGGGCCTGAGCGCCCGGTTGTAAGGGCCGTGAGGGGCCAGCAGCCTTTCCATCTGCAGGGCGGTGATCACATTGGGAATCGTTCCCTGGCCGTACTGGGGCTTGTTTTCCACCGGCGTCAATTCAAAGCCGGTAGCGATCACTGTAGTGGCGGCCGTAAGGCTGAAATCCTCCGGCTGCTCAAAGTAGTTGACGGCCCGGGTGGGGCAGACCTGGGCGCAGCGGCCGCACAGGATGCAATTTTCGGTATCGATCAGGGCCTTCTGGGGAATGGCGTTGGAGAAGGGGATGTAAATGGCCTTCCGGGCGGCAAAGCCCCCCTGCTCGGCATCCGGCGCCAGCACCGGACACTGGTATTCGCACTGGCGGCAGCCGATGCACTTTTCGGTGTCCACATACCGCGGCTTTTGCCGCAGCGCGGCCACCAACTCGCCATCCCGGCGCGCCAGAGACTGCAACTCGCAGTAGGTGAAGAGGGTGATCTTGGGATGATGGGCCGCGGCCGCCATTTTGGGCGTAGTGATGCAACTGGAGCAATCCAGGGTGGGAAAGACCTTGGAGAGCCGAATCATCTTGCCGCCGATGGAGGCGTCTTTTTCGATGATGGCCACCGAAAAATCCTGGTCGGCCAGATTGAGGGCCGCCTCCAACCCGGCGATGCCCGCGCCCAGGACCAGGGCGTCAAATTTTAGACTTCGCTGAGACCCCACACTCATGGGAAACCTCTAGAAGGTGAGAACCTTGTATTCGGGGCTGGCAATCTTTTCCACCAGCACCGGCATCGGCACAATCAACGTCCCCTTAATCAGGTCATCCTGGGTGATGAGGCGTTTTTCGGCGCAGGATTTACAGACGAGGACCGGATGTTCGCTGGCCTTGAGCATATCCATGTAGTCACTCAGGGATTCGCCATAGGCCCCTTTGATGCCTCGAGCCCATTGTACCGCCTCATCGATAAGAAAGACTTCCACGTGATTTCCCTGTTCGGCAGTGAGAGCAGCGATTTGCAACGCTCGGATAGCGCTGCCGGATTTTTCCAGGCCCTTGGTGATGATAAAGAGGAATTTCATTGAAGTGTTCCCTTATCAGCCGACTCAGGCGGCGCTGGCCGCCGCGGCAGGCTTATCGGGGCCCGGCGGGCCCAACTCCGAGATCAGGTCGTTCATCTGCTTGACTTCTTTGATAAAGGCCCGGGTGCACACCGTACAGATGGCGGTAAGCCGCAGCCGGCGAATGTCCAGCCCTCTCGCCTTCATCAGCGCATAGATCCGGTCAACCCGCTGGGCCAGGGCTTCATAGGCCCCTTCGTAGGGGCACTCCACCCCGCAGGACATGATGATGATGCCGGCGATGCCTTTGGCGAAACAGTCCAGATAGAATTGCTCGGGAAAGAGCACCGGCGCCTTGACCCGCAGGATATAGGTATTGGCAGGATAGCTCTGGTGCCCCTGCCCCACGGCGTCGGCCCCGGGATAGGCGCAGCTCTCCGTGGCCAGGATGAGGATCTTCCCGGCATACTTGTCGGCCGCCATAAGGCCCCCGTTTACTTTTTGCGGATGATGAAAATGCGGTCGTAGCCGTCGGCGCCCAAGGAGCCCAGGAATTCGTGACCCACTTTCTTGGCCCACAGCGGCATATCATCCTTGGTGCCCGGATCATTGGAGAGCACTTCGAGCACCTCTCCCACTTTCACCCGGCCAATGGCCTTCTTGGCTTCCATCAGGGGCCCCGGGCAGGCGCTGCCCCGGGCGTCCACTACCGCCGCGGCCTTCAGAGTAGCCAGATCTGCTGTTGCCATGGTTGATCTCCTTTTCGGTATTGATGCGGGCTTGCCAGCCTGAAGAATGGTTTTTGAAGGTATGAAGAGCAATATCAATGCCAAGAATGCTAACAACCTTATCTCATAATTATATTAATAATTTTAGAATGTTACAGATACTTCATCAATAGCTGTTAAATTATCGCATTAACATATGCTAAATTAGCCGAAAATTTGTTTTTAACAGATGTTAATAAAGAGCAGATACTGGGAAGGCAGGAAAACAGGAAGGAGCGAGGCCACAACCTGCGCGGGTGAAAAGACTTGGTTTTTAGCCCCTGGGGGGAACTGCTGTCATTTTTCGGATTGGTAGGCTCATTTAGCAAATCTACCGTCGTCCCGGGCCTGGTCCAGCTTGGTCAGGTTTGCTTCGAACCAACCGCTTTGCGCTTCGGGGAAGCAATCAAAGCGCGGCACATAAGGCTTGAGGTCCAGAAGCGGGGTACCGTCCACGATATCCACCTCTCGGATGTAAAGCCGCGCCCCCTCAACCCGCTCCAACCTCACGGTGGAAATGCCGATGGGATTGGGTCTGGCCGGCGCCCGGGTGGCAAACACGCCGTGCTCCCGGTTATCCAGGAAAGCCTTCGTCTTTAAGGAAAATCCCTTGGCCAGGTGGCAATGATAGATCAGGATGAGATGGGAAAATCCCTCCAGGTCTTGCAAGCCTGCCTGATATTCCGGAAATAACTCGATCACCCCGACGGCAGCGCGGGACGCGGTCGCTTGTACGGGGGTCCCTGCGGGTTCATGGAAAGGCGACCGCACCGTACCTATGGGTCTGAAGACGATCTCGCTCATGGTATGCCCTCCAAATTTTGGATTTTACGCCTATTCCTGGGGTTTTCAAGCTGAAAGGCAGGGGCCCCCGGACCTCGTGAGCTGAGGGGCCAACCTACAAATAAAAAAGACAACCCTTAAGGATTGTCTTTGTGAAGGAGCTGATTGAATTTCTTAATTAAGTAATTGGTGGAGGCGGCGGGAGTCGAACCCGCGTCCGCCAATAGTCCCTGAAAGCTTCTACATGCTTAGCCGGCGTTTTAGTTTCGCCCCGTAAGACTTCCGACGGCAGAATTCTTAGAGGCTAGCCCGCTGCAGTTTTCGTCCGCCAACCCGTAGGCGAAGTTGGCAGCTTTGCCAGGATATCGTCGTTTGGAGTCTTATCCCGGCCTCGGACCCCAAACGCTAGCCTTAAGCGGCTAGAGCGTAGCCGTAGTTGTCGGCACTTGTGTGTTTCCTACCCGTTTAACGAGCGGACAGGACCTCGGCATGCAACTCACAGTTCTCTATTTACGTCGAAGCCGTTACGCCCCCTTAAGTTAAATTATAACCATTATTTAGGATTCCGCAAGCCCCCTCTGAGGGGAACATCTGCTAGGCTTTGGCCCGGAATTGGTAAGCTGCGCCCATCAAGCGATAGACCGAAGCGCCGGCGAGCGCCGCGATATCTTCCGTAGGGAAATACCCGGAGATGGTCTCGTCGAAGAGGATATTGGCCTCCGGGGGGAATTCCTCGTCGCCGCCCCAGAGGATATGCGTGACGGGCACCCGGGGAAAGGCCAGGAAACGGGCCGCGGCATCGCCCAGGGGCTGGGGCTCTCCTCCCAGGCTCTGCGCCACTTTGGCGTAGAGTTCCAGGTCGTGGCCGAAGGCTTCCAGCAAGGGTTTTTTGGCCCGGGAGACAAACGCGGACCAGTAAAAGCCGCCTTCCGGGACCTGGCGAAAATCAATGGTCCGGCCGGTGAGGGGCTCTCCCGAGGCCCGGAGCAGGTAGTGGAGGATGAGGATCTGCTCGGTCAGGGGGATTTCCCTCGGGTCGCCCACCGGGCTGACCCGGACCTCGGGCCAGACGATCCGCCGCATTTGCCCGAAATAGGGGACCAGCAAGCCGTCAGCGCCTTCTTCGGCAAAATACTCCGCGCCGGTGCGGGCCTCCAGGCTCTGGGGATTAATCTGCTGCAATTCCGCGACGGCCAGGGCGATGGCCGTCTTATAATCATCGATGCGGGGCATGCCGCCTCCTTCGTCAGTTCAGAAAATTGCCGGGGAGCGGGTCCCGCCCCCAATAAATTATAGCGAAAAAATATTTTTATTGACATGGGCGCAGGGATATTTTAGTATTGATAAAGTCGAGGACATCAGAGAAATGCAATCCACCTGGCTCCGGAATCTCTATTACTTTTTTAGCTATTATTATTTTCCGAGCCAGGAGTGCGCCTCGACTTTTAAAAGAATGTAGGCCCCAACCAAAAAAACTTTTAAAAGCCGTGGCGCAGAGGCACCACGGCTTTTTTTATCGGGTCGTGGGTCTCCCTCTCAGGCTGCCCGGCGAGGAGGAATCGTGGTCGGCAAACAGATTCGCATGGAACGCATTATGAACCGGGACACGGGACGGACGGTGATCGTCCCCATGGACCACGGGGTTACGGTCGGCCCCATTGAAGGCCTCATCGACATGAAAACCACCGTCAACGCGGTGGCCAGCGGCGGGGCCAACGCCATCGTCATTCACAAAGGCCTGGTGTCCAGCGGCCACCGTCGCCGGGGCAAGGATGTGGGTCTGATCATTCACCTGTCGGGCTCTACGGCGCTTTCCCCCTACCCCAATGCCAAGACCCTGGTGTGCACCGTGGAAGAGGCCCTGAAATTGGGGGCCGACGCCCTCTCCATCCACGTCAACGTGGGGAACGGCTCCGAACGGGAGATGCTGGCCGACCTGGGCCGGGTGGCCCGGGACGCCCGGGAATGGGGCATGCCGCTCCTGGCTATGATGTACCCCCGGGGCGAGAAGATCAAAGATGAATATGACCCCAAGGTGATCCAGCACGTGGCCCGGCTGGGCGCCGAGCTGGGCGCGGATATCGTCAAGGTCTCGTACACCGGCTCCATGGAGTCCTTCCGCAAGGTGGTGGCCGGCTGTCCCGTACCGGTGGTCATCGCCGGCGGCCCCAAGATGAATTCGGACCGGGATATCCTGGAAATGGTGCAGGGGGCCATCGAGGCCGGCGGCGCCGGGGTCTCCATCGGGCGCAACGTCTTCCAACACCGGAATCCGGCCGCCATGGTGGGAGCCATCAGCATGATCGTCAATGAAAACTCGGGCGTCGATGAGGCCCTGTCCTTCCTCAAGTCGGTGTGAGAAGGACGCCGCCATGAAACAGTTATGGGTCAAAGTTGACCCCTGGGACAAGAAGCTGGTGACCACCGCGCTGGAAAGCGGCGCGGACGCGGTGTGGGTACCCGAGGGCCGGGCCGCCGAGGTCCGGGCCCTGGGGCTCATCACCGTGGTGGCCCCGGACGGGGACCTGGCGCCGGGAAAAGACGTCCAGGAAGTCGCCATTTTGAGCACCGCGGATGAAGCCGAGGTCATCCGGTTGGCCCGGGGCGGGCCGGTAGTAGTGCGCACCCCGGATTGGACCATCATTCCTCTGGAAAATCTGGTAGCCCAGAGTAATAATATCTTCGTCGAAGTGGCCGATGCCGACGCAGCCCGCACTGCTCTGGGGGTGCTGGAGAAAGGGGTGGACGGTCTGGTGATCACCGGGGCCACCCCGGCCGTAATCAAAGAAATCGCCCGGATAGTGAAAGACGCATCGCCGCCGCTGGCGTTGACCACCGCCAGGATCACCCGGCTCAAGTCCCTGGGCATGGGCGACCGGGTCTGCGTGGATACCTGCAGCAACATGGGCGTAGGCGAAGGCATGCTGGTGGGCAACTCCTCGGGGGGCCTGTTCCTGGTGCACGCCGAGTCCCTGGAGAACCCGTACGTGGCGCCCCGGCCCTTCCGGGTCAACGCCGGGCCGGTGCACGCCTATATCCGGGTGACCGGCGACCGCACCAGGTATCTGGGGGAACTGGCCGCTGGCGACGAAGTCCTGCTGGTCAATTACCAGGGGCGCACCGCGCCCGCGGTGGTGGGCCGGGTCAAGGTGGAGCGCCGCCCCCTGATGCTGGTGAGTGCTGAGGCAGACGGCCGGGAGATCGCCACTATTCTGCAAAATGCCGAAACCATCCGCCTCACCCGGCCTAACGGCGAGGCCGTTTCCATTGTGACGCTTAAACCTGGGGATGAAGTGCTGGTGGCCCTGGAAGAGACCGGGCGCCACTTCGGCCACAAGATCCAGGAAACCATCCTGGAGAAATGACCATGACGCCAAAAGAAGCCATCCGTAATCAGATCGACGCTCTGGACCAGGACATCCTGGCTCTGCTGAACCGGCGCCAGAGCCTGGCCCAGGATATCGGCCGCATCAAGAACCAGGAAGGCCGGGGCACCCTGGATTTTCAACGGGAAGAAGAAGTCCTGGCCAACCTTATGCACCTGAACCCCGGGCCTCTGAGCCCCTCAGCCCTGCGCAATATCTTCCGGGAGATCATCTCCGCGGCCCGGGAGGTCCAGATCCCCTTTGGGGTGGCCTTTCTCGGGCCCGAAGCCACCTTTTCCCATCTGGCGGCCCTGAAAAAGTTCGGCCGCGCCACCCGGTTCGGACCCATGGCCACCATCCAGGAGGTCTTTGCCGAAGTGGAAAAGGGCAAATTCCAGTATGGGGTGGTGCCCATCGAGAACTCCACCGAGGGCATCGTCAATATCTCCATGGACCTGTTTGCCGATACCTCGGTGAAGATCTGCGGGGAGATCTTCCTCGAAGTCTCCCATGACCTGGTGTCCAAGTCCGGGCAGCGGGCCGATATCGAGGTTATCTATACGCATCCCCAACCGTACGCGCAGTGCCGCCGCTGGCTGGGGACGCATCTGGGGGAAATTCCCATCCTGGAGGTGGCCTCCACCGGAGTGGCGGCCCAAAAGGCGGCCAAGAACCCCAACGCCGCGGCCATCGCTAGCGCCTTCGCGGCGCCCCTCTATGGCTTGCGGGTGGTGGAGAGCCGCATCGAAGACAACCCGGGAAACGTTACCCATTTTTTTGTCATCGGCGCCGACGCCCCCGGCCCCACCGGCAAGGATAAGACCTCCATTATGTTTGCAGTGGACAATATCCCCGGGGCGCTGTATAAGACCTTGCGGCCCCTGGCGGACCAGGACCTCAACATGACCCGCATCGTCTCCCGGCCCGCCAGGAACGAAGCCTGGCGCTACCTGTTTTTCGTGGACGTGGACGGGCATACCAGCGAACCCCCGGTGGCCCAGGCCCTGAAGGAAGTGGAGGCCATCAGCGCTCACTTCAAACTCCTGGGCTCCTTCCCCCGGGCAGCCGGCGTGGAGAATCTGAGTTAAAAGACGGTTTTCAGTTTTCAGTAAAATAATTTGGCGAAGGGGTGGCCTCGGGCAACTCTTTGATTGGGCTTTTAATTGTGGAAGATATTTGGTGGGGGGGGCCTCCGTGCCCGCCAGGTCAGCTATTTTCTGAACCTTTAAACGGTAAATAACCCTTAGGCTGAGACGAACCCAAATCCTGATGATGCAAAACCGAAAACCATCTCTCCGCATCTGTTTGCCGGTAGTGGAGGCCACGGTCAACCGGGCCCGGGGCAAATATCAGCGGGCCGCGCGCAAAGGGTTGTGGACCGAGGTTCGCCTGGACTACCTGGAGCAGCCGGACCCGGACCTGGCGCGGCTCTTTCGGGGCCTGCCGGGGCCGGTGATCGCCACCAACCGCCTGGCCGCGGAAGGGGGGCGCTGGCAGGGCAGCGAGGCGGACCGCCGCCGTCTGTTGGAGGAGGCCCTGGACCAGGGGGTGACCGGCGTGGACGTGGAGCTGGCCGCAGACGCGACCTGGCGGCGGGAGGTGGCGGCCCGCCGGGGCAAAACCAAACTCATCCTCTCCTGGCATGACTTTGAAGGCACCCCGGACCAATCCCGGCTGGACGCGGTGCTGGCCGAAATGCTGAACTCTGAGGCGGATATCCTGAAACTGGTCACCATGGCGAGGCAGCCGGAGGACAACCTGCGGGCGCTGGGCCTCATTCCCCTCATCCTGGCCCAAGGGAAGGACGTGATTGCCTTTTGCATGGGGCCCTTGGGAAAATGGTCCCGGCTGGCAGCGCCGCTGCTGGGGAGCTTCCTTACCTTCGCCCCCTTCAGCAAGACCGGGGCCTCGGCCCCGGGGCAGCTCACGGTGAATGACGTGAAGCGGCTGTGGAAGACGTTGAAATGAAGCAGATAGCAGTTAGCAATTAGCAATTAGCTTCCGGCTGATGCCAATACCTCTGATTATGCTAGAATAAACTGGACTAAATGGCAGATTGGCATCCTCCTTCGACAATCCCCCTCTCCCCCGCGGGGGAGAGAGCTGGGGTAAGGGGAGGCCGACGTTTCCCCCAAACTGCTAACTGCTAACTGCTGATAACTGAAAGCTAACATGATCGACGGACATACGAAAATTTTCGGCATTCTGGGGCGGCCGGTGACGCACTCCCTGAGCCCGGCCATGCACAACGCCGCCTTCCGGCACCTGGGGATCAACGCGGTCTATGTGGCTTTTCCGGTGACGGATTTGGCCCGGGCCGTGGCGGGCCTACGGGGCCTGGGGATCGGCGGGGTGAGCGTCACCATCCCTTTTAAGGAAGAGGTCATGCCGCTCCTGGATGAGATCGAGCCCCAGGCGGCTAAGATCGGGGCGGTGAACACCGTGGTCAACCGGGAGGGCCACCTTACCGGCTACAACACCGACTGGCTGGGGGCCATGACCGCGCTCACCGCGCAAACCAGCCTTGCCGGCGAGCACGTCCTCATCCTGGGGGCCGGCGGCGCCTCCCGGGCCATCGCCTTTGGGATCATCAAGGCCGGCGGCAGGGTCAGCCTGACCGACGTGGACCAGGCCCGGGCCGCGGCCCTGGCCAAAGACGTAGGGGCAGAGGCGATTTCTCAGGAGGCGCTGGCGCAGTGCGCCGCCGCCATCCTGGTGAACGCCAGCCCCGTAGGCATGACCCCGAACGTGGACGGCATCCCCATCAGCCCGGACTTGCTGGGGCGCTTTCGTCTGGTGATGGACATCGTCTATCAACCGCTTACCACCCGCCTGCTCCGGGAAGCCGGGCAGCAGGGCGCGGCCACCATCGACGGCTTGCAGATGCTCATCCATCAAGCTACCGCCCAGTTCAAGCTGTGGACCGGCCAAGAGGCCCCGGCGGAGATCATGGCCGGGGCGGCTTGCGCGGCTTTGGGATAAATGTGGGGTGCCATTGCCCCCGTGACTTCTTGCTAACGCAATAACGATGGTGGGCCGTGCCACCCTACACAATTTGATGATGAAGCCTGACCAGAAAGAGATTAAACCCCGAGGGCGGGTCGAAGCCTTCCTTACCCTGCCCGGCTCCAAGAGCTATACCCATCGGGCCCTGATGGCTGCCGCCTTGGCCGAGGGGACCAGTGGGTTGAGCAACGCCCTGGCCGCGGAAGACACCGAACTCACCGCCCTGGCCCTGGAGCAGTTGGGCGCCCAAATTGTCTGGCAGGACTCCGGAATCCGGGTGACCGGGCGGGGCGGGCGCTGGCTGCCGGTGTCCGAGCCCCTCGACCTGGGGAATTCCGGCACCTCCATGCGCTTCCTCACCGCCCTGGTCGCCCTGGGTCAAGGTGAATATGTGCTGACCGGCACCGAGCGCCTCTGCCGGCGGCCCCTGGGCGAACTGCTGGCGGCTCTGGGGCAGGTGGGGGTGAAGGCCGCGTCGGTGCGGGGCGACGGCTGCCCGCCGGTGCGGGTGACCGGCGGCCTCACGGGCGGCAAGGCCACGCTCTCCGGGGCCATCAGCAGCCAGTACCTCTCGGCCCTTATGTTCATCGGGCCCCTGGCGCCGGCCGGCCTCGAGATCACCATCACCGGCGAGTTGGTATCCCGGCCTTACGTGGACCTGACTCTGGAGGTTTTGGAGGAGTTCGGCATCTCCTATTACCGGGAAGGCTATCGCTTTTTCCGGCTTCCGGGCGGGCAGTGCTACCTGCCCCAGGAGTATCAGATCGAGGCCGACGCCTCGAGCGCCTCGTATTTCTGGGCTGCCGCGGCCTTGACCGGCGGGCGGGTGACCATCAGCAACCTGAGCCTCGAATCCAGCCAGGGGGACGCGGCCTTTCCCGGGGTGCTGGCCCGCCTGGGCTGCACCGTCGAGTCCAGCCCCGCTGGCCTCACGGTGCAGGGCGGGCCGCTTCAGGGTATAGAAGTAGATATGGCCGCCATGCCGGACCTGGTCCCCACCCTGGCGGTCCTGGCGGCTTTTGCCCAAGGGGAGACCGTGATCACCGGGGTGGCCCACCTGCGCCATAAGGAGTCGGACCGCTTGGCTGCGGTGGCGACGGAACTGCAAAAATTGGGCATCGAGGCCCGGGAAACCGAGGACGGACTGATCATCCGGGGCGGCCAACCCCACGGGGCCGTGATTCACACCTATAACGACCACCGCATCGCCATGAGCTTCGCGGTAGCCGGCCTTAAAGCCCCGGGAGTGGTGATCGAAGACCCGGACTGCGTGGTGAAATCGTTTCCGGATTTTTGGCAATTTTTTGAAAAGTTTTATATAAAAGGCTAAAACCTACTTAAATCCTTCTGGATAGAGGATAAACCGCGATGATCAAGCGAATGAGAATTCATAATTTTTTTAGCCTTAAAGATCTTACCCTTGATCTTGGTTTACGTAATGTTCTTGTGGGTCCTAATATGGCTGGCAAAAGTAATATTATTAGGGCATTAAAATTTTTAACGCTTATTAGTACGACTGGTTTAACCGAAGCAATAACAAAAAGTGGAGGTTTTTCTGAAATATTGTGGAAGGGGACTGACGAAGGAAAAATATCTTTCTCTTTGACCGGGGAATTTCTTTTTCCAAACGAGGAAAAACCTAGAACTTATGAATATGAGATTGCTTTGATCGGTAGCGCAAGCACTGCATCATTTGTCTTAGAAAAAGAAACGCTAAAACGTCTTGATGAGACCGGAGACTATATTCTTGCCGAATTTAGATCAGGACAAGGGAAAGGATTCCATCCTGATGGTTCGGTGGCCTTTGAGCAAAAAGAGCGAAGCGAAAAGTCATTTTTGGAGTATTCAGTTCCCGGTTGGGAAGGAATGGGTGCCAAGCAAGTATTTTCACGATGGCAATTTTTTCATCTCCTTTCGCCAGCTATGCGGGAAGTAAATGTAATCAGTAAGCAATTTTTTTTAAATGAACACGGTAATAATTTAGCTTCTTGGCTTCATACATTACAGACGACTTACCCGGACGAATTTAAACGTCTGTCTCAAGTAATCAAAGATGTAATGCCTGATATCATTGGTATATTTACCCCTCCTACGCAAATGGGGACAACATTTGTACAGATAAAAGAGAAACATCTAAAGAGGTCAGTGAACATATGGAGCATTTCCGACGGTGCCTTGCACTTTTTGGCACTTCTCTCTTTAATTTTTGCCCCGGAAGAATTAGGGGCTCCACTCTTCTGCGTTGAAGAACCAGAGACACACTTACACCCTCAATTAATCGACTCCTTGGTAGAAATATTGTTACAAAGACAACAAGAATTAGGCGTACGAGCTGCCCAGATTGTTGTGACCACACATCACCCTTATCTCATTGATAAGTTATCACTTGAAGATTTAATCGCAGTTTATAAAAAGGATGGAGCCACTAAATGTATTAGATGCGCTGATAAAAAAGATTTAAAAATACTCCTACAGCAAGGAGACCTATCTCTAAGTGATTTTTGGTATTCTGGTGCCCTGGGAGAGGAGTAATGTTAAAGATTGGAATAGTTGCTGAAGGGCTACCAAATTCCGATGTACAAATTATCTCAGAATTAGTGAAAAAGATTTTATCCACAGATCCTTCATTTATACAACGTTCAGGAGGTAATAGACCTAATGTAATCAAGAAATATCGTGGATGGTTAGAGGATTTTAGAAATAGAAATGTAGATAAAGCATTAATTATTATAGATCAAGATATGTCTTGTGTAAGGGCGCTTGTGGAGAAATTGAAGGGGAGAATAGCAGATAGGCAATATAGATTTCCAGTAAAATTCCATGTAATAGAAAGAGAGATAGAGACATGGCTTTTGGCGGATGAAAGGGCTCTTTCGAAGGTGGCAGGCAAAAATATCCATAGAGTAAACGAAACCCTTGAGGATATATTACAACCAAAGGAGAAATTAATAGAACTCTTATTTCGAGTCGGGGTTAATTGTACCGCGGAAACAAAACGGAGAATTGCCGCGGAATCAGATATTGAGCGCATTGCTTACCGTTGTCCGGGCTTTAGGCGTTTCAGACAGTCAGTCCTCGATTGTTGATTACGCTCTTCGTTGACAAATGTCCCTATCCCTTTCCACCCGAGCCCTGCTCATCCTGGCGTCGCTGAACCTCCTGGACTACATGGACCGGTACCTGGTAGCCTCTTTGGGCAGCCTGGTGAAGGCCGACCTGCATTTAAGCGATGCGGCCTTCGGGTTCTTGGGGACCGCCTTTTTTCTGGTCTATTTTCTGACTTCGCCGGTATTCGGCCACCTGGGGGACCGCTGGGGCCGCCTGCGTCTCATGGCTTGGGGGGCGGCGCTGTGGAGCCTGGCCACCAGCCTGACCTTCTGGGTGCCTTCCTATCTCTTCCTGGTGGCGGCCCGGGGACTGGTGGGGGTGGGAGAAGCCTCCTTCGGCACCCTGGCGCCGGCGTACCTGTCCGACATCCTGCCCCTGGGGCGCCGGGCCCGGGCCCTGGGCCTGTTCTACCTGGCCCTGCCGATAGGCTCCGCGTTGGCCTACCTGGTGGGGGGGCTGGTGGGCAGCCATTGGGGCTGGCGGCCGGCCTTTCTCTTGGCGGGCCTGCCGGGTCTGGCCATGGCCGGGTTGATCTACCGCCTCAGCGAGGTCCGGGCCAAGACTCCAACTAAGGTGCAGCCGGCGCCGCCGGTGACGCGGTCACCCCTGGCCACGTACTGGCGGCTGTTTAAGATTCCCACCATGTGGCGGGTCAACCTGGGTTACGGCATGGTGACCTTTGCCTTGGGCGGCCTGGCTTTCTGGATGCCCCACTACCTGGAAGTTTCCAAAGGGCTCAGCCTGTCCCAGGCCAACCTGCTGCTGTTCGGCTCGGTGACGGTGGCCGGGGGCCTGGGGACCCTGACCGGGGGGATTCTGGGAGACCGCCTACTCCGCTACACCCTGGGGGCGCCCTTGTGGGTCAGCGCGGTGGGAGTGGTCCTGGCCCTGCCCCTGGCGGCCCTGGCCATTTTCTCCGGCAACCCCGCGCTCTATGTCCCGGGCCTGGCCGGGGCCATCTTCTTCCTGTTCCTTAACCCGGGAGTGCTCACTGCGGTAGTGGTAAGCATTGCCGGCCCCTACCGCCGGGCCCAGGCCGTGGCCCTGAACATCGTGGTCATTCACCTGGTGGGGGACGTGCCTTCGCCCTTTCTCATCGGCTGGATTTCGGACCTTTACAGTCTCAAGCTGGGGGTCTCCCTCACCCTGGCGGCCCTGGCCGCCGGCGCGGTGTTGATCTTCCTGGCGCTGCCCCACCTGGCGGCTGATCTGGCCGCGGCCGGAGAGATCGAGCCCCAGGAAGAAAAGGTTTAGGTCCAAGGAAGTTCGCTAAAGCTGCCTATAGTGGGTCACCCCGCTCTCATTTGAATGTCGCGGTAAAAATGCCCGAAGAAATTTATCCGGCCTAACCGCCGATTACTATAAGATAGAAAAGATATATTAATACAGTCACTTAAAGTATAGGCGCCAGGGTCGGTAGGCCTGCGCTAGGGCACCGGCACCATTTTACCATTGACGGGAAAGGATCAGATTGTTATAAATATAGATGCGATCGTCAATGACGCGGGGTGGAGCAGCCTGGAAGCTCGTCGGGCTCATAACCCGAAGGTCGTAGGTTCAAATCCTACCCCCGCTACCACTTTAATCAAGGGGTTAGCTGAAAAGCTAACCCCTTGAGCTTTTTCAGGCCCCACATATCCGCAGGGTTTATCCTCTTATATCAATTAATTACCTATATTGGCCTCATAATCAGCGGCATTATTCCGAAGGCAAAATGTCGGCATAGATCTCCACTGCATGTTTCACTGTTACCCGCATCCCGGCCTGGGACAGCATGTCGGTGATTTGCAGCATGCAGGCTGGGCAGCCCGTTGCCACCAGGCGCGCCCGGGATTTGGCGATGTTGTCCCGTTTGCGTTGGCCGATGGCCACCGAGGTCTCATAGTGCTGAAGATTGAAACTGCCGCCGCAGCCGCAACACCAATCGGACTCGGGCATCTCCGTCAGGACATAGCCGGGATTGGCCTGAATGAGAGCCCGGGGCTGGGCCGCCACCCCCAGGGATTTTTTCAGGTGGCAGGGGTCGTGATAGGTGACCGTGATTCTCCCGTCCTCAGGACCTGAGACCGCAGGCGTGACCCCCACCTTATCCACCAAAAACTGGCTGATATCGAGGGTCCGGGCCGCCAGGGCGGCGGCCCGTTGCTGTTCTTCCGGAGCGGCATCCTGCATCATGAGCGGCCAGAGCTTTTTGATGGTGGAACTGCAGGTGGCGCAGGCCGTGACCAGATAGTCATAGGGCGCGGCGGGATCATCCAGAAGTTTCAGGTTGAGGCGCACCAGTTCCTGGAAGGTTTGGGTGTCGCCGCTGGACAGCGCCGGGATGCCGCAGCAGCCCTGGCCGGCGGGGAGATAGACGCCGACGCCGTGGTGGTCCAAGGCCTTAAGCGTGGCCTCGCCCACTTGGGGAAAGATCTTGTCGATGAGACAGCCCACGAAGAAGGCCACCTTGAGATTTGAGGCTCCGGGGGCCGTGTCCAGCCGGGGGACCTGAAGGTGCCAGGGCACGGGGGCCAGGGGTCTAAAGTGGCGATTGGCCAGGAGCGGCGACATGAAGCGGGCGCATGAGGACCCCAGGAGGTCGTCCACCGGTCGGATGAAAATCCCCTGGAATTTGGCGCCCCAGGCCAGGATGCGGTTAAACCAGTCCGGCTTGCTGAGCAGGCCCCCGAAAATGGCTTTCTTCAGGGGGGAGAGCCCCATGTAGCCGGCCAGGATGGCCCGGGCCTGGATAAAGATATCCAGAACTTTGACGCCGCTGGGACAGTTGGCGGCACAGGAGCCACACAACAGGCAGCGGTTCAGATGGTCCTGGACCCCCTGGGGGTTTTTGAGGATTTCCTGGGCCAGGCCGTCCAGAAGGGCCAGCTTGCCCCGGGCTACGTCGGCCTCCCGTCCGGTTTCGGCAAACAAGGGGCAGACCGCCTGGCACAGGCCGCAACGCATGCAGGTGACCAGTTGGTCTTCCAACTGCTTCATGAGACGGGCCAGCTCATTGAGGCTGGACATGGCTAGGTTCCTATTCCCTTCCCGGGGTTGAGGATGTTCTTGGGGTCCAGGGCCGCTTTAAAGAAGACGTCCACCGCGGCCTCCACCGGCGCCAGGCTTAAAACTAGGGGGCCACAGACCGACTGAATCTCTTTAAGGATAAGGCCGAGGCTGTCCAGGCGGTGATCGCCGAGATCACCGAAATGAATCTTACCATAAAACAAGGGGGCAAATCCATGGCCGCCTCTGGCTGGGATGGCCAGGACGAGGCCAAGTCCATCGCCGTGACCCCCGCGGCCACCGGCATGGTTTGGTTTTGGTTGCGGAGACCAGGCAGGGACGAGAAAATCATTGACACCCTCTCCAGATCGAAATATATAAACGATAGAGTTATGTCAGGCTGGAGCCACCCAGACTCATCCGGGCGGCTTTTTTTATTTTGGGGGGCGGTTGATGCGGCTGGTGATGATCGACAATTACGACTCCTTTACCTATAACCTGGTGCAGCTCTTCTATGAGTTTGAGCTGGAAGTCCTGGTTTATCGCCATGACGAGATTGATCTTCAGGGAATGGCGGAGCTCAAACCCGACTGCCTCTGCATCTCGCCGGGCCCCAAGGCCCCGGACCAGGCGGGCATCAGCAAGGCGGCCATCGCGCATTTCTACCCGCATATGCCTATCCTGGGGGTGTGCCTGGGACACCAGGCCCTCAATGAGGTTTTTGGCGGGACCACCATCAAGGCCCCCGTTCCGGTACACGGCAAGCGCCAGCCGGTGTTTCATGAGGGCCGGGGCCTCTTCCGGGGTCTGCCGTCGCCGTTTATGGCCGCACGCTACCATTCCCTCATGGCCGTGCCCAACTCTCCGGAACTGGAGGTCACGGCCCGGACTGCGGATGGGGTCATCATGGGCTTGCAACACCGGCATTTTCCCCTGCACGGGGTCCAGTTCCACCCGGAATCCTTTCTTACCAGTCACGGCCACGCCCTGGCGGCGAATTTTTTGGAATTGGGGAAGGTATGGGGGAGGAGATGCAAGTTTTAGCTGGCGCGTGCTTTCGCCTGCGGCTACCAAGAAAAGTACCGAGGTTAGGACTGGTGCGTCCTACGCACCGTTAATCCAAAAAATTCTCTGCCCATAGGGATTGCATGGTTGGCCGGATAGTGGAGTTAGAGATCAAGCCATACGAGCCGCCGCCGGGTATAAGTGACCTGGCGGAGTTGTTCACCGCGGTGCGGCAGCGGCCGTATGCCATGTTGCTGCTGAGCGGCGGGGACCTGGACTGCGCCGGCTTTTCCGTCATGGGTTGGGACCCCTTCCTGGTCCTGACGGCCAGGGGGCGGCAGGTAACGGTGCAGCAGGACCGCGACACCCGGGTCTATGAGGCCAACCCCTTTGATGTCCTCGAAGATCTTTTGGGGGTCCTGGAATTGCCGGGGGAGGCGCCCCTGGCGCCCCTGGCCGCGGGCGGCCTGGGCTTCCTGACCTACGACCTGAAGAATCACCTGGAGCGTCTGCCTACCACCGCGGTGGATGACCTGGGCCTGCCGGAAATGGTGTTCGCATTTCCCCGGCGGCTGGTGGTCCACGACCGCCGGGCCGGCTCTTTCCGGCAGGTCAATATCACCTATGAGGACCGGCAGGGCCGGCGGAGGGCCGCGGGCGAGCCCCTGAGGTGGCCGCCGGCCGTGCCCCTGGGGTCGTACCGGGTGGGGAGGGTGCAGAGCAATTTTACCCGGGAGGCCTATCTTGAGGCCATTACCCGGATTCGGGAGTACATCCGCCAGGGCGACGTTTATCAGGTCAACCTGACCCAGCGCTTTTCTTTCCCCTTAACCGGGGAGCCGTATCACCTCTGCCAGCGGCTTTTCCAGATCAACCCGGCTCCCTTTTATGCCTTTCTTAATTGCGGCGACTTCCAGATACTCTCCACCTCCATGGAGCGTTTCCTGTATCGCCGGGGGGATTATCTCGAGACCCGGCCCATCAAGGGGACCCGGCCCCGGGGCGCCACCCCGGCCGCGGACGCGGAATTGCGCCGGGAACTGGCTGAGAGTCCCAAGGACGACGCCGAACTCTCCATGATCGTAGACCTGCTGCGCAACGATCTGGGCAAGGTCTGCCGGCCCCGGACGGTTAAGGTGGCCGAGCACAAGCGCCTGGAGGCCTACCAGAACGTCTACCACCTGGTGTCCATCGTCACCGGGCAGGCGCGCCCGGAATGCAGCGCGGTGGACATCCTCAAGGCCACCTTCCCGGGGGGCTCCATCACCGGCTGCCCCAAGATTCGGGCCATGGAGATCATCGACGAACTGGAGCCGCACGTGCGCCACGTTTACTGCGGGGCCATCGGCTACCTGGGGCTGCACCGCAACCTGGACCTGAACGTGGCCATCCGCACCGCCATCATCTCCCAGGGCCGGGGCCACTTCGCGGTGGGGGGCGGCATCGTTTATGATTCCCGGGAAGAAGATGAATACGAGGAGACCCTGCATAAGGGCCGGACGCTGTTTCGGCTGATCGAGGGGGATGTGTAAAGAGGGGAGAAAAGGGAAAAAGGGAAAAAGGCGAAAAGGGGAAATGCTTATCCTCTCCTGGCCAGGTTTTCGGCTGGGGCCGGTTCTTAAGCCAAAGTCATAGGGCGGCCTGTGGCCACCGGGGAGCGGCGGGCCCGGCGCGTTATTTTGGTAGCACCGGCGTCTCGCCTGTGTAAGTATAGGCTTGGCCTAACCGGGCGGGCACGGAGGCCCGCCCCACCAAGTTATGCCGGTGGGGCGGCCGTCTCCGGACGCCCTCAGAGTAGTTAAATTTTGGTTTAGGGATCTCAAATGATGGAGCAGCCCCCATGCGTCTGGCTCAATGATGACCTGCTGCCCCTAGCCCAGGCCCGGGTGTCGGTGAACGACCGGGGGTTTCAGTATGGGGACGGTCTGTTTGAGACCCTCAAGGCCGAGGGCGGGCGGGTGCAGTTCTTGAAAGAGCACCTGGAGCGCCTGGAGGCCTCGGCCCGGGCCTTTCGCCTGCCGTTCCCCGCGGGGCTGCCCTGGAAGGCGCACCTGGAGCGGTTACTGGCCGCCAACGGCTTGACCCGCGGCCCGGCCCGGATAAAAATCCTCCTGACCCGGGGCGAGGCCCCTGGCCTGGGCCTGCCGGAGGGCTCCCCTTCCACCCTGGTCATTTGGGCCTTTCCTTATGCGCCGCCCGCGCCCCAGGAATACGCCGCAGGCTGGCCGGTGGCGGTTTTTCCCGAAGGCCGTTCCATTTTTGTGGGGCGCCACAAGAGCCTTAATTATCTCTTTTATCTGGCGGCCCGGCAGTACGCCCTGGACCACGGGGCCAGGGAGGCCCTCATCCTGGAGGCCGACGGCCTGGTCTCGGAGGGGGCCGCCACCAGCCTGGTCTATGTGCGGCGGGGGCGATATTATACGCCCGAGTCCGCCAGCGCCCTGCCCGGGGTGACTGTGGCCGTGCTCCGCCGGGGTCTGGCCGCGCAAGGACAGAGCCTGGAGGCCCGGCCCACCTCCGTAGACCAGCTACGGGAGGCCGACGGCCTCTGGCTGGCCAACTCCCTGATGGGCCTGATGCCGGTGGCCGCGGTCGATGAGCAAGCAATTCCTCTCTCTGAAAAGTCCGCTTTCCTCCAGGAAGTCCTCCGGGCCGAGGCCCGGAGAGAAGGGTAGCTTGGCGAATCTTGAAGGCGGCCAGAGACGGCCGCCCCACCAACTATTTTAGTTGGGCGGCCTCCGGGCCCGTCGCGGCTACCTCTTTAATCTTCCTCCAAAGCCCGGCGTAGCTGTGCCGCGGTGTTGTCCATTTCCCCCGGCTGATAGTTCCCCTGAGGGAACAATTTCAGGCCGTCGCCGAGATAGCGGGGAATGACGTGGACGTGGGCGTGGAAGACTTCCTGGCCCGCGGCTTCGAAATTATTCATACCGATATTGAAGCCCTGGGCCTTGAGGCCCAGTTGTACGGACCGGGCGACGCGCCGGCACACCTGGCCCATTTCCTTCCAGAGCTCGTCGGGAAGTTCCAGCAGATTGGGATAATGGACCTTGGGAATGACCAGGGTATGGCCGTAGTGCACCGGGGCGATATCCAGGAAGGCCAGAACCGTGGGCGTTTCCAGAACCCGCGCCGCGGGCAGCTTCCCGGCGGCTATGCGGCAAAAAATGCAGTCGTGCATCAGCAGTTTCCTTTCATACAGAGTTAGTTCAAAGGCGCCAGCCCAGGCGAGACGCCTGGGCCACGATTTTTTTAGTAAGGAGCCAGGGGAAAATCTAGCGGGTTTTTCGGGCCTGCCGCCGCAGTTCCATCCCCAGCCGCACCAGGGCCGCTTCCAGGTCGGCTGGATCGAAGTCCGGCACCGGGTGGGCCTGCCAGGCCCGGGCCAGGGCCTCAAGGGCCGCCTCGGGGCTGAGGCCTGGAGGCCACAGGCCCAGGTGCGCGCCGGCCTCCTGGGCCAGGAAACTCAGGGGCGGGGTGGCCAGGGTCCAGATGCCTCGCAATTCCCGGAGGAAGATATTGACCGTAGCCGGGCCGATTCCCGCGCCGAGGGCGCGCAGGCGGGCTTCCAGATCATCATAACTTTCGGAGAGTTCGTGCAGCCTCTCAAGCGACCCCTGATAGCGCGCCGTCAGGGTTCCCATGACGTTCAGGAGCTTGGTGGCGGTCTTGAAATCATAGCGGGCGTAGCCGCCTTCATCCAGCAGGGCCACCAGGTTGTCCCACCCCTGGGCCAGGATGGCCTCCGGGGTGTAGATCCGCCGGGCCGCAAAGACCCGGTAGGTGCGGGCGGCCAGTTGTCCGGAGATGCGGGCCCCGTAGAGGATGGCCGCCAGGAACCAGCGCTGCCGGGCCTCAGGGCCAGAGCGCAGGTCGATCCCCAGCTCGGCTGCAAAACGGCCCGAGTAGCGGGTCAGAATATCGACGATCACCGGCATGGCTTTCTCGTCTCCTCTGGTCCCGGCCCCGAGCCTTCCGATAAAGAAAAAAGCATTCCTAAAACTTCAGCCAGAGCCGGGAATGATGGCGCTTTCCAGGAAAATCCTCCCCACCTTCTTGAAGTTAGTTGTCATTATAGTCAAATAATAGTATTTATGACGACACTTAACCATAGTTCTGCAAGCATCAGGGGAGGTCGAGGCATGTGCCTGAACCTGCGCCGCTTCTGCGTCTGTGGCCGCAACTCCACTTATCTGAGCTGCCGGGATAATCTCCTGCCCGGGGAGATTCTGCTTAATCTTTTTTGCCCCGAGTGCCGACCAGATAGTACCGAGGAGGACACCATGCTTCAGGACTGCGGATGGGTCCTGGAGTATGACGTGGAGCGGGCCCAGGCCTATTTTGACCTCAAGTCCATGCAGGTCAGGGCCACTCCCGGGTTTATCTTCGATGCCGGCTATCTGAGCTGGCAGGGATTGGCCCCGGGCGACCAGGAAATCAACACCCGGCTGCATCAGCGCCTGGCACCCCTCATCAAGCAGGACCTCGCCCTCTATCTCCAGTCGCTGCGCGCCGAGTGGGTAGCGCATGTGGCCCAACTCAAGGCCGCAGGCTGGCGCAAGGCTCAGGCGACCTGAGCCTTGCTGGTCAACAAATCCGAACCTCAAGGAGGCCCTTCATGAGAAAAGCTATCTGGACTCTCACTATCGCGACCATATGCGGACTTTCCTTCCTCGTCCTGGCTCCCCCGGAAATTTTGGCCCAATGGGGCCTGATCCAGCAAGGGGTGGATGCAGCCCGGCGGGGACAACCAGAAACTAAACCGGCCCCGGCGCCCGCCGACCCCAACGCGCCGCATAACCGGGCCCAGATGGGGGCAACCTTCGCCTCCCCCATGACCTACAAAAACCGGCGAAACTTCACCTATACCGTCCCCGCCGGTTGGCAAATAGAGCAGGGTGATCCCACCGGGGAGAGCGTCGGTTTCGGGCGGCCCGGCAGCACGGTCTCTTTCATTATTCATATGACTCAGATGGTGCCCAGCTTTCCCAGAAAAGCCGGAGTAGACGCGGGCTACAAGTCGGCCAAAGAAGAGATGACCATCCGTAAATATATGGCGGTGAAGCGGCGGGATCAAGGCGGCTCACGGGGAGTCATCGGCTGGGAGACCATCGAAACCGCAGAAAAGGGCTCCGGCGGGTTTCAGCGGATTCAATGGCAGTGCTATGACAAGGACAACTATTACTATAATTTTATGACCGCAGCGAACCCGCAACAGTTCAATCAATACCGCGGCGAAATGCAGCGGATCATCGATTCGATTCGCTTCGCTCCTTAAGGCCGACCCGGGGGCGGTCTCTTGGGGAGACCGCTCCCAGCTTTCCCGACAAGGGCCTGGAGGCCGGAATAGGCTTGAACCTGATAATCTTTTAAGACAGCCCGATCATTTAAACCATGACCCTGAAAGATATTGAAGCAGCCCGGGAGCGGCAGCAGGGCGTGGTCCTCCCCACCCCGCTGATCTACTCCCATACTCTGAGCCGGGCCAGCGGCCGGGAAGTCTTCCTGAAACTGGAAAACCTCCAGACCACCGGGTCGTTCAAACTGCGGGGGGCCATCAACCGTCTGACGCTCCTCAAAGAGCGGGGCGAGGGCGCCCGGGTGGTGGCCGCGTCCGCGGGCAATCACGGCCAGGGGGTGGCTTTTGCCGCGGCGCATTTAGGCATTCCGGCCACCATCGTCATGCCCCAGGGGGCTTCCATCTCCAAGCAACTGGCCACCCGGGGCTACGGCGCCGAAGTGATCCTCCACGGCCGCGATTTGGGCGAGGCCCTGGCGCGGGCCCAGGAGTTGGTGGCCCAGGGCTATATCTTTATCCACCCCTATGACGACCCGGAGGTGATCGCCGGCCAGGGCACGTTGGGCCTCGAGATCATCGAGGACTTGCCCGGCGCGGACACCGTGATCCTGCCGGTGGGGGGCGGGGGCCTGGCTGCGGGAGTGGCCGTGGCCATCAAGGCGCGGCAGCCCGCAGTGCGGCTCATCGGGGTGCAGACGGCCCAGGTGCCGTCTCTGGCCGCGGCCCTCGAGGCGGGCGCGCCTACGGCGGTGCCGTCCCGGCCCACCCTGGCGGACGGCATCAATGTGCCGCAGGTGGGCCGCCACCCCTTTGTCCTGTTGAAACAGCACCTGGCTGAGGTGGTGCTGGCGGAGGAACGGGAGATCGTCCAGGCGCTGCTGCTGCTGCTGGAAAGGAAGAAGGTCCTGGCGGAAGGCGCGGGCGCGGTGGCCACCGCGGCCTTCCTGGGGCCCCTGGCGGGCCGGGACCTGGGCCGCCGGGTGGTGTTGCTGGTGAGCGGCGGCAATATCGAGATTCCCCTGCTGGAACGGGTGGTGCCCCGGGCCTTGCTGGCCCGCCGGCGCCTCTTGACGCTCCGGGTGGCCCTTCCCGATTACCCCGGCTCCCTGGGGCGCCTCACGGCCCTGTTGGGCGAGCAGGGGGCCAACATCCTCCACCTGTTCCACGACCGCCTGGCCCGGGAACTGCCCCTGGACTATACCCGGGTGGAACTCAACCTGGAGACCCGGGGCCCGGAACACGGCGATGCAGTGCTGGCGGCCTTGCGGGAAGCGGGTTATAAGGTGGAAGAGAAACCCTAAAAGACGGTTTCCGGTTTTCAGTTTTCAGTTTTCAGTTGAATCCTGCGGGATATAATCTATCCTTGGTATGGGTATCCTTCGGGAGCCTGCAAAAGAGCGCGTGTAGGGCACTGCCCGTATTGTCTGCCTCAAAACCGAAAATAGGAAACCCCAATTATGGCCATATCGGCACGTATCCGCACCTCCATTGAAAACTCTTCCTGGATCCGGCGCATGTTTGAAGAAGGCGCGGAGCTCAAGGCCCGCCTGGGCGCGGACCGGGTCTATGATTTCACCCTGGGCAACCCCGATTTGGAGCCGCCGCCCCGGTTCAAAGAGGAACTGGTCAAGGCGGCCGCGGACCCCAGGCCCGGGCTGCACAGCTACATGCCTAACGCCGGGTTGTTGGGCACTCGCCAGGCGCTGGCTGCGAGGTTGAGCCGGCTCCACCATCTCGAGTTCAAGGCCCATGACCTGGTAGTCACTTGCGGCGCCTCCGGCGGGCTCAATATCATCCTCAAGGCCCTCTTGGACCCGGGGGATGAGGTGGTGGTCCTGGCCCCATATTTTCCCGAATACCTTTTTTATGCCGAAAACCACGGGGGCGTCGCCCGGGTGGTGGAGACCGACGAGCACTTTCAACTGGACCTGGACCGCCTCGCCGCGGCCCTGACCCCCCGGACCCGGGCGATCATCGTCAATTCCCCCAATAACCCCACGGGACAGATTTACGACGCGGATACCTTAAAAGAGTTGGGGCGGCGCCTGGTGCACCACGCCGGGCGTCATGGCCGGCCGGTCTATCTGGTGGCGGATGAGCCCTACCGGCACCTGGTCTATGACGGCCACCAGGTCCCCAGCGTGTTTGCGGCCTATCCCAATACTCTGCTGGCCACCTCGTTTTCCAAGGACCTGTCCATTCCGGGAGAGCGCCTGGGCTATGTGGCGGTGAGCCCGCTGGCCACCGGCCGGGGCGAACTGGAAGCCGCGCTGGTGCTGGCCAACCGCATCCTGGGCTTCGTCAACGCTCCGGCCCTGATGCAGCGGGTGGTGGCATCTTTGACTGACGTCACCCTGGATATGACGCCGTACCTCGAGCGGCGGGACCTCTTTTGCGACGTGCTGGCCGCAGCCGGGTATGACTTTCTCAGGCCCCAAGGGGCTTTTTATCTCTTCCCCCGGGCGCCTGGCGGGGATGACCTCAACTTCGTGTCCCTGCTCAAGGAGGAAAATATCCTGGGGGTGCCGGGCCGGGGTTTTGGCCGGGCCGGCTATTTCCGGCTGGCCTTTTGCGTGTCCGAAAAGGTGATTGAGGCCGCGGCCCCGGGGTTTGCCCGGGCAAGGGCCAAAGTGGCAGGGTAGGGGGTCTGGGTGGGCCTTAAGCGACCAGAAATCCCCCTAAATCCCCCTTTTTCAAAGGGGGACTTTTCAAGGAATTCATTCATCGGTTAGTGCAAATTAATCGGCAAAACTCTGGGCAAGCGCTATAGTCTTTGACCGAAAACTGAAAACTGAAAACTGAAAACGGTGTTTTATGGCCAAGCGACCGCATTTGCGGCGGCCGGTGCCGGTCCAGGAGGTGCTCCGGGGGGTGCTGTCCCCCGGGGACCGGGAGAGTCTGGAATTGCGGCAGCGGATTCGCCGGGTCTGGGAGGCGGTGGTCCCGGCCGCGCTCCTGAATCGGAGCCGGCTGGTGGACCTGCGCCGCAAGGAACTGTGGGTGGAAGTCCCGGACAGTCCCTGGAGCCAGGAATTGCAATTCCTCAAACCGAAAATCCTGGCGGCGCTGGAGCAGGCGCTGGGGCCGGGCAAAGTCAAAGACCTGCGGGTGCGGGTCGGGGAGTGGTAAGCAGAGCCGCAGTCTCCCCTGTAATAGGGGACGGCACGTTGTGCCCCCGCAGAAAAATTATTTGTAAAAATCCTGCGCTTTATGCTTAAGAATTTCTTCCTCCCGTCCGAATAATATCCCAGGAGCCCGTGCATTTTATCCTATCCGGGGGCTCGGTGTAGCCGGTCGCTCGGGAGCCCTACGATACCAAGTTGCGCCCATAGAAGTCAGGAAACCCTTGACCTGTAGGGGCGCACCTGAGTGTGCGCCCTCAATCCCGGGCGGACACATAGGTCCGCCCCTACGAGAGATAAATTACCGGTTCGATCGCATCTTGGTATGAGCCGCTATTTGAGACTTCTGCGAACACCCCTTTGGTCATTCTGAGTGCAGTGAAGGCTTTCAGCTTTTGCCTGAAGTTATGCGATTCTTCGGTCGCGGCGCTCCCTCAGAATGACAGGAGAAAGGACTTTCGCTGAGGTCTTAATTCGGGGAAGCCGCAAGCTCTGGATTGCGCCTGCCCAGGCGAGACGCCTGGGCCACCGTTTGACGGCGAATATTATTATGGCTAAAAAGTCAGCTCCCATCATCCTGCTGGTGGACGATGATCCCCTGATCCGGGTGCTGGGCCGGGAGTTGCTGGAACGCTTGGGATACCAGGTGGAGACCGCGGAGGACGGGTCCGAGGCCTTAAAGAAGTATCGCAGGCTGAAGCGGGTGGATCTGGTGGTCCTGGACTACTATCTGCCGGGGCAAAACGGCGCGCAGGTGCTTCGGGAGTTCAAGACCTTGGATAAGCGGGCCCGGGTGCTGATGGCCTCGGGGTTCTTTTCCTCCCGGGACGCGGCCGACCTCAAGGAGCAGGGGGCTTGGGGCCTGATTCATAAACCATACCGCCTGACGGAGCTGGAACGCCGGATTCAGGCGGTACTGGCGGGGCGGCCGGAGGTTTAGCGGCCACGGCTTCCGGCAGCCGGTCAAACCTCAGGAGCACCGCGCCCACCCGGGTGAGGCAGGCTGCCTCGCGCCAGTCCGGGCCCAGGAGGTCGGCGGCGAACTGGCGCAGGAATTTCAGGTCCGGGATATGGGAGGCCACCAGCCAGAGCCGCGGGGGCGGCGCGCCGGCCCCCTCCTTCAGGCTTAGCCCCTTTTCCACGCACGACTGGCCCCAGCAGATGCCGGGGGGCGGTCCGTGGTAATAATACTTGAAGGGCGAGACCGCAAAGTAATAGACATAGACCAAATCCTGGGGCTGGCGGTTCTTTTCCAGATAGGCCACCAGGGGCTGAATCTCTTCCCGGTTGTTGAGGGGATAGAGGTTTTCCCGGAGATTGGCTAGGGGATGAAGGGCGATCACGATGATTCCGGTCAAGGCCAGGGCCGTGGCGCGTTGGCGGCGGCTTAAGAGCCAGGCAAAGAGGCCCCAGGCGCCGGCCGCTACCGCCAGGTACAGCACCGGGGCGCTGAACAGCATCAGGCGATTGCCGCCGAAGTGGGCCATGAAGGGATAGCGGTGCACGCAGGCCGCGCCAAAGGCCAGCAGGAGCGGTCCCCCCAGGTAGAGCAAGGCCCGGGTCCGGCCCCGGCGCACCATCAGGACCAGGCCTGCGGCCAAGAGGGGCGGACCCCAGAACACCCCCCACTCACCCAGGAAATACCAGAAGTAGCGGTGAAAAGACCCGCCCAGCCATCTTAAGAAGGGGATCAGCCCGGCGAAATCCGGGAAATCTTGAGTCCAATAATCCACTAATTCGGGGTCTACTTCCCGACGGATAAACAGGAAGAAGTAAACCGCAAAGGTCAGGACCCATAAGCCCCCCAAGAGGATCAGCCGGGGACGCCGGTCCCGGGGCAGGTTGAGCCACAGGACGGCCCCGACTACCGGCAGGGTGAAGATCATGGCATGGGAGAAGCCGAGGCCCAGCATCCCGGCCAGGGATAGAAACAACCAGCCCCGCCGCCCCTGGCGGGCCAGGAGGCGTTCGGCCAGCCACAGCGCCAGCACGGCAAAGAAGGCGTCCCCGCTGTATTGCTTCAATTCCTTGGAGTAATAGACCATGACCGGGGAGAAGGCCACCGCGGCCAGGGCCAGGAGCGCTGCGGGGATTTCCACCAGGGTGCGGCCGAGCCGCCAGATGAGGAAGAGGGTCCCGACCCCGAACACCAAGGACAGCCCCCGGAGCACCGCTTCGCTATGCCCCCAGAGCTGCACCGCGGCCCAGACCGTGAGGAGATAGAACGGCGGAGTGGACTGCCCCGCGGCCAGGGCTTCCCGGGCCGTGGGCTGCATGGCGGCCAGGGCCACCCAGGCCTCATCGGTCCAGAGGTCCCGCCCCCCCAGGTCATAGAGCCGGAAATAGATCGCCACCCCGCAGATCAGCGCCACGGCCAGGGCGGTGAGATAGGGGCGGGCTGAACCCTCAGGCTGAAGAGCAGGCTGAGGAATCACGCTCGCCTCAGGGGAGAAAGGAGGGTGAGCCGGCAGAGGCCCGGTCTCGCTTCGCTTAAAAAATTTTGCCACAATTACCTGGTATCTGAGAACTTATTGAAATACTATTATTTTACCATCTTAATTTTCTCAGCATCAAGGGGAAAGAGCAAGGGCTCAAAGTCATTGCAGATGACTTAATCCGGCGAGTTCTTTGCCGGTGGGGCGGGGTTGCACCGCCCAACGACATCAGGGTGGTCAACCAAGGGCGGGGAGACCCTGCCCCTACGGTGTGCTTCCACAGGCACCGATGAGATTGAGGCTATGACCCGTAATGGATTTCTGTGGCCCGCGCCGGTGGTCCCCGGAGAGGTGGTGGCGGTGGCGGCTCCCGGCAGCCACGTGGCCCGGCCCGCCTGGGAGGCCGGGGTGCGTATCCTTAAAGACCGGGGCTTCAAGGTCCGCTACGGCGACGAGCTATTTCAGCCCCGCGCCTGGGGAGTGGCCACGGACAGGCTGATCGCCCGGCGTTTTGAGGAAATGTGGCTGGACCCCGAAGTCAAGGCCGTGGTGGGGGTGCGGGGCGGCTACGGCTGCCTGAAGCTGTTGCCGCACCTGAATGTGGAGGCCCTGGGTCAAGCCCCCAAACGGCTGGTGGGGTTCAGCGACCTCACCAATCTCCTCTGGTATCTGCACCTTCGCCTGGGTCTGGTGACTTTCCACGGCCCCATCGTGGCGCAACTGCCGGAGCTGACTCCGGCGGCCCGGGAAGATTTTTTTGCGTGGCTGACCGCGCCGGGTCCCCGGGGCGTGACCTACGAGAACCTCACCGTCCTGCACCCCGGGGCGGCCGAAGGTCCTCTGGCCGGCGGCAACCTCACCACCCTCTGCCACCTGGTGGGCACCCCGTTTGCCCCCCAGATGCGGGGCTATCTCCTGTTCCTGGAAGACCACAATGAAGCCCTGTACCGCCTGGACCGCATGCTCCACCACCTGCTCTTCGCCGGGGTCCTGGACGGGGTCCGGGGGGTGGTGTTGGGAGGCTTCGTCAACTGCGGCTCCCGGGAGGGCCTCCTGGAGGTTTTGACTACGGCCCTGGCCCCTCTCAACGTGCCGGTCCTGGCGGACCTGCCGGTGGGCCACCAGCCGGACAACCACACCCTGCCTTTGGGGGCCTGGGCCAGGCTGGACGCAGGCGCCGCGGCCCTGACCTTGCTTCCGTCCTAGACCTCCCTTGAATCCTCATCTCAAGTCATTAACGAAAAACTAACAAGTTTCGAAGAAAATTAACGGTCGCCACCCATTGACAAACGCCTCGGGAACCTTATGTTTTTTGTAAACCTATCGCTTGGAGGAGGCGTTATGGCTGGCAAAGTATTTACGTGTAAAACCTGCGGGGCGGTGGCGACAGAGCCGGGCCATCTGTGCAGTCCTACTGAGGAAATGGCCACCTGTGCCTATTGCGGCAAAAATGTGCCCCACACCAAACATTACTGCAAGGGCAAGATGGAAGACCTGAAGTACGTCTGTGAGCAGTGCGGGCGCCTGGCGGTATCCAAGGATCTGCTCTGCAAACCGGCTGAAGTGCCCACGACCTAAAGGGGAAGGCGAGACCGGCCGGCAAGCGCATGCTCCCACCAGCAAGCTTTCATTTACCGGAATAAGACTCTAAACCATTTCCCATACCCACCTCTCCTTATCCACCAGGGGTTGAGAATACTCTCCATTCTCAGCCCCTGATCCTTTTTCAGGTGAGGTAGGAGTGCAAGCCGGAGAGGAGAAAACTGACCCCGAAGTAAGTGAACAGCACCGCCATGAACCCCAGCACTGCCAGCCAGGCGATGCGGCGTCCGTGCCAGCCTTTCAAGAGCCGGGCATGGAGCAAAGCCGCATAAATAAGCCAGGTGATCAGGGACCAGGTTTCCTTGGGGTCCCAACTCCAGTAACGGCCCCAGGCGGTTTCGGCCCAGACCGCGCCGGTGAAGATGCCCAGGGTCAGGAGCAGAAAACCCAGGATGGTGGCCCGGTAGATGAGGCCGTCCAGGATGGGCGGGGCGGGCAGGGAAGGGCGGGGGCGCCGGTCCTGCACCAGGTAAAGAATGGCCACCCCGAAGGCCAGGGCAAAGGCGGAGTAGCCCAAAAAGCAGGTCACCACGTGGATGAGCAGCCAGTTGCTCTTTAAGGCCGGCATCAACGGTTTGATGCGGCTGTCCACCCCGCCCAGCGAGGCGTAGGCTAACAGCAGGGTGGAGAGCACCGCCAGCAGAGCCCCCAGGTAGCCTTTGAAGTAGCGGCGGAAGGCGATCAGGCCCAGGACCGGCAGGCACCAGGCGAAGAAGATCAGAGAATCGTAGAAATTGGACACCGGCGCCTGCAAAATGATGAGGCGCAGTTTTTCCGAGAAGGCCGCAGCCGAGCTATGGCCCAGGGCCAGGTGATAGGATTGCCACCAGCGGCCCAGGAGGGCGGCGGTCTGGACTCCCAGGCCGAGCCACAGGAGAATCCGGGCCGCGGCCTGGATCCGGGAAGACGACCAGAGCTCCGCCATCAGAAAGAAAATAGCCACGAAAAGATAAATCAACATGACGGCGCCGAAGAGCTGGCTGATCATGACGGGGTTCCTTGTTTAAGGGCCGCCAGGAGCCGTTCCTGGCGGGCGGCGAATTCCTCCCGGTGGCGGGGACTGGCCCCCAGCAGGCGTCCTTTCCATCTCCCTTGGGGAGTCTTCTCCAACACCAGGGCCCAGCGCTCGGCCGGCCGGAAAAAAGCCAGATAGAATCCGGGCAAGAACAGGAGAAAGCCGGCATAGACCCACCCTACTCCAGGATCGTGCTTCACCTGGAACACGGAATAAAACCCGAGGGGAATGGCCTCCACGGTGAGGTGATAGGGTCCCGGCTGCTCACTCAACTCGGGATGGTCCTGAAGAACCCAAAAGGCCAGGGGAGGGCCGCTGCTGGCGAAGCCCAGCAGCACTGCGGGTCCCAAGCCCTGTAAGTTGCCGTCCACCCGCATGGGGATGATCCGGCCCTGGCCCCCGGGCAGCTCCACCATCTGGCGGAAGGGCACTTCGATGGTCTGTTTGAGATCTCCCAGGGTCACGTGCAGGCGGATGGGTCCCGCGGCAGTGGCGCCGTAAGAGGACTGGTAAAGGGTGTAACCGCCGAAGCTCACGGGCTCATTGACCCGGCAGACAGCCCGGGAAACCTCTCGCCCGTCTTTCAGGAAGGTGAGGTCCGAGCGGAATTCCTTGGGGGTGGAGCCGCCTTCATAGTACGTCACCTGGAATTTATCCAGGCGTATCTGAAAATGCAGCGGCCGGACCTGGCTGCCCTCCCGGAAGGAGTCGGCCACTTCGCCCTGGTCGAGGGGCAACTGGCCGTCCAGCCCCCAGAATTTGCCGATGAGGCCCCCGGCCAGGATCAACAGGAGAGCCAGGTGGATCAGATAGGGGCCCAAAGGGCGCAGGCGGCCCCGTTCTCCGTAATAAATCTCTTTATCCGGGCGCGACTCCTGCTGGCAGCGACCCAGTTCCCGGCCCAAGACCGCGGTGATCAGGGGATGGGGATCGTTCTGTGCCCCCCAGGTCACCTGGCCCCGTTCCGGCAGGTGCAAGGCCGCCTCCCCGGTGAGAGGGGTCCTGGCGCGCCTCACCGCCCGGGGCAGGCCGTGCACCACACAGGCCAGGATATTCAGCGCCAGCAGGCAGATGGGCGTGAGAAACCAGGGGCTGAAATAAACGTCGGCAAAACCGGCGCGCCAGAGCAGCCCCCCCCAGACTTCGCCGAAACGGGCGACGTACTGGCCCGGGGGCTGGTTCTGGGGCAGGACGGTGCCGATAACCGCCAGCGCGGCCAGGATCAGGAGCAAGAATACGGTGAGGCGAATGGAGGTGAGAGTCCCCCACAGCCACGACTTAGGCTTGGATTGCAGGCGTGATACAGGCATGAATAAAAGGATTTCGCGAGGTTTCGCTAATTATATACCAGACCGGACGCTACCCGCAAGGCGGGGGGGCGGGAGATTGTCCCCGGAAAAATTGGCAGGCAAGGCTCAGTCTTCTTCCAGGTCTTCTTCTTCACTCAGATGGTCTTCGTATTCATCTTCGGTGAATAATTCATCAAACTCCTGGCCGGAAGCCATCTCTACCCGGACCAGCCAGCCTTCCGCCAGGGGGTCCTCATTGATGATTTCCGGGACTTCCGCCGCTTCGTAATTGACCTCGATGACCTCACCGGAGATCGGGGCCTTCAGCTCGCGGCGGCCGTTCTTGGCTTCTACCATAGTGAAGGGTTCATCTTTGACGAACTCTTCGCCTTCTTCGGGTAAGCGAAGACTGTAAATCTCCCCCATTTTCTCCTGGAGGTAATCCGTCAGACCGATGGTGGCCTGAGTGTCGTCATCCATCCGCACCCAGACGTGGTCCCGGCTAAAGCGCATCTCGCCGATGGTAGTCACCCCACTCTTGGAATTAGTCCGTTCCCCAAGGGATGGACGCTGGGGAAATATAATAACCCCATTTTAGTTTGGCAAGGGTTTTTTGCATCCTGATCTACATATTCTTGATTAATTGAGATATTTTCGACTTCTCACTTCCCGGGCGCATCCTTCTGGCTTTTTAACTTGACAAGCCCCGGGTCTTTGATTAGTTTACTCTTAATTTCACAATCCCCCAGCAGAGTAGCCGAAGGGAGGCTTGCTACATGAAACAGGTTCAGAAAATCCTTTTTCCCATTGATTTTGCTTCACATTTTGAAAGCCTGCTGCCCTGGGTCAAGACCTTCGCGGAGAAGTTCGGCGCCACGGTTTATGTCCTGTTCGTCGCGCAGGATCTGTCGAGTTTCGCCACTTTTTACGTGCCCCACGGCAACATCCAGAGTTTTCAGCAAGAGGCAATGGATGCGGCCAGAAAAAAAATGGCGGCCGAGGCCCAGGAAATGTTCAAAGGTATCGCCAAGCTGGAGACCCGCGTGGAACTGGGGTCCCCGGCTGAAAAGATCCTGGAAGTGGCCAAAAAAGAGAAGATCGACTTGATCATCATGGGTGCCCATGGCCGCAAGGGGCTGGAACGGGCCATCTTCGGCAGCGTGGCCGACAAGGTGGTGCAAAGCGCCCCCTGTCCGGTGATGACCATCCATCCATAAAGGCTTATCTCACTTCAAGGTGATGGTGTTCAACCCCTCCGGCCCCGCCGGAGGGGTTGCTGTGTTTAGTTCCGCTCGCCAGACTGCTCCCCCCGGGCCGGATCGGCGTGGGTCAGGACCAGCCTGGCGAGTGCCGCGGGGTCCGGTATCTGGCCGGCCAGGACCATCCTGCCGTTGATCACCAGCGCGGGAAAGGCCCGCACCTCGCAGGACTTAAGCAGGGCCGGGTCGGTGATATACTGGAGATCGGCAACAATGGCGTGGACCGCCAGGATTTCCATGACCTGCTGGTAGAACTTCTGGCAGCCGGCGCACCCCAGTCCCAGGACTTTGATCTCGAGCTGGGCCGGAGTCTCCACCTCGGCAGGCTCCCCCCGGAAGCGGCGAAACTCCCGCCAGACGGCCAGGCGGTAGTCTTCCCGGGAACCTGACGGAATGTAGTTTTGCCCCGCCACCCGATGGAGCAGTTCCTCCTGGGCCGCCTCGGGCGTTGCCCAGTCCCGGGCCGCCAGGTCCTGGAAGATCTCCGGGATGCCCCTTAAGCCGATGAGATTTTTACCCACCCGCACCTGGGTGATATCGTCTGGCATAATCCCCCCAGCCGCTTAATCCCGGATGAATTTCAGCTCCCGCAGCTTGTCGACCAAATCCGGCGTTTTGAAAACCCCTTCATGGCGATAGACTTCCTTACCGTTGGGGTCCAGGAAGACCTGGGTGGGCACGATGGCCACCTTATACCGGCGGAAGAGGGGCTCTGCTTCATCAATATAGAGTTTGGTCACTACGAACTGTCCGGGGAAGGCGTCCTTGACGGCCAGAATGACCCGCTCCGAGGCCTTGCAGACGGGACAAAACTTGCGGTCGAACTCCAGGAGCTGCGGCAAGGCTTGGGGCGGCCGGCCGGTCTGGGCCAGCGCCACTAATGCGAGACTCAGACAGATACACGCCACTAAAAGCAGGATCAGGATACTCCTGCGGCTTGATTTCATAAGGAGGCTCCTTTAATTGCTATCTCCCCCCCCCAGAACCCAAAACCCAAAACCCGGAACCCCATCTATTCCCGGCACTCCCGGTCCGCCGGCGGAATCAGCAGGATAGGGCAGGGGGCAAAGCGGGAGATGTTATGGGCAACGCTGCCCAGGTAGAGTTCGGCAATGAAGCCTTTGCCCTGGGTCCCCAGGACGAGCAGGGAGATATCCGAGGTTTGGAGCACGTCCAGGATGACGGGGACGGGATGGCCGACAGACACCCGGGTTTTGACGTCGAGGACTCCGGCGGCCTCGAGGCGTCCTTTGAGGACGTCCAGAAAATTGCGCGCCACGGCCGCGGCTTCGTCGGCGGCCTTCGGCTCAGAAAACTGGCCCGTGGGCGGGTGCAGGGCGTGCAACAGGGTCACCCGGTGCACTCCCCGAAGGGCCAACAGCTCCAGGTAACACAGGGCCTCAGCCGCGGTCTGGGAAAAGTCCGTGGGGAAGAGCAGGTGGTCCAGCAGCTCGGAGCAGCGCCAGAGGCAACTGGGCGGTTGCCCGTCTTCCACCGCCACCGGCAGGACCAGCAAGGGAAATTGGGCATTGTGCAGGACCGCGCTGGAAAAGGTGCCCAGCACCCCTTCCCGCCAGCGGGATTTGCCGTGGGAGCCGATAATAATCATCGAGGCGTCGTATTTATGCGCCACCTCGTTCAGGGAGAATCCGGGCAGGCCGATGGGGGTCTCGATGATGACCTCGAGGCCCCGGGCTTCCAGGACCCGCCGCTGGGCCGCCAGGCGCGCCGCGGCCTGGGGTGGCGGACCCTCGCTGCCCCCGCTGAAGAGATTCGGGGTGATGACAAAGGTCAGGATCACCCGGGAGCAGCCCAAATCCCGGAGTTCGCTCCCGCAGGAGACCACCTGGTCCCAGGCCGGGGTGAGATCCGTGGCCATGACCACCCGGTCAAAGAGAGGCTCAATCTTGCGGCCGGCTGTCTTGCCCATGTCGCGGCACTCCCATTGTCGCATTCCTCAAATCACCTCTCATAAGTATAACAGGGTCCGGGAAAAATCAATGATTAGCCTGGGAAACAAAGCCTAGCCGATCTGGGTCGCAGGAAAAACATTTCCATTTATATTTTTCGGCCAACCGGTGTATAAAAGAGGTGTCATTCGGTGAGCGCCGCGAAGAATCTCGCACTTTCAAGGGGTTGGAATTGCCGAGTCAGTTAGGACGACCGCGGAACTCGATGGGGGATTCGGTAAAAATGGTGAACCAGCCTGATTTTCTGGATTGGCTCTGCCGGCGCCTCGTGGCCGAGAGCCGGGACGCGATCATCTTTGCCGACCGCGACGGCAGGATCCGCCTGTGGAACGCCGGGGCTGAGGCCATGTTCGGCTATGAGGCGCAGGAGATGGAGGGGCAGACCCTTGACCGGCTCATCCCCGAGGCGTTGCGGGCCCGGCACAACGAGGGCTATGCCCGGGTGATGGTTGAAGGGCGGAGCAAGTATGCGTCCGAACTGTTAGCGGTGCCGGGCCTCAAGAAAGACGGGAGCCGCATCTCCCTGGAGTTCACCATCACCCTGATTAAAGACGAACGCGGCGCGGTCCTGGGGGCCGCGGCCATTCTACGGGACGTCACGGCCCGCTGGCAGCGGGACCGGGAATTGAAAAAACGCCTGGCGGAGTTGGAAGGGCGGGGATAGGTATTGCGGAAGAAAGGGAAGATGGTCCGCTGCTTCTTTCCCTTAAATCATCTCGATAAGTCAAAAGGCAGTCAAGGAAATCGCCATGCCCAAAGAACACATCCTGGTAGTGGAGGATGAGGAAGACATCCTGGAGTTGTTGCGGTACAACCTGAATAAGGAAGGCTACCGTGTCACCGGGGTGCTCTCCGGGGAGGAGGCGTTGCGGACCGCCCGGTCGCAGCCCCCGGACCTCGTTATCCTGGACCTGATGCTGCCGGGGATCGACGGGCTCACGGTGTGCCGGGAACTCAAGCAGGATGCCAAGACCCGGGAGGCGCCCATCATCATGCTCACCGCCAAGGGCGAGGAGGCCGACGTGGTGGCGGGCCTGGAATTGGGGGCCGACGACTACGTCACCAAGCCCTTCAGCCCCCGGGTGCTCCTGGCCCGGCTCCGGGCGGTGCTGCGCCGCCGGGTGGCGGCGCCCCCGCCGGAGACCGACGCCATCGTGCTGCACGACTTGGCCATCCATCCGGGCCGCCACGAAGTCTTGGTCCGGGGGGAGCACGTGGAGCTGACCTCCACCGAGTTCCGCCTGCTTACCTTCCTGGCCCGGCGTCCCGGCTGGGTCTTCACCCGGGCCCAGATCGTCCAGGGGGTTCAGGGCGAAGACTACTCGGTCTCAGAGCGGGCCGTGGACGTCCAGATCGTGGGGCTCAGGAAAAAACTGGGCCCGGCCGGCCCGTATATTGAAACCGTGCGGGGCGTGGGCTACCGCTTCAAGGAATAGCCCGTCCGGTTTCAAATATAATCCAGATGATATCTAAATGATCGGTTTCTGGATTTTTAACTGAAAACCGAAAACTGAAAACAGGATTTCACATGCGACGCCGGCGCCTCGTGGCCCAACTTTTTCCCTCTTATCTGATGATCGCGGCCCTGGCCCTGCTGGCGGTGACCTGGTACGTGGGCCGGGCCTGGCGCGCCTCTTTCCTGGCCCAGACCGCGACGGATTTGAAGGTCCGGGCCGATCTGGTGATTCCCCAGTTCCAGGGCCTGCTCAGCCCCCTCCAGGCCGGGGAGGTGGACCGCGTCTGCAAGGAATTGGGGCGGCTCAGCGCCACCCGCCTGACGGTGATTCTGTCCTCGGGGCGGGTAGTGGGGGATTCCGACAACGAGCCGGCCAAGATGGATAACCACGGCGACCGGCCGGAAGTCCGGCAGGCCTTGAAGGGTAAGATCGGCGTCTCTACCCGGCACAGCTACACGGAAGAGACCCCCATGATGTACGTGGCCGCGCCCCTCATGGAACAGGACCGGGTGGCCGCGGTGGTGCGGGCTTCTTTGCCGGTGGCCTTTATCGGCCGGACTTTGAACGGCATTTACTTCAAGATCGCGCTGGGGGGCATGGGGGCCGCGCTCCTGGCCGCCTTGCTCAGTCTGGCGATGGCCCACCGGTTATCTCGCCCCCTGGAAGAAATGAAGCGGGTCGCACAACGCTTCGCCCAGGGGGATTTGCGGGTCAAGGTGCCCGTGCCCCTCTCCGATGAGCCGGCCAGCCTGGCCGAAGCCCTGAATTACATGGCGGAGCAGTTAGACCAGCGCATCCGCACCATCACCCGGCAGCGCCAGGAACAGGACGCGGTGCTGGCCAGCATGGTGGAGGGGGTGATGGCCGTGGACCACCAGGAGCGGATCATCACCCTGAACCAGGCGGGGGCGCGCCTGTTGGGGGTGGACCCGGACGCGGCCCGGCAGCGCCCCATAGCGGAAGTGGTGCGGCACCCAGATCTCCAGAACTTTGTGGACCTGGCCCTGGCCAGCCCCCGGCAGGTGGAAGGGGAGATCATCTTCAGGGATGCCGCGCCGGACCGGCTGCTGCAGATCCGGGGCACCCCCCTGAGGGACGCCCAGGGCAACGCCTTCGGGGCCCTGATCGTCTTAAACGACGTCACTCGTCTGCGGCGGCTGGAGCAGGCCCGGCGGGATTTTGTCGCCAACGTCTCCCATGAGCTCAAGACCCCCATCACCTCCATCAAGGGGTTCGTGGAGACCTTGCTGGACGGGGCCATTCAGGAGCCGGACAACGCCGTGAATTTCCTGAACATCATCGCCCGGCACGCCGACCGCCTGAACGCGATCATCGACGACCTCCTGAGCCTGTCCCGCATCGAGCAGGATTCGGACCGGGGCAAGATCGCCCTGGCCGCCGGCCATATCAAAGAGGTCCTGCGCAAGGCTGTTCAAGCCTGCCGGGAGCGGGCCGCGGCCAAGGACATCGCCATCGACCTTGACTGCCCTGAGGAGCTTGCCACCGAGATCAACGCCCCCCTCCTGGAGCAGGCGGTGGTGAACCTCATCGACAATGCCGTGAAGTACAGCCCGGCGGGCCGGCCCGTGCGGGTGGAGGCGCGGGTCGAGACCGGCGAAGTGTTGATCCTGGTCAAAGACCAGGGCTCCGGCATCGCCCCGGAACATCTGTCCCGGCTCTTCGAACGTTTCTACCGGGTGGACCCCGGCCGCAGCCGCAAGGTGGGCGGCACCGGCCTGGGTCTGGCCATCGTCAAACACATCGCCCAAGCCCACGGGGGCTACGTCACTCTCCAGAGCGCCCCTGGCAAGGGCAGCACTTTTTTCATCCACCTGCCGCAGGTTTGAATTAGTTCAAGGTTCAAGGTTCAAAGTTCAAAGTTCAAAGTTGGGGGAGGGTGCGCACTGCGCACCATATAAAGGGCTCACCCGGTTCCGTGATTTAGGGATGAGCCGCAGTTCGTAGCCGGGCGCAGGCTGGAAAGCCTGTGCTACCTCTGGTGGCGGGCGAGACGCCCGCCCTACCGATCCTGGCATTAGCAAATTCTTGCGTACTTCTCACCATCTGCTCACAAAATCCTAATCTCCCGGCGTTACGTTAAGGCAACGGTTTAGGGTCAACATTCTCCGAATGAGGCTTGGTTTGAGGAATTTTTCCGCCCCTTATCCAACTCTCATAGGTCCCTAACAGTTGCCTAACAAAATTGCCGTACATATTAATAATTAAGGGAGAGCACTTCTGTATGAAAAAGCTGACATGGTTGGCAATGGCATTGGTTGGCCTCATGGCCGTGGCGGGATGGGCCCAGGCCGAAGACCTGACCATCAATGCGGCCGGCGCGACGTTTCCTTACCCCATTTATTCCCAATGGGCCCACAAGTACAATTCCATGACCGGCGTCAAGCTCAATTACCAGTCCATCGGCTCCGGCGGCGGCATCGCCCAAATTAAGGCCAAGACCGTGGATTACGGGGCCTCGGATGCCCCCTTGAAATCAGAAGATTTGCAGAAGGCCGGCCTGGTGCAGTTCCCCATGGTCATGGGCGGCGTGGTGATGGTGGTGAATCTTCCCGGCATCGGCCCGGGTCAGCTAAAGCTCACCAACCCCGTACTGGCGGATATTTATCTTGGCAAGATCAAGAAGTGGGATGACGCGGCCATCAAGAAGCTCAACCCCGAACTCAAGTTGCCTTCTCAGGACATTACCGTAGTACACCGCAGCGATGGCTCCGGCACTACTTTTATCTTCTCCAGCTATCTTTCCACGGTTTCTCCGGAATGGCAGCAGAAAGTTGGCGCCAATACCTCGGTGCAGTGGCCGGGCGGCGTCGGCGGCAAAGGTAATGAAGGCGTAGCCGGGCAGGTGAAAAACATCAGCGGCGCCATCGGCTATGTAGAATATGCCTATGCCCTCCAAAATAAAATGGCCGTTACTCAGCTCCAGAATAAAGCCGGCAAATTTATGAACCCGAGCCTCGATGCCTTTGAGGCAGCCGCGGCCAACGCCGACTGGGGTAAAGCCCCCTATGGCTTTTACTTGATGATCGTTGATCAGCCGGGCGAGAAAAGCTGGCCCATCGCCGGCGCCACCTTCATCCTGTTACACAAAGACCAGACCGATGCCACCAAGGCCGCGGCCATGCTGAAATGGTTCGACTGGTGCTATAAGCACGGCGGCGAAATGGCTAAAAAACTCGATTATGTGCCCATGCCCGAAAGCGTCGTGAAGCTGGTGGAAGAAGCCTGGGCCAAAGACATTAAGGTTAACGGCCAACCGGTCAAGTACTAACTAACACAGCTTGCATCTAATTCCTGGGGGCAGGGAGATGATCCTGCCCCGCAGGACGTTAGCCCACCCTAATTACGGCTTTTAAACCATGGCCAAAGCTAATCCGGCGACTTCTAAGGGCGACTCTTACTTTAAGTGGCTCACCGCGCTCTGCTCCCTGCTTACCCCCCTCCTCATGGCCGGGATTTTCCTGGAGTTGCTGATCCATTCGTGGCCGTCCCTTAATAAGTTCGGGTTCTCCTTTTTATTTTCCCAGGTCTGGAACCCGGTTACCGAGCAGTACGGCGGGGCCTCCAGCATCTATGGGACCATTGTCTCCACCATTATCGCCATGCTCATCGCGGTGCCGCTTTCCATCGCTATCGCCCTGTTCCTGGTTGAGCTCGCCCAGCCCCGGGTCAGCAAAGTGGTGGGCACCATGATCGAACTTTTGGCCGCCATCCCGAGCATTATTTACGGCATGTGGGGCATGTTCGTGTTTGCGCCTTTCATGGCCAGATATGTGCAGCCGCTCCTTAAGGACACGCTGGGCTTCCTGCCCCTCTTTCAAGGGCCGCCCATGGGGTTGGGCATGCTCACCGCAGGGATCATCCTGGCCTTCATGATTCTGCCCTTTATCTGCGCCATTACCCGGGACGTCTTTCAGTTGGTGCCCAACGTGGTCAAGGAATCGGCCCACGGCATGGGGGCCACCACCTGGGAAGTCACCTATAAGGTGACCATCCCCTACGGCCTGGTGGGGATTATCGGAGCCCTGTTTCTGGGCCTGGGCCGGGCCCTGGGGGAGACCATGGCGGTCACCTTCGTGATCGGCAACGCGCATAACATCTCGGCCTCCCTGTTCGCTCCAGGCAACAGCATCGCCTCTACCCTGGCCAATGAGTTCACCGAAGCTACGACCCAGATGTACACCAGTTCCTTGATCGAACTGGGCCTGGTGCTATTTATCTTCACTTATCTGGTGCAGGTGCTGGCTCAGTTCATGTTGCGGCGGATGTACAAATCCTGGAGTGTGGGATTATGATGAAACCTCGGCCGTCTACCGGTCGGCGCTTCATAGATAAGATGGTGAGCGTCTGGGCGGTGACCTCGGCGCTGCTGGGCATTGGTATCCTCATCTGGATCCTGTCCGGGGTTATCGCCCGGGGGCTAGGTGCCATCAACTTAGACTTCTTTATTCAGTTGCCCACCCCGCCCGGCATGGAGGGAGGGGGTTTGGCCAACGCTATCCTGGGGACGCTGGCCATGACCGTGGCCGCGACGCTCTTGTCGGTGCCCCTCGGTCTATTAGCCGGCGTCTACCTGGCGGAGTTCGGCCAGGAGTCGAGGGTGGCCGACCAAAGCCGGTTTTCCTCCAATGTCCTCATGGGCATACCGTCCATCATCGTCGGGGTGTTCGCCTATACCCTGGTAGTCATCCCCTTAGGCCACTTTTCAGGGTATGCCGGCGTCGTAGCCCTGGCCATCCTGATGATGCCGGTGATCACCCGGACCACCGAGGACATGCTGCGTCTGGTGCCCAACACTTTGCGGGAATCGGCCCTGGCCCTGGGCGCGCCCCGCTGGAAGGTCACCCTGTCGGTGGTCTTTCGGGCGGCCAAGGCCGGCTTGCTTACCGGCATCCTCTTAGCGGTAGCCCGGGTGAGCGGCGAGACCGCGCCTCTGCTTTTCACCGCCCTGAACAGCCCCTACTGGTTCCAATCTCTATCGGGCCCCACTCCCAACCTCACGGTCACCATCTTCAACTATGCCATGTCGCCTTACGATGACTGGCAGCGGCTGGCCTGGGGGGCGTCCCTGCTCATCACGGTGTCGGTCCTGGCCTTCACCCTGTTGACCCGCTTTCTGGTGCGGGAGCGCCGGGTTTAGGATTTGGAGGGGATTCATGACCAGGCCGGGGGCCTGCCCGCAGACCGACACCCGGCTTCTACCAACCTGTCGGCAAATAAACGGCGCAGGGCTTGCACATGCTAATGACAGGAATTAAGAAAGAATGAGGACATGAGAGCACTTAATCTGGCCGAAAAGATCCTTGAAAGCGCGTCTTACGGAGAAGAGAATTTGCCGGCGAACCCAGAGAGCCCTATCATTCCGTCCGAAGCCCTCCTTGCCAAGCTGGGGCTGACCAGCAAGGTCGCGGTCCGGCATCTGGATTTTTACTACGGCGACAAACAAGCCCTCTTCGACAACAACCTGGATATCGCCGAGCACCGGGTCACTGCCATCATCGGCCCTTCCGGGTGCGGCAAGTCCACCCATCTGAGGGTGTACAACCGGATTTTTGAGCTTTACCGGGATCAGCGGGCGGAAGGGGAGATCTGGCTGGACGGCGCCAATATCCTGGACCCGAAACAGGACGTCATGGAACTCCGCAAGAAGATCGGCATGATCTTCCAGAAACCTACGCCGTTCCCCATGAGCGTCTTTGACAACGTGGCTTACGGCCTCAAGATGCACTACTCGCTGAGTAAGAGCGAGCTGGCGGGCCGGGTGGAGGAGGCCTTGAGGCGCGCCGCGCTGTGGGATGAAGTCAAAGACGTCCTGCACCGTCCGGGCACGGCCTTGTCCGGCGGGCAGCAGCAGCGATTGTGTATCGCGCGGACCATCGTGGTGGAGCCGGAACTCCTGCTCATGGATGAACCCTGTTCGGCCATCGATCCCATCGGCACCGCCAAAATCGAAGAACTGATCAACGAACTGAAGGCCGAGTACAGCATCGTTATCGTCACCCACAACATGCAGCAGGCCGCCCGGGTGTCCGACTTTACCGCCTTTTTTTATGTGGGCCGGGTGGTGGAGTTCGACACCACCGAAAAAATCTTCACCAATCCCGCCAACAAACAGACCGAGCAGTACATCACCGGCCGCTTCGGCTGAGCCCGGCTGCCTTACCCCCGCGCCTTTGTCTATCCAAGGTTTTGCCGGTTCTGGTCTCAAGGACGGAGCCAGATGGCTATTTACCCCTTGATTATGGGCCGGAAACCGGATTATCATAAGCCGCCAAGATACAGAAAACAGGAACCCCTGCACGCCATGCCCAAATTATTGACCAAATCCGTCAGACAGGCCGGATTGCCGCCGGGCACCCTGGTCTATACCGGGGAGCCGAAGGACGCGGCGGTTAAGGTCACGATCACGCATTATGACGAAGCCACCATTACCGATCAGGAGTATGACGCTTTTAGCGAATGTCTTCCCCCTGTCAGCCCCCAAGGGGTGACCTGGATCGATGTCAGAGGGGTCCACCAGGTGAAGAATCTGGAAAAGCTGGGTGAATGCTTTCATCTCCACCCCCTGGTGCTGGAAGATATTCTGGACGTCGAACAACGCCCCAAAATCGAAGACTATGACGACTATCTCTTTATCGTCTTAAAAACCATCCGACCCTTCGGCAGCGAGGGGATGGCATCCGAGCAGATCAGTCTGATCCTGGGCGCCAATTACCTCATTTCCTGCCATGAGGTCAACGGCGACATCTTTGCCCCCGTCCGAGAAAGGCTCCTCACGTCCAAGGGCCGGATACGGAAGCTGGGCGCCGATTATCTCGCCTATTCCCTCATCGACCTGATCGTGGATAACTATTTTGTGCATCTGGATAGCCTCGGCGACCAGGTGGAGTCCTTGGAAGACCAGGTGGTGACCCGCCCTTCGCCCCAAACCTTGCGGGAAGTGCATCAATTCAAGAACGACATGATCATGGTGCGCAAGTGCCTGTGGCCCCTGCGGGAAGTGATCGCTCGGCTGGAACGGCGGGAGTCGCCCCTGATCAACGACAGTCTCACCGTCTATTTTAAGGACGTCTACGACCACACCATTATCGCCATCGAGACGGTGGAGACCTACCGGGACATCCTGTCGGGCATGCTGGATATTTACCTGTCCTCCATGAGCAACAAGCTCAACGAGATCATGAAGGTGTTGACCATCATCGCCACCATTTTTATGCCCCTGACCTTCATCACCTCTCTGTACGGCATGAATTTCAAAAACATGCCGGAGTTGAGATGGCGCTACGGTTATTATGAGGTCTTGGGGTTAATCGTGGTCATTGCGCTGGGCATGCTCCTGTACTTCAGGAAACGGCGGTGGATTTAGCCATCTGTATCGCAAAAACTGTTGGTGGATTTGCCTTCTGCTCAAAACAGGTTCCTGACTCCCACCGCTAGACCTTCCCTTGCTTCCCGGACCTGCGGTGCCTATAATGAATAAAGTTATACCGTGCCGGACCGCGGGAGGCGATCATGAGGGCCATCTGGAAAGGCTGTCTCAGATGCAGCCTGGCAACCATCCCCATCAAGATGTTCAGCGCCACCCCCGGGCGGCCCCGGCAATTTCAGCTCCACCCTAAAAACTGCGGCAGCCGCCTCATCCAGGGAAATCTCGGTTCCGCCCATGGCCGCACCCTGGACCCCGCTTAAGAGGCTCATCGAGTGAAGAAGCTCTATGACCAGCGGGAGGTGTCCCGGCTCACCGGCATCTCCGAAAGCCAGATCCGTTATTGGGATCGCCAGGGCCTTATCACCCCCCAGGAAAAGGACCGGGGTCACCTCTGGTTCGACTTTCAGAGCCTGGTGGCCTTCCGCACGGTGAAAGACTTGCGTCGCCAGGGCGTATCTCTGCGGCGCATCCGCGAATGCGTCGAGAAGCTGCGGCAGATTATGCCCGGCCTCAAACAGCCCCTGTCCGAGGTGCGGATTTCCCTGATTAACGACCGGCTTATCCTGGGTAAGAACCGGCGGCGCTTCACCCCAGAGGGGCAGCTCTTTATTGATTTTGCCGGAGAAGAGAGGGCGCCCGTGCCTCTGGCCGGGGCGGCGGGCGACGAATTATTCTTCCAGGCCCTGGAGGATGAGGAGGCCGGCCGCCTGGACGAGGCCCGGGCCAAGTATGAGACCCTCCTGGCGGCGGTCCCGGACCACGTGGACGCCCTGGTGAACCTGGGCAATATCCTCTTTTTGGCCGGTTCCGAACAGGCCGCGGCCTCCCGTTATCTCCAGGCCCTGGCCGCCAACCCGGATCACGTGGAGGCCAATTATAATCTGGCCAACCTCCTGGAAGACGGGGGGGAACTCGACGCGGCCACGCTCTTTTATCGGAAGGCCATCCAGATGGAGCCGGAGTTTGCCGACGCCCACTTCAACCTGGCCATGGTCCTGGAGGCCCTGGGGAATGTCAAAGGGGCCCGGGAACACTGGAGGCGCTACCTGGAACTGGACCCCGCCAGCCAGTGGGCCGATTTCATCAGACGGCGGCTGGAGGAAACCTGAGGCGGATGTTTAACTGAAGCGAGCCTATGACCAACCGAGCCCGGAGGACGGCTTCCGGGTCCTGGTGGAGCGGCTCTGGCCCCGGGGCTTGAAGAAAGAGGCGGTAGCTCTTAACTTGTGGCTGAAGGAGATCGCGCCCAGCCCGGAGCTCCGCACCTGGTTCGGGCATGAGCCGGCCCGTTGGGGGGAATTCTGCCGCCGCTATTGGGTGGAACTCGCCGGCCATCCCGAAGCCGTCCGGCTCCTCCAGGAAAAAGCCCGGGAGGGGAGGGTGACCCTGGTGTACGGTTCCCGGGACCGGGAACACAACGCGGCCGCGGCCTTGAAACGATTTCTGGAGGGCGGGACTCCTTAGCATCCGGGGAAACCATCCATTCTCCGACCCGAGGTGTTGCCATGCAACGATCTGTGGCCTGGTGGTGCGTAGTCGGCTTAATCCTTACTCTTACCGCAGTGTGCGGCGCAGGAGGACAACTCATGCAGATCACATCCAGCGCTTTTCAGGATGGCGGCAAGATACCCCTGCAATTCGTGATGCCTGGGGCCGGGGGCAAAAACGTCTCCGTGCCGCTGTCCTGGTCCACCCCCCCGGCGGGGACGAAATCCCTGGCGCTGGCCATGGTGGACCCCCATCCCGTGGCCCACAATTGGGTGCATTGGCTGGTCATCGACCTGCCCCAGGACGCCGCCTCCCTCCCCCAAGGGGCGTCCGGCCGGAGCATGCCGCAGGGCGCGGTGGAGCTGAAAAATTCCTTTGGGAAAGTGGGCTACGGCGGTCCGCAACCCCCTCCGGGCAGCGGCGACCACCCTTACGTGTTCACCCTTTATGCCCTGAGCGTGCCCAAGGTCGAAGTGAGCCAGAATACCAACCTGGCCGGGTTCAAACAGGCCCTGGAGGGCAAGATCCTGGCTACCGCCACGATCACCGGCTACTTTGGGAGATAGGGCCCCAGGCGTGTCCGGCTCATTGACCCCGCGGGAGGTAGGCCGGGGGACCTCTTCCCCGTGCCGTTTCTGCGCCCGGGGATTAACTTTTAAGTTTTTTGGGGCGAAAGACGACTAAGTAACTTAAGCATCTCGCCCGACCATGGAGACCGAGGCGCATGAAATTTTGGCAAATCTTCTTAAGGAAACCGTACCAGGGAACCTGGATTTTTCTTGTGAGCGTGGGGGTTGTTGTCACCCTGTGGGCGGCAGTCGGCGCGGCGTCCCAGGATGATATGGCGGCCAGATTGGCTAAGGGAGAGATCATCGTCTCCACCCAAGGGACCGATGAAAGCTGCATCAAGAGCGGCGAGATGACGGCGCTGGTTGACGCACCTCCGGAGATTGTCTGGCAGGTGATCACGGACCTGAACAATTTCAAGTCTTTTATGCCCCGGACCATGGCCAGCCGGGCGGTGCCGGCTGACAAGCTGGACGCGATCCTGCGCCTGAAGCCGACCGAAGCCGGTGAGGTGGAGCGTTTGCTTGGCCCCACTCCCCTGGACCCGGCCAGTTGCCGCATTCCCGGCGGCAAATACACCGTTTATTTTTATAGCCACTTGAAATTCCCCTTTCCAGCCAGCAACAGATGGTACATTATAAAGGGGGTGAATGATGAGACTCAGGCGGCACAACAACTCTATCGCAGTTCCTGGTCGCTGGTCATCGGCAACTTGAAGGAGAATTCCGGTGAATGGATCCTGGAACCTTATGGGTCCCGGGAAACCAAGGCGATTTATCGGCTGCACACCGACCCGGGAGGTTGTATCCCCGGGTTTCTGGTTAAGCAAGGGACTCATAATACTATGCCCCAAATCATTAAAGCGGTCAGGAAACGGGCGGCGAGCCTTTTAGGATCTAAGCAGCCCTAGGCCTCCAGCGCTGACGATATCCTTTGAACGACCTTGAATAGACTAACCTTACCACTGGTAGCGTGAAGGGCATAATGACAGTTCAAGAAGATCATCTCTGTGTAATTTCCGATCTGCATCTCGGTAATCCAGCCTTCAATAAAAGAGACTACCTGAGTTCGTTTTTCCAATACCTTTCCAAGCAAGGCGCCAGCCTGTGTATTAATGGCGACTGCTTTGATTTGCTGCAATCTTCTACTGCCAAATTGGCTATGGATCTTCAGCTAATCCGTAAAAACCTCAAGGAGTTTTTCTCCCAGGGGCGCAAGAAGCTCTACTATGTGAAGGGCAACCATGACATCCATTCGGAGGCCTACCTGGCGAAATCGGGCATCCGGTCGGTCGTGCCTTTCCTGGATGTCGTATCGGGTAATCGCCGCATCCACATTGAACACGGGCACCTGCATGACCTCCGTTTTCGGGATTATCCGAGACTCTCGGCTCATCTGGCCAGGGTGCTGGGGAAACTATTGAAAGTGTCGCCCAAGTTCTTTCAGGTCTATTTTAAAATCGAATGGTTCCTCTCTGATCTGAACAAAAAAATCCGCGGCCTGGAAAACTCTATCTTTGATGCGCAGAGAAATCTGGCCGCGGCCCTGGGTTTTTTTACCCGGGGCTTCGATATCGTCATCCTGGCCCACACGCACCGTCATGGGCTGCATATCATGAAAGACGGCAAGATTTTGGCTAATGCCGGGGCCTGGACGTCCGACAAGATCCATTATCTCGAGATCAAGTCCGGCGCCATCAAGTTAAAGGAGTGGCGTTAGGAAGGCGGGATCTGCAAGCCCGGGCCACCCCTCAGGGCGTCCCGCAGTACACGAACACAAACGCCTCGTCGTTGATATCGATAATCAAATCACCGCCTCGGGTTTCGGCATAGATCAGCCAGGCAGGCTTGATATCGTTGCAGCAGGTCACCTGGGGTGAGAATGCCCCGGCGGCGCGGTCGTACCAGGCCAACAGCATGGGGTCGGCTCGCAATTGCTGGGCGCGCCGGTCGGCCAGGGAACGAGCCCGGGCAAAATCCAGGGGCGTCTCGGCAACGCGCAAATCGACGGGATCTTTCAACATCTCCCGGGTCAGGGGCATACACTCGGCCATGGGACCTCCCGATGACGCCAGCTTATTCAATCTCTCCGGCAATATCATTCATGATCATGGTAAGGATTTTCGATAAGAATGTAAAGCGCCCGGCCCGGGCGGAGTCTGCCCGAAAACTTCAAAGTTCAAGGAAGGGTGCGCACCACGCCCACCAGGGGACGGGGAGGCGGTTTTCTCGGTAATTCCCATTGCTATTGGCCCCCTGAGTCATTAGTATCAAAATAGATTTCCTGGAACCGAACCCGGATTACCTAATCGCCCGAGGGGGCGCGGCAGGCCGTGCCCTTCACCCGGTTATCCGGTCATGACGGGCTCAAGGGCGCACCGGCGCCCGGCTCCCGCCGGCAACTTCGGGGCGCGCATGTTACCGGATCTGGAAAAAATCATCCATGCGGATCAAACCGGCCGGGACGCGGTGGCCCAGGCCCAGCAAGCTGGACTGGCCCTGAAGGCACAGGCCGACGATCGGATCCGGGAGATCGAGGCCCGGCTTCAGGAGGAACTGGCCCAGGTGCGCCAGGGGGCCCAGGCGGAGATCCTCCAGGAGGCCGAGACCCGGGCCGGGGCCATCGCCGCGGCCGCCGCCAGCCAGGTGCAAGAGTTGACCCGGCAGTATGAGGCCCGCCGGGAGGAGGCGCTGGCCTGGCTGGCGTCCCGGGTGATCGAGCCATGATCTTCAAGATCTGGCGGTATGCCTACGGCGGCGCCAAAGTCATGGCCCTGAAGAGTTTCCTGCTGGCTCCCGAAGATTACCATTATCTCCTGCGGGCCCGGAACCTGGAGGACCTGGCGGGCTACCTCCGCAGCACCGCGTACGGCCCAGTATTGTCCGGCTGGGATTGGCGCCGGGGGGACGCCGAGGCCGAGTTGAGCCGCCGCCTTTATGGCAATCTGGCCCAGACCTTTCTCAAGGTGCGCCGGGGCTTGAAGAAACGGGAGTCCCGTTTCCTCGACCTCCTGGTTTACCGGCTGATCGCTGAAAACCTCAAGGTGGTGCTCCGGGCTTTGCATCAGGGTCTGGACCCGATCCGGGCTGCGGCGCGTCTCCTCCCCCTGGAGTCCTTGTCGTTCCTGGACTTCCCGGAGATGCTGGGCCAGGGCAGCATCCCCCGGCTAATGGATCACCTGGCCGCCACGGTCTGGGGGCCGCCCCTGGCCCGGGGGCTGGACCGGTATCAGCGGGAGTCCAGCCTCTTCCCCCTGGAAATGTCCCTGGACCTCTTTGTCTATGCCGCCCTCTGGCAGGGGTTGGAGACGCTCTCCCGGGCGGATCGCCGCATCGCTGCCGGCCTTTTGGGCGCCCTGGCGGACGTCACCAACATCACCTGGGCCGGCCGCTTCCGCGACCTTTACGGCTTCCCGCCGGAAGAAACCTACCAGTATCTCCTGGAGGCGGGCAGCTTTCGCAGTCCCGCCGCCCGCCATGACCTGGCCTTTGCCGCCAACACCGGGGAGATGATCCTGCGCCTGCCCCGGCCGGTCTATATCGAGCTGCTCCAGGGGGCCCAGGACCGGGCCGAAGTGGAGACCCGGCTGCGCCAATACTGGCTGGCCACCCTGGAGAGGAGCCTGGGGCGGCCGCCCTTCCAGATCGGCCTGCCGCTGGCCTATCTCTTCTTCAAGGAATTGGAACTGGATAACCTCATCACCCTGATCACCGGGATGCTGCTGCACCTGCCGCCGGAGCGGGTGGCGCCGCAGTTGTGGCGGCGAGAGGCCGGAGCCGCGTATGTTTAAGGCCGTGCCCCTGGTCCTGGTGAACATCCAGGTGGCCCAGGAAGAGATCTCCCGGGCCACCGCGGTCCTGACTCGGCTGCGGATCATGCATCTCATCAATCTGGTGGAGACTCCCCTGGGCAAACTGGGGTACATGGGGGAACTGGAACGGGACCTGCTGGATCGCTATCAAAAGGTGGGCGAGGAGGCGGACCGCTGGGCCCAGACCCTGGAAATCCCGCCCCAGGTGGTGGAGATTCCCCCAGACCTGGACCCGGCCAAGGATATCTATCCCCTGGAAGAAAGGATGGATAACCTGCGGCGCCGGGTGGGCCCGCTGCTTACCAGCGTCCAGGAAAGTGTGGCTCAACTGGCCAAACTGCGGGAATATGAACAGAACCTGGAATGGTTGCAGCCGGCCGGGGTGGAGCCCGGGGCCCTGGCCGAACTCCACTTTGCCTACCTGACGCCCGGTTGGCTCCCCGCCGAGAATCTCCTGCGGCTGGAGCAGGCCCTGGAGCACCTGCACCACGCCTTGATCCCCGTGACTCAGGAGGAGACCCGGGTCCTGGTTCTGGTGGCGGGGCTGGCCGCGGACCAAGGGACCCTGGACCGGGCTCTCAAGGGCGCCTTTTTTGAGCCGCTGGCACTGCCGCCTGCGGCCACCGGGTCTTTGGACGCGATGCTGACCGACCTGAAAAGCCAGATCCGGTCGTTAAAAGCCTCCCAGCAGCAAATGGACGCCGAGCGAGCCCGGCTGCGGGACGAGATGGGTCCGGAGCTGGTGCGGATCCGCAACCGCATCGACCTGACCCGCACCCTGCTCCGGGCCCGGGTGCTGTTCGGCAAGGTGGACCGCTCCTACCTGGTGAGCGGCTGGATTCCCGCCAGCCTGGTGAACGAACTCAAGGAGGCCCTGGCCCAGGAACTGGGGGACCGGGCCGAATTGGAGATCCTGTCTCCCGAGGCCATCCCCGGGGCCCGGGAAGGGATCCTGAAGATTCCCATCCTCTTCAATAATCCTTACCTGCTGCGGCCCTTCGAGCGTCTGACCACGGCTTACGGCACCCCGGCCTACGGCGAGGTGGAGCCTACCGCACTACTGGCCGTCAGCTTTCTACTCATGTTCGGCCTGATGTTCGGCGACGTTGGCCAGGGCGGGGTGCTCTTTCTGCTGGGCTACGTGATCTTTCGGCGGTTTTTCCGCTACACCGATTACGGTATCATCATGATGGAGTGCGGGGTGTCCTCGGCGATCTTCGGGTTTCTCTACGGCAGCGTCTTCGGAGTGGAGGACCTCTTACCGGCCCTGTGGTTTTCCCCCATGCAGAACATCGCCTATTTCATCAAGATCGCCGTCCTGTTCGGAGTGGGGGCCATCAGCCTGGGGATGATCTTGAGCTTCATCAACGCGGTGCGCCTCAAGACCACGCGCTTGCCCGCGGCCGGACTCCTGGCGGCTTTAATCTATTGGATCTTGGCGGGCCTGGGGGTGCGTTACCTCCTTACCGGGGCCCTGGAATGGGATTTCTGGGTGGCCGTGGGAGTGGCCGGCGCCATTCTCCTCATGATAGTCGTCTTTATCTTGCAGCGCCTGTGGCTGGCGCCGGCAGCGACGGAGCCTTCCCCCGACGGCCTGGGCCTGAAGTTGCTGGAGGGGATCATCGAGGTGGTGGACGGCACTATCCGGTTCGTGGCCAACACCATCTCGTTCATCCGCATCGCCGCCTTCGCCCTGGCTCACGCCGGGCTGTTCATCGCGGTCTTTTCCCTGGCGGACACCTTGAACCGCATGGGGGGCGGCGGCCTGGTGTATTGGCTGACTATCGTGGTCGGCAATGTGGTTATTATCCTCCTGGAGGGGCTGGTGGTCTCCATCCAGATCGTCCGGCTGGAATACTACGAATTCATGAGTAAGTTTTTCCACGGGGGCGGGGAGGCCTTCAAACCCCTGGAACGGGGCGCGGCGCCTTGAATGGCGGAGGAAAACCTTTGGGAGAGGGGGCCGGGGGCCATTTACAATCCCTCTCCCAAACCCTCTCCCCCAACCCCCATAAGGGATTTTGGGGAACTTTGGTGTTTACCGGTTTTTTATTCGGAAGAGTTGTCCAGCCTTCACAGACCAAGGGTTGGAGTCCAAGAAGGATAATGATTATGACGAAGACATATCGAGGCATATTGATCAGCCTGGCAACCTTGATTCTGGTAAACGGTTGGGCGATGGCGGCCTGGGCCCAGACCGGGGCTGCGGCCAACCCGGAGGTGGCCAAGTGGGCCTATATGGCTGCGGCCCTGGCCGCGGGCCTGGGGGTCCTGGGGGCCGGGATCGCGGTTATGGCGGTGGGGGCCGCGGCCCTGGGGGCCATCAGCGAAAAACCGGAACTCTTCGGTCGGGCCTTGATCTTCGTGGGCCTGGCCGAAGGCCTGGCCATCTACGGGCTCATCGTGGCCATCATGATTCTGGGTAGGGTGTAAATAGTGTTCAGTGTTCAGTGGCCAGTGGTCAGTTTTGAGGCGGAATAGCTATACACGTTGCCAAAGTTTTTTCCCCCTCACCCTAACCCTTTTCCCCAAGGGGGAGAGAGGATAAGAAGAAGGAACTTTTGACACTTGCTACAATTGTAGGGGCACAGCGGGCTATGCCCTCAAGTCGCTGGCCACTGGCCACTGACCACTGCCTCAAGGAGGCACGCCATCAAGGACCAGGGATTTTTCGTCATCGCCGATGCCCGCACCCTGCTGGCCTTTGCCCTGGCGGGGATTCCCGGCGGGGCCGCGGCCAGTGCAGCCGAGGCCCGGCAGTTGCTGGCCCAGGGCCGGGCCGACCCCGGGGTGGGGCTGGTGCTGATCACCGAACGGGTGGCTCAAGATATCCGAGGCGACGTGGATGCCATCCGGCGGGAAGGCCGGCCGCCCTTGATCCTGGAGATTCCCGATCTGGAAGGGCCTCTCCCCGGCGGCCAATCGCTCCTGGACCGGCTGCGGGCCTTGATGGGGATACCGAAGTGAACGGTTTCAGCTAAACGTAGGGCACACCTGCGCGTGCGCCTGCAAAAAGGTGCTTGATTTATGCCGCTGTATGACCAGGTGGAACTCCTCTGTCAGGCGATTAATACCCAGGCCCAGGAGGAGGCCGAGAAAATCAGTACTCAGGCCCAGGCCGAAGCGGACCGCCGCCAAAGCGATGCCGAGGGGCGCCGCCAGGAAGTGCTGGCCAAGACCAGGGCCGAAGTGGAGGCCCAGGCTAAGCTTGCCGCCCGGAGCCGCATCGATCGGGCCGAACTGGAGAGCAAGAGACAAATCTCCCAGACGAAGGAGACTTGCTTGGCGGAGATTTTTACCCAGGCCCAAACCCGGCTTCAGGCCTGGCGGGACACCCCCGCCTATGGGGATTGGCTGCGGGCCGGGCTTACGGCCGCACTGGGGCAACTGGAAGGAGAACAGTTCCGGATCACCGCCAACCCCGAGGAAGCCAGGTGGCTCACGCCGGACCTGTTGGGCAAAGTGAGCCGGGAGCGCGCCTGCCGGCTGGAGTTGGTCGCCGATCCGGAGCTGACCCCGGGAGGCTTCGTGGTAGCCCAAAGCGACGGCCGGGTGCGCGTCGATCAGACCTTCCAGGGCCTCATCGACCGCCGGCGGGAGGCTTTAAGGGCCGAGATCGCCGGGAAACTGTGGGGGAGTTGAGACAGGCATGCATATCCTAGTGCGACCGTTAACCGAAGCCGATCTTCCCCTGGCCGACCGCATCTTCCGGCTGGCCTTCGGGACCTTTAACGGCCTGGCGAATCCGTTGGAGTTCGGCGGCGACCTCGACAAGATCCGCACCCGTTGGCTGGCCGACCCTGCCGCGGCCTTCGGGGCCGAAGCGGACGGGGAACTGGTCGCCTCCAATTTCGTCACGCATTGGGGCAGCGTGGGTTACTTCGGGCCCTTGACGGTGCGCCCGGATTACTGGGACCGGGGCGTGGCCCAGAAGCTCCTGGAGCCCACCCTGGCCCTCTTCGATACCTGGGGCTGCCGCCACACCGGCCTTTACACTTATTCTCAGAGCCCTAAGCATCTGAGCCTTTATCAGAAATTCGGCTTCTGGCCGCGAGCCCTCACGGCCATCATGGCCCTGACGGTCAGGCCCGCGACCCCGGCGGGGGAGGTCACCTCGTATGCCCGAGCCGCGGAATCCGAAAAACCGGACCTGATTGCGGCTGCAGCCCAACTCACGGACGCCATCTATGCCGGGCTCGACGTACGCCGGGAAATCCTTGCCATCCAGAGCCAGAAGCTGGGTGATACCCTGCTGCTGTGGGACCGGCCCGGGCTGGTGGGGTTGGCGGCGGTGCACTGCGGCCCCGGTTCCGAGGCTGGCAGCGGCGCGTGTTTCATCAAATTTGGCGCGGTCAAGCCCGGGCGCAAGGCCGAGCAGTATTTCGACCGGCTCCTCACCGCCTGCCAGGTTCTGGCCGCGACCCGTGGCAACCATCGCCTCATTGCGGGAGTGAGCCTGGCCCGGGAGCCGGCTTATAAGCACCTGCGGGCCCGGGGCTTTAAGCCTGAAATAGTGGGCGTGACCATGCACAGACCCAATGAGGCGGCCTACCACCGGCCGGAGGCCTGGGTTATGGATGATTGGCGTTAACAGGAGGGTGCGCGGTGCGCAACCCTTGTATGTTAAAAGCAGCGCTACAGGGGGTGAGCCGGGCTTACAGCATGTGAGTCAGGGGGTGGACACGCAGGCAGGTCCGCCCCGACGATAATTGCTCATGGGAATCATGACCGATAAAACTTCCGAAGTCATCTGGGTGAGCGGGCCGGTGATCAAGGCCGGCGGCGGCCAAAGCCTCTCCATGTATGAGATGGTGGAGGTGGGCGCGGCTGCCCTCATCGGCGAGGTCATCGCGTTGGACGGCGAGGTGGCCACGCTGCAGATTTACGAAGACACCGGCGGCATCCGGCCCGGCGACCCGGTGGCAGGGCAGGGGACGGCCCTGTCGGTGGAGATCGGCCCGGGGCTTCTGGGGCAGATTTTCGATGGCATCCAGCGGCCCCTGAAGGCCTTGCAGCAGGCCACCGGCCCCTTCATCGGCCGGGGGGCTTTGGTGAGTCCGCTGGATCGCGGCAAGGCCTGGGCTTTTCAGCCCCGGTTGAAAGTCGGAGATCAGGTGGCCGCGGGGGATATCCTGGGCGCGGTGCCCGAAACCAGCGCCATGGAGCACCGGGTGCTGGCGCCGCCCGGGGTGGCGGGACAGCTCACCTTCGTGGTCCCGGCGGGCGACTACACCTTAAAGGATGTCATCGCCCGGGTGCAGGACGGGCGGGGCCGGGAGACGGAGTTGTTCCTGTGGCACCGCTGGCCGGTGCGCCGCGGCCGACCGTATCGACAGCGCCTGCTGCCCACGGAGCCGTTGATTACCGGCCAACGGGTGCTGGATGCACTCTTTCCCCTGGCCAAGGGTGGGGCCGCGGCTATCCCCGGCGGGTTCGGCACCGGCAAGACCATCACCCAGCACCAGCTTTCCAAGTGGTGCGAAGCCGATCTGATCGTGTACGTGGGCTGCGGCGAGCGGGGCAATGAGATGACCGGCATCTTGACTGAACTGCCCGCCTTGCAAGATCCCCGCACCGGGCACCCTTTGATGGAACGCACCATCCTCATCGCCAATACCTCCAACATGCCGGTGGCGGCCCGGGAGGCCTCCATCTACACGGGCATCACGTTGGCCGAGGCCTTTCGGGATATGGGCTACGCGGTGGCGCTGATGGCCGACTCCACCTCCCGGTGGGCCGAGGCCCTGCGGGAAATCTCCGGGCGGCTGGAGGAGATGCCCGCGGAGGAAGGCTTTCCCGCCTATCTGGCCACCCGGCTGGCGGATTTCTATGAGCGGGCCGGCGCAGTGGTCACCCTAAACGGGTCCCAGGGCTCGGTGTCGGTCATCGGCGCGGTGTCGCCGCCGGGGGGGGATTTCTCGGAGCCGGTGACCCAACAGACCAAGCGCTTCGTGCGCACCTTCTGGGGCCTGGACAAGGAACTGGCCGCGGCCCGCTATTTTCCGGCCATCAATCCCATTGACAGTTACAGTGAATATCCCGATATGGTGGAGGGCTGGTGGGCCGAACACGTGGACCCGGAATGGCGGCAGATGCGGGGCGAGGCCCTGGTGCTGCTCCAGGAAGACTACCAGCTCCAGCGCATTGTCAAGATCATCGGCGAGGAGGCCCTGCCGGACGCGCAGCGCCTGGTGCTGGCCGCGGCCCGCTGGCTCAAGGAAGGCTTTCTCCAGCAGAGCGCGTTTGACCCGGTGGACATGTTCTGCCCGCCGGCCAAGCAGATGAAGATGCTCCGGCTCATCCTATCCACCTATCGCAAGGCCAAGGAGGTGGTGGCCAAAGGGGCGGCGTTTTACCGCATCCGGGAGTTGGAGGATTTGGGAGCGCTGATGCGCATGAAGGCCACCATCAAGGCGGATGAGTTGGAGAAGTTCGATGAGTTGGAGAAGAGTTTGAATGACAAGTTGGAGGCGTTGGCAGGGTAGGGGTAAGGTGCCCAAGCAGAGCTTGGGCGGAAAACCTTCGTTCCCAAGCTTTACGGGCTTGGGAACGAGGGGAGAAGTAGGAGCTTGGGAACGAAAGGGGCATGGTGCGCGGTGCGCACCCTACGGGGAGGTCACCCGCGCCAATCTTGGCTTTGCTGGAAGATGGCGGCTGACAGCCAACAAAACCGAAAACCATGAACGATCAACCCAAAACCCGGAACCCAGAGCCCAAAACCTTGCCCCCCGCCTCCGGCCGGGAGTATCTGGGCCTGAAGTCTATCATCGGGCCGCTGTTGGTGGTGGAGGGCGTCAAGGGCGTGGGCTTTGATGAAAGTGTGGAGATCACCGCGCCGGACGGCTCCCGGCAGACCGGCCGGGTCCTGGCCGTGGGCACAAATGAGGCGGTGATCGAGCTCTTCGGCGAGACCGTGGGCCTGTCCCTGGGCGAGACCCGATTGCGCTTCACCGGCAGCCCCCTGATGGTCCCGGTGACCACGGATCTCCTGGGGCGCATCTTCAACGGCATGGGCCAGCCCCTGGACGGCGGCCCCCTGCCGGTGGGGGAGGCCAGCCGCGACATCAACGGCCAGCCCATCAACCCCACGGCCCGGACCTACCCCCAGGAGTTCATCCAGACAGGGGTCTCGGCCATCGACGGCATGGATACCCTGGTGCGGGGGCAAAAACTGCCGATTTTCGCGGTGAGCGGTCTGCCCCACAACGAGTTGGCGGCCCAGATTGTGCGCCAGGCCCGGCTGTTGGGGGAAGAGGAGCGCTTTGCCATCGTGTTTGCGGCCATGGGGGTGCAGCACGACGTGGCCAACATCTTCCGCCAATCCTTTGAGACCAGCGGCGTGCTCAACAACGTGGTCATGTTCCTGAATCTGGCCGACGATCCGGCCATCGAGCGCCTGATTACCCCTCGCCTGGCCTTGACGGTGGCGGAATACCTGGCCTTTGATAAAGACCACCACGTCCTGGCCATCCTGACGGACATGACCAACTATTGCGAGGCTTTGCGGGAAGTGGCCAGTTCCAAGGGCGAGGTGCCCAGCCGCAAAGGATATCCGGGGTATCTCTACAGCGACCTGTCGTCCCTCTATGAGCGGGCCGGCAAGATCGAGGGCAGCAAGGGCTCGATTACGCAGTTGCCCATGCTCACCATGCCCAACGACGACATCACCCATCCCATCCCGGACCTCACCGGCTATATCACCGAAGGCCAGATCGTCCTGGACCGGGGCCTGCACCAACGGGGGATTTACCCGCCCATCAACGTGCTGCCGTCGCTCTCCCGGCTGATGAGCGACGGCATCGGGGCCGGCCGCACCCGGGAGGATCACGCGCACGTGTCCTCCCAACTCTACGCAGCTTACGACCACGCCCGGCGGATTCAGGCCCTGGCGGCCATCATCGGGGAGGACAGCCTGTCCAGCGGCGACCGCCAGGTGCTCAATTTCGGCCGGGCCTTTGAGGAAAAATTTCTGCGCCAGCGCCCCGACGAAAACCGCACCATCACCCAGACCCTGGACCTGGCCTGGCAGGTGCTCAAGGAACTGCCCCGGGGCGACCTCACCCGGGTGACGGAGGCGGAAATTGAGAAGTATGGGGGAACAGGGAAGTAGTGGTCAGTGGCCAGTGGTCAGTCGGATGGGTCACGAGGTGAGGGGACTTTCGCAGAGGATTTAAATCGCAATCCAATAGAGCGTCGTTGTAGGGGCATACTTGGGTGTGTGCCCGAACCAGGGGCGGACACCAAGGTCCGCCCCTACGGAAAAATTGACAATTGTTTGCGACTTGGCATGAGCCAGATAACCGGGGCCTGGCCGCAAGAGAGACTATATGGCCCGATTACCTCTGCCCGCCACCAAAGGCAATCTTCTCAAGGTCAAGGCTGAGCATCAGCTGGCCGTCGAGGCCGTTACCTTCCTGGAGGAAAAGCGAGATTTGCTCCTGGGGGAGCTGCTGCGGCTCCAGGGGCAGGCGGCCACTTTCCGGCGCCGGGTGGACCAGGCCCTTAAGGGCGCTTACGGGCACCTGGTGGAAGGGCTGCTCTCCCTGGGCAGCGAGGCCGTGGCCCGGGCCGCCCTGGGGGTCAAAGGTGAGGACCGGGTGGTGCTCAAGGACCGGGGTTTTTTGGGGATGCCCATGCCGGTGGTGGAATTCCAGGCCGGCGGCCGGCGCCCCCAGATCGGGTTCGGCGGCACCGTTAGTTCCCTGGACGAATGCCAGTTGGCCGTGCGGGAGGCCCTGGCGCCCCTGGCGGAGTTGGCGGAGGTGGAGGCCATCCTGTGGCGGCTGGCCGAGGAACTGCAGCGCACCGTGCGGCGCACCAACGCCTTGAATTACATGATTATTCCCACCTACCAGGAGACCATTCACTATCTGGAAGGCGCCCTGGAGGAACGGGAACGGAAGGGTTGTTCCATCTGAAGCGGGCCAAGGCCAGGAAGAGGTGAGCGGTGAACGGTGAGCAGTGAGCAGAAAAGCATTTTCAAGCCGCAAAGATAGTTGAGAATTCTACGAAAGTCCTCTCAATCCTGTCATTCTGAGGGAGCGCAGCGACCGAAGAATCTCTTAATAGAAGGAAATACGAGATCCTTCGCTGCGCTCAGGATGACAAAATGGTTTTTGGCAGAGGTTTCTGGTTGATAGAAGCCGGTGGCGAAAAAAGAAACCAGAGGACTGACCGAAAGGAGGCAAGGGGTGGCGCAGATTACCAAGATTCTGGTACCCGTGGACGGCTCCGAGGCCTCGCTGGCGGCTCACCGCCTGGCCCTGGAGGCGGCTCGGGCCTTTGGGGCCGAAGTCGTGCTGCTCTACGTGGTGGACGAATCGGCCCTGGATGAGATCTGCCGGCTTTCCGGCCGCCAGCGGCCGCACCTGCTGCACGAGATGCAGGAATCCGGCATGAAGCTGCTCCTGTCCCTGAGCCAGGAGGCGCAGCAGCAGGGAGTCGCCGCGGTGGTGGACATTCACGCCGGCATGCCCGACGAAGTCATCATGGACGAAGCCAACCGGCACCAGGTGGGAATGATCGTCATGGGGAAGATCGGCCGCAAGCGGCACCGCCGGTCACTCTTGGGATCAGTGACCGAGCGCATTCTCGAGGCCGCGGACCTGCCGGTGCTGGTGGTCAGCCCGAAGCAGGGCTGAGGCGGAAAAAACCGGGGCTCCCGCGGCTGGCGCCGGGGGAGCCTCAGGGTTTAAGCGGTTTTAATTCCAGATTTGCGTTCAAAGATCAGTTTGGGGGGCCGCAGATTTAAGGCTGTGTCTGCACAGGCGAGACGCCTGTGCCACCATTTTAAGGCAAATCAGTATAAGGTCAGGCGGGGCACTTTTCCCGACGGCGCAGCAGCGCCAGGCCCAGGAGCCCGCTGCCCAGCAACAGCGCGGTGGCGGGGATGGGCACCGGCGAGGATACGGGACCGGCGATGTCATAGGTAAAGTTGTCCATCAGGAAATTCTGTCCCCATAGCCCCAGACCTTTGGCGTCAATGATCAGGGTGTCAATGTTCTGAAAATCCAATTTCTGCCAGACCAGGGGGCCGGGTTTGAGGTCAAACGTGGCCGTACCCACCACCTTATCCCCCTGCTTGCCGGTGACGGTGAGGGAGGTGGCTCCGTATAAGTTGGTAGTATTCAGCCAGGTCCAGGTGCCGAAATAAGCCCCCTCAAAGTTAAACGGGGTGGAGCTGGCGATGGCTACCTCAGGGGCTCCCAGGCCGGTCACGGACCGGTTGGTAACGGCATTGGGATTGCTGGGAAAATCAAACTTGTTGAGAAGAGAATTCTGATAATAGGTGATGTCCACCACCCCCCATTGATCTCCCTTAACCCCGCTTTCCGTCCAGGTGAAGCCGTTGTAGCCCGCCGGCAATACACCTGTATTGTAGGAAGCTTTAACGTCATCAAAATTTAATATGAGGCTGGCGGCCGCGGTGTGCGGCAGGCAGACGGTTACCGTCAGGGCTAGAGCCGCCAGATAGGTGAATAACCTCGATTGCATGTGCATCTCCTCAATGGTGTCAAAATCTGGCCGCCACCATCGGTGGCAGCGTACAGGCCCTAAAGGGGGTCTTGTTTCAATTTCTTAACTTTCATGCAGATAATGTACCAAATGGGTAATTGACTATAATCATTAGTGATATCTGAAGATATAGGTCTTATTTGTCCTGAAGGGTTTAGATTCTGGCCAGGCAGAAAAATCGCGATGTCGGGGAATTGCTATAATATTAAATATAATAGGCAGTTAAGTTTATGTTTAATTAACTGAACGAGAAGTTCAGGCCGTTAACCTTCGCATGTTCCGGGCCAATTCCGCTAGTATGGGAGGTCGTCCGAGGGTCTTTTCAGAAGAGTGCCCTGGGGAAGTTCTCCGGATTTGCAAAGACGCCATACCTGAAACTCATCCGTGCCGTTTTGCGGCGGGAAAATGGTATGCTTTAGAGGCGGCGGGATTCTGGGATGGCGTTGAGCGGCGCCTGATACCGTTGATCCGGGAAAACCGGAAATATTCTCACCCGGCGCTTGAGTATCGCTTTGCCTTGCGGCGCGATTCCCGGTAGAATGGGGACGGCTGAACTCTGGCCTTGACTCCGGTGCAGGGCGGCAGGCCGACGTGGAGGACCGATGAAGATTACCCGGCGTTTTATTCCTCTCATCCTGGTCGCGGTGGCGGTGGTGGGCGGGCTGGCCTACTGGTGGCTATGGTGGGAGCGACAGGAACCCAAGAATCTCCTGCGCCTGCAAGGGCACATGGAGGCCACCGAAACCGATCTGGCCTTTAAGGTCTCCGGCCTGGTCCAATACATCTTCTTCCAGGAAGGGGACTGGATTTCCATGAACCAGAAGGTGGCCGGCCTGGAAGCCAAGGACCTGCAAGATGAAGTGGACCGGTCCCGGGCCGCTCTGGCCACCGCCAAGGCCAATATGGCCAAGTACGAAACCGGCTACCGGTCCCAGGAGATCAAGGAAGCCGAGGCCCAGGCAGGCAAGACCAAGGCCGATTTGGTGAACAAAAAACTGGATTATGAAAGGTACGAAAATCTCTATAAGAGGCAGGTCGTGCCCGCCCTGACCCGGGATAAGTTCGAGGCCGACTACCTCATGGCCAAAGAGGCCCATAAGAGCGCCCAGGAAGAATACAGCCTGCGCCTGGAAGGTTTCCGGGTGGAGGACATTGCGCAAGCCCGGAGCCAGTACAAAGAGGCCCAGGCCAGCCTGGAGCTGGCCCTCACGCGCTTAGGATACGCCACCATCACCTCTCCGGTGAACGCGGTGGTTCTGGTGCGCCCCATGGAACCCGGCATGACCGCGGCCATCGGCGCGCCGGTGCTCACCATCGGAGATATGGATAATATCTATTTTCAAGGCTATATCGCCGAAGGCGACCTGGCCAAGGTCAAGTTCGGCATGAAGGCCTATGTCACCACCGACGCCTACCCGGGCAAGAAGTATCCGGCCTGGGTGTCCTTCATCAACTCCAAGGCCGAATTCACCCCTAAAACGGTGGAAACCTATAAAGAGCGGGTGACCCTGGTCTATCGCTGCAAGATCCGGGCGCAAAACCTCAACTATGATTTGAAGCCGGGGATGCCGGCGGAAGCGGTAATTCTCCTTGACAGCCAGCCAGGCGACCAGCCCCAGCAGTGAGCCGGCCATTCGCATCGAAGGCCTGACCAAACGTTTCGGGACGCTGACCGCGGTGGATCATCTTGACCTTTCGGTCGCGGCGGGGGAGGCCTTTGCCCTGGTGGGGCCGGACGCCGCGGGCAAGACCACCACCATGCGCATGCTGGTGGGCATCATGGACCCGGATGAGGGCCGGGCCGAAGTCCTCGGGTTCGACACGGTCAAGCAAGCGGAGCCCCTCAAAGAGCACATCGGCTACATGCCCCAGCGCTTCGGGCTCTACGACGACCTCACCGTGGCCGAGAACATGGTTTTCTATGCCGATATCTACCGGGTGCCCCGGGAGGAGCGGGCCCAGCGGATGCCCGAACTCCTGGGCTTTTCCAACCTCACCCCGTTCCAGGACCGGCTGGCCCGCAATCTGTCCGGGGGGATGCGCCAGAAGCTGGGCCTGGCCTGCGCCCTCATCCACCGCCCCCAGGTGCTCTTTCTGGACGAACCCACCTTTGGGGTGGATCCGATCTCTCGCCGGGAGTTCTGGGAGATTCTCTACCGGCTCCTGGGCACCGGCCTCTCTATCTTTCTGTCCACCGCCTATATGGATGAAGCCGAACGGGCCCACCGGGTCGGCCTGATGCACCACGGCCGGCTG
>JALNYP010000090.1 GCA_023229795.1 Syntrophobacterales bacterium
AGTATTTCAGTCAGCGGCTGATAGCTTTAGACGTCCATATATGGAATAATGCCGCAGGCGGCAGGCGCACCGCGTTCCCGCCCCCCGCCTTATAGACTTTTTAGTCTGGGGCAGGCAGACCGATATGGAGGCAGCGTATCATGACTCAGGTATATGATGAACTCAAGAAACGTTTCCAGGATATTTGTCGCCAACGCAACCTGCTGGATGAGAAGGTCGAAGTGCAGGCCTCAGCTCTGACTACCGAAGCCGCTATCGGCCATCCGGAAGAACAGGACTTCCCTCTGCAAAAAGGGAAAGAGCGCCTGATGCAAGCTGAATTTCGCGGTGCCGCGGGCCAGGCCTTTACCGACCGATTCGGCGATTTCCGGGGAAGTCTGGAAGAGATCCTGACTATGCCTCTGGAAAATAACTACCGCCGGGCCGTATTCGTGGCCACCCTCAACGCCGTGCTCAAATATTTGGGGCTGATCCGGGGGACTAGCCATTGCCGCCATCAGGACCCGCAGGAATGCGCCCGGGAACTGGCAGGATATCTCAGGAAACGTTTTGGTGAGGTCAGGGTAACTCAGGTAGGGTTTCAACCCCGCATGGTTCAGGAAATCTCGTCTGTCCTGAGGCTGCGCCTCCTCGATCTGGATCCGGACAATATTGGGACCGAGAAGTTCGGGGTGGCCGTCGAAGGTCCGGAGAAAACCACGGAGGCCCTTAAATGGGCTGATGTCCTCCTGGTTACCGGCACCACCCTGGTGAACGATTCCATCGGGCTTTTTCTTCTGGACAAGCCGTTAATTTTTTACGGTACCACGGTGGCCGGTGCGGCCTACCTCATGGGATGGGACCGCTTCTGCCCAAAATCCATATAACCAACACGCGGTGAACCAGACGTAGGGCGGGAAAGCGCCGCGCATCCCGCCATTTCCTGGTTTTCTGGTTGAACTTGGGAACCAATGCGATCAGTCGGCACGCGCTCATCAAGAATGGTGCACAGGGAGCACCCTGCGCTTCTAACCTCTCTTCCCCACAAAAAAAGGGCAGACCCTATGGCCCGCCCTTACCCAATAACCACACATCCCCAATTCTTACGCCGGCAGCCCCTCCCACAGGGTGGGTTGGAACCAGGCGGGTTGTTGCTCCGGGGTGGGCGGCGACGGCACCCAGATGCGCCAGGCCGCCTCTTGTTCCATCAAGTGCTGCAAAAACTGGTAATGCAGTTCGTGGCTGCCCCGGCTCACCTCCAGCCGGCCCCACAGCGTCAGACCCAATAAGGCCAGGTCCCCCATGGCATCCAGAATCTTATGTCGCACGCACTCTTCCGGGAACCGGAAACCCCCAGGGTTCAAGACCTCGGAGTCATCCAGGACCACGGCGTTGTCCAGGGAGCCGCCCAGGGCCAGGCCCTTGGTCTGGAGATACTGCACTTCCTTTAAGAACCCGAAGGTCCGGGCCGGCGCAATCTCTTTCTCAAACGCCTCGGACCACAGGGGCACGGTGTACCGTTGCCGCCGGATCAGCGGGTGGCTGAAGTCGATGCTGTAGGTAATCCGGGGCTCACCGGGGACGACCCGCATCCACCGGTCCCCCTGCTGCAATTCCACCGGGCGCTGTACTCGCAGATAGGCCCGGGGCGAAGGCAGGGTCCGCAACCCGGTCTCGGCCAAAAGTTGGGCGAAGGGGGCGGCGCTCCCATCCATGATGGGAACCTCCGGCCCCTCCACCGCAATGCGGGCATTGTCCACCCCGGCGCCCCTCAGGGCGGCCAGCAGGTGCTCTACCGTTGAGAGCGTGACCCGTCCCTCCCCCAGCGTGGTGGCCCGGAGGGTGTCCACCACCTTGCTGTAATGGGCCAGAATCTCCGGCCGGCCTGGCAGGTCCGCCCGCACGAACCGCAAGCCGTGGTTGGCGGCAGCCGGGGATATCGTGACCTTGACCGGCCGGCCCAGATGAAGGCCGATCCCGGAAAAAGTCAAGGGCTGCGCCAGCGTTTGTTGCCACATAGTGATCCTCTCCTGCGCATCGTTGTGTGCAAGCCCTATACCAGGACTTATTCGTTAGACGCCGATGGCGCCGGCGCCGTTAACTGGCGATGATTATTGATTCTTTTTGCAGGCAGGGCCGGGCCGATTTCCCGGCCGGGCCCCTTTGTGGTAAAAAAGCGACAGAATTGTGGCAAAAGCCCCACAGACTGACGATCTGGTCAATTATACCAGGTTCGCGTCCAAATGCACCCTCTCAATCTCTAACTTACGGTAATTTCGGTCTATTTTAACCGAAAACCGAAAACGGATATTTATTCCGCCGGCGGAAACTCCACCCGCGCCCACCACCGGGGATCGATATCCGGGAAGATATCGTCCCGCTCCCGGCATAGGTGCAGGAAATTCCACTCTTCCGGCGGCAGATCGCGCTCGGCCGCGTAGCGCCGGGTCATGGCCGCCAGGCGGCGAAAGTCGTCGTTGTGCATCGTCAGTCGGAGTTCGGCGTAATCCCGGGCGCTGAAGGTGCTGATCAGGAACTGCCAGTCCGAGGACTCCAGCAGAAACAGGGAGCGGCCGCACTGTTTCAACAGGTCTTGCAAGCGGGGATCGGGGTCGCCGGACCAACTCCGGGCCATCTCCTCCATGTCCTGCTCCGCGGCATAGACGTGGCGCCAGGTCCAGTCGTTCATCTCATTGAGCCAGATCCAGTGATAACCCCCTTCCCCCCAGGAACCCTCGGGCAGGGAGATGACCGCCCGGGGCGCTACCGCGGTAAGGATCTCGCCGCCCGGGCTTAGGCTCACCTGGGTATGATCGTGGAACCGCTTGAGCACCTGGTAGAGCCATTCGGGCCCCTCGAACCACCAGTGGCCGATGAGTTCGGTGTCATAAGGGGCCACCACCATGCCGGGCCGGCCTTCCCGCTCCTTGAACTCCGACAGGAGGCCCACCACCATGGAGACAAAGTGGTCCGCCTGGTCGCGCAGCCGCCCCGCGATCCATTCGGGGTGGTAGGGTTCCTTATCGGCCAGATCGGCCTTGGCGCTGGTCACCCGCCAGTAGCGCAGGCCGCCGGGAAACCGCTTCTTGTGGAAATCCAAATAGTTGCCGTCCCCGGGGTAGCCCCATTCGCCGCTCCACACCTGCAGCCCGGTCTGGGGGTCCCGGGTAAAGGCCGCCACCGGGCGCTTGGTCTCCGGCGCGGAACTCACCAAATAAGCCTGATAGGGGGATTTATCCTCTTCCTCCGGGCGCTCATGGTATTGGGCGGCAAAGCGCTCCCATAGTTTCTCCAAGGCCTCGAAGCGGTCCTTATAGACCCCGATGGCTTTCCCCCCCTTCAAGAGGTGGGAGTCGATGAAGAAATATCGGAGGCCGTTTTCCGAGAGGAACTCTTCCACGCCCTTGCGCAGCACCGGTTCGCCGGCAAAGTCTTTCAGGGGCGGCGTCCAGGGGTAACGAGGCCGGTAGGCGCATTCCGGCAGCCAGAACCCTTTGGGGTCCCGGCCGAAGTGCCGGCGATACGCGGCCGCCCCCTGCTTGACCTGGGCCTGGACCGCGGTGTCCCGGCCCAAGAGCGGTAGATACCCGTGGGTAGCGGCCGAGGTAATCACTTCGAGAACCCCGTCGTCCATCAGCCGCCGGAAGGCCCCCAGCAGGTCCTCGCCAAAGTCCTCGCTGAAGGCCCGCCGCAGGTCGCCGTAGTGGCTCTCCCACATCTGGGCCACGCCTGCGAAGTGGTCATCTCCTAGCTTCTTAAAGGTGGCCAGGTCCTCATGGGCCGCTTTGATCTTTTGGTCCAGGTAGTCCTTGAACTCCTGGCGAAAGACCTTGGCCGCCAGCATTTCCGCCAGGATGGGGGTGATTCCGAGAGTAACTCCGGTGTGGCGCCCTTCGGCCCCCAGGCGGTTAAAGACCTGGAGCAGGGGAATATAGGATTCGGCCGCGGCTTCGTTGAGCCAATCCATGCCGTGGGGCCAGCGGCCGTGGCCGATGACGTAAGGCAGATGGGAATGGAGTACAAAAGTGAAATATCCTAAGGGTTCGGCCATCATGTCCTCCAATAAAAACGGTTCGCTGGCGTGGAATAAGGGAAGTTGGTGGGCTGATATTTTACCTAACTATAAGAAGCCAAATTTTCCGGGTCAAGGCGGCGGCCCTTGACAATTTTGTTAACTACCCCCAATAAATTAACAAAATGGGTCGAATCGCGGTGGCACAGGCTTTCCAGCCTGTGCCACAGGCAAGTTAAAGCCTGGGGGCTGCAAAAAGATAATGCCCGACCCCTATCCCTGGTTAATCAAGAGGGCCTCATGGCGGCGGCCACAGGCCGCCCTATGCCTGCCGCAGTGGGGCGGCCGTCTCTGGCCGCCACCAAGCTGGAGCCACCGGCCTCGGGGGTTTTTGAAGAGCCCTAAGAGGCGGGCACGGAGGCCCGCCCTACCGGCCTCCTCTCATGAAATCACGTCCGCCTTGATCAGGTTGGTGCTCCCCGTGGTGCCGATGGGGGTGCCCGCGGTGATGATCACCCGGTCGCCATGGTTGAGCATCCCGGCTTTGACGGCCTCTTCCTCCACCACCCGCAGCATATGGTCCGTATCCTGGATGGGGGGAGTCAGGAGGGGGAAAACGCCCCAGGTGAGGCACAGGCGGCGCCAGGTGGAGGCATGGGGGGTCACCGCCACGATGGGGGCGCGGGGCCGGAAGCGGCTGATCAGGCGGGCGGTGGACCCGGATTCGGTGTTGGTGAGGATGGCCTGGGCCTCCAGGTCCATGGCCATGTCGCAGGCCGCATAGCTGACGGCCTGGGGAATCTCCTGGCCGCTCGACGCGGCCCGGGCCCGCAGCCATTCCGGGTAAGGGAAATTCGCCTCAGTCACCCGGCTCACCCGGTCTAAAAATTTCACCGCCTCCACGGGGAATTGCCCCGCGGCCGTCTCCTCCGACAGCATGACCGCATCGGTGCCGTCCAGGATGGCGTTGGCCACGTCGGTGGCCTCGGCCCGGCTGGGCCGGGAATGGGTCACCATGGACAAGAGCATCTGGGTGGCGGTGATGACCGGCTTGGCCGCCCGATTGGCCGCGGCAATGATCCTTTTTTGAGCCATGGGCACCTGTTCCGGGGGAATTTCCACTCCCAGATCTCCCCGGGCCACCATGAGACCGTCCACCACCGCCAGGATGTCTTCGAGCTGATCCAGGGCTTCGTGTTTTTCGATTTTGGCGATGATGGGGATATTCGCCCCCAGGCTGCGCATGAACTCCCGAGCCGCAAGGACGTCCTGGCGGGAGCGCACATAGGACAGGGCGATGAAGTCCACCCCCTGGTCGACCCCGAAGCGCAGGTCTTCCCGGTCCTTCTCGGTGAAGGCCGACAGGGACAGGGAATGGGTGGGGAAATTTATCCCCACCCGGGAGCGGATCACCCCGCCCACCACGACCCGACACCTAAGAGCCTGATCTGACTTGGCTTCCACCTTAAGCTCTATATTCCCGTCCGCCAACAGAATGGTCGCCCCTACCGGGGTTTCGGCGATGACCTGGGGATATTCCACCGTTACCCCGGCGGCGCCCTCAAGGGGGGTGACGCTGAGATAAAATTCGTCTCCTTCCGCCACCTTAGCTTCGCCCCCGGGGATCTCGCCGATGCGAATCTTGGGGCCGGCCAGGTCCTGTAAAATGGCCAACGGTACTCCCTGGGAGGCCGCCAACTCCCGCAGGCGCTGAATCCGGGCCCCATGTTCCTCCCGGGTGCCGTGGGAAAAGTTCAGGCGGGCTACATTCATGCCGGCCTGGATGAGCCTGGGCAGGATGTCGCCGTCGCTGGCCGGCCCCAGGGTGCAGACAATCTTGGTGCGTCGTTGATCCCGCAGCACTGCTAGTTCTCCTTTTTCTCCCGTCAGGCTGGGCTGTAGTCAAGATGGGGAGAATCTTCCATACTCTATGGACAAAAAGCCACAAAATGGGCCTTCAGAATGGCCGGAAAATTATAACTTAAAAAAAATAGCGAACCACTGTTGACAAATTATTATTTGATATTAACAGATTAGCTATAAGTTTTAAACATTTTAGTGTTAGGCATAGATGTTGCATTATGTTACATCGAGGGGGAGATTGATTATGCCGATTTATGAATATCAATGTGTGGATTGCGCCGGTCGGGATCAAAGGGTGGCCGGCCTGGATGATCATACCGCCCTCTGCACCCAATGTGGCGGTTTGATGCTGCGGCTGGACGAAGACGTCTTCCAGCCTTATTTTGAGGAGGTCTCGGCCCAGACTTGGGCCGAAGCCGAAGCCAAAACCAAAGCTTCCTTGTAGCTTGGGTGTTCCCCGGTACATCGGAAAGCCCCTCTTCGGAGGGGTTTTTTCTATTTCAGGATCGTGAAATTTTTCACGCCAAATCCCCTAAAGGCGGATTTGAGTCCTCATTCTGCTTAACAGTTCCGTTGCCCCGCTTCTCAAAATGATAGGGATTCCCCCCAGCCCAGGAGGAATTTCTCTCCCTGATAAAGGAGAGGGTCTCCCCGAAGATCGGCAACCTCTCCGGTTTATCGGCGCCTAAGGTTTAAAGTAACCACAACCAAAATTAGCGGTCCACCCGGTTTTGTGATAAGTATGGTAACCACCATGGAAGTCATTGCCGACCTGCATATCCACTCCCACTTTTCCATCGCCACGGGCCGGGAGGCCGACCTCCCGCACCTGGATCTGTGGGGGCGCTACAAAGGGTTGGACGTGGTGGGCACCGGGGACTGCACCCACCCCGGGTGGTTGTCGGACCTGGCCGCGAAGCTTTCCCCCACCGCCGGCGGCCTCTATGCCCTCAAACCCGGCCTGGCCCTGCCCCTGGACCTGGCGGGTCCCCGCTGGGACGCGGCCGCGCCGATTCAGTTCGCCATTACCGGTGAAGTCAGCACGATTTATAAGAAAGGGGGCAAGGTGCGCAAGGTCCACCTGCTCCTGGTGCTTTCCAGCTTAGAGGCCGCCCGGAAATTGTCCCAGCGGTTGGGCCGCTTGGGCAACGTGGCTTCCGACGGCCGCCCCATCCTGGGTCTGGATGCCCGCTTCGTGCTCGAACTGGTCCTGGAGATCGATCCCCAGGCCCTGGTGATCCCGGCCCACATCTGGACCCCCTGGTTTTCCGTGCTGGGCAGCAAAAGCGGCTTCGATTCCCTGGAGGAGTGCTTCGAAGACGCCACCGCCCATATTGTGGCCGTGGAGACCGGGTTGTCTTCCGATCCTCCCATGAACTGGCGGGTCTCCGACCTGGACCGTTTCACCCTGGTGTCCAACTCCGACGCTCACTCCCCCCAGAAGCTGGCCCGGGAGGCCAATATTTTCCATGTTCCCGCGGCGTATGCCGAGCTCAGCCGGGCCCTGCGTACCCAGGAGGGTTTCGGGGGCACCCTCGAGTTCTTCCCCCAGGAAGGCAAGTACCACCTGGACGGCCATCGGAACTGCGGTCTGCGGCTGGACCCGGAGGAGGCGCAGCGTCTGGGCGGTCTCTGCCCCCACTGCGGCAAGGCCCTGACCCTGGGGGTGATGCATCGCGTCCAGGATCTGGCCGACCGCGCCGAGGGGGCGCGCCCCGCCGCGGCCCCGCCCTTCGAGTCCCTCATTGCCCTGCCGGTCGTCCTGGCCGAGGTCCTGGGGGTCGGCGCCGGGAGCAAGAAAGTGCGCCAGAGCTACTTCCGGCTCCTGGAAAAATTAGGGCCGGAACTGGAAATCCTGCGCCGGGCGCCGCTGACCGCCGTGGCCCGGGAGGGCGGCATCCTCCTGGCCCACGGCATCGACCGCATGCGCCGGGGCGAAGTGCACATTGCCGGCGGCTACGACGGCGCCTTCGGCGAGATTCACCTCTTTACCCCGGCCGAACGCAGTTCCTTGCTGGGCCAACCGGCCTTTTTCAGCGCCCCGGCGGACCTGGCTCCCCCGCCGCCTGAGGCGGTTGCCGTCAGCCCGGCCGCAGCCCGGGTGATGGAAAGCCCCCCACCGCGCCCGGCTCCGGTGGACTGCGGCGATCCCTTGTTGGCCGAACTCAATGCCGACCAGCGGCAGGCCGTAGTGCACCAGGGCCCGGCGCTTATCGTCCAGGCCGGGCCGGGGACCGGCAAGACCCGGGCCCTCACGCACCGCCTGGCTTACCTGGTGCGCCGCCGGGGAGTGGACCCGGGAGCCATTCTGGCCCTGACCTTTACCCGGCAGGCTGCCGCCGAAATGGAGGGCCGCACCCAGACCCTGCTGGCTGGCACGCCCGGCCTGGCCCGGCTCACCATCAAGACCTTCCACGCCCTGGGACAGCAAATCCTTCAGGACCAGGGCGACCCGGGCCGGGGCGTGGCGGACGAAGAGCAGCGCCGGGGCTTTGTTAAAGACGCGGCCAAGGCCCTGGACCTGCCCTTTAGCCAGGTGGAGCGCCGCATCACCGGCTGGAAGCAGGCCCTGCTCTATCCCGAAGACCTGTCGGGACCCCTGGGCGAGGACGATTCCCCTTACGCCGCAGCCTTTGCCGCGTACGAGGCCGCCCTCCATCGGGAGAACCTCTGGGATTATGAGGACCTCATCGCCCGGCCGGCCCTGCTGCTGGCCCGCGCCCCGGAGGTTCGGGATGCTTACCGGACCCGCTTCCGGCACCTGTTGGTGGATGAATACCAGGATTTGAACGAAGCGCAGTACCACCTGTTCCGCCAGTTGGCCGGACCGGGGGGCGAAATCATGGTCATCGGCGACCCGGATCAGGCCATTTACGGCTTTCGCGGCGCCCGGCCGGAATATTTCCGCCGTTTCCTCGACGACTGGCCCGAGGCCGCGTTGTGCCGCTTCCACGAAACCTATCGCCTGCCGGAGCCCATCCTCAAAGCCGCAACGTCCCTGAGGAACGGGGCGGGGGCCGCGGGGGACCTGGTCACCCATCAACCCGGAGACCGGCCGGTAGTGCTCCTGACCGCGGCCACCCCGGGGGCCGAAGCCCGGGCCATCGCCCGGCAGATCGAACAACTGGTGGGCGGCTTGAGCCACTACGGCCTAGAAGATGCGCAGGTGCGGCACCAAGCCCCGGGCGATAAGGCCGGGTTCCGCGATGTGGCCGTGCTCTACCGCCTCCATGCCCTGGGGCCGGAGCTGGAGCGCGCTCTGGCTGAGGCCGGCATCCCCTGCCAGCAGGCCAGGGAAGGGGTGGGGCCCGACTGGGACGGCCTGGATCTGGCCGCGGAACGGGTGAAACTCCTCACCCTCCACGCCGCCAAGGGCCTGGAATTCCCCTACGTCTTTATCGCCGGCTGCGAAACCGGGCTCCTGCCCTGGGAACCGGAAGGCGACGGCGCCGCCGACCCGGACGAGGAGAGGCGCCTGTTCTACGTGGGTCTCACCCGGGCCTCCCGGCAGGTCTTCTTGAGCCGCGCCCGGGAGCGCAGCCTGTGGGGCCGGAAGCGGCGAACCCAATTTCCCGCCTGGGTCGGGGCCATGGACCCCGAAGTGCTGGAGCGCCAGACGCCGCCGGAGTCCCGGAGCCGGCGGGCACGGCAACCGCGCCTGTTTCCGGAACTGAGCGATCCCAGGGGCAAAAGGTCAAGATAAAGGAGCAGTGAAGGAGCAGATGCGGGTGACCGGACTGTGGCGGAGTTGGCTCTTGACCCTCACCCTGGTGATCACCCTGTTGGGGGGGGGCCGGGTCCTCAACGCCCAACCCAGCCCTGCCGAATTCCCTGAGCCTCCCGCCCCCCTGGCGCCGGCGCCGCCGCCAGTCGCAGAGCCTCCGGCCGCCGCCATCCCCGCTTCTCCTGCTCAGCCGGGGGAACTGACGCTCCATGCCTTCCACATTGTCGGGGCCAAAACCGTGAAGATCAAAGACCTCGAAAAAGAGTTGTCCATCAAGCTGCCGTCTTTCTGGCCGCCCTGGGCTAAGCCTCCCACCTTCCGGCTCCAGGACCTGGAATACGACGTGGAACGTCTGAAAAAGTTTTACCTGCGCCAGGGTTTTTATCACACCCGGATCGAACCCAAGATCACCTATGGCCCGAAGGGTGCGGATGTCACCCTCGTGGTCCACGAAGGCCCCTGGATCAAAGTCACCGACGTCAGCGTGGAGGTCTCCGGCACCATCGACCTTTCGGAGTTGGAACGAAAATGGCCGCTTAAGCCCGGGGATCGTTATGTCGATAAGACCTACGACGCCCTCAAGAACCTCTATCTCAACTATCTTCCCAACCATGGCTGTCCCCGGGTCAAGGTCAGGGGGCGGGTCTATCTGGACGAAGACCTGAACACCGCCAAGATTCACCTCACGGTAAACCCCGGGCCCCTGTCCCATTTCGGGGCGGTGAGTATCAAAGAGGCGGAGAAACTGGAAACCCCGCCGGCGGCCATCCTGGAGAAAGTAACCTTCAAGTCCGGCCAGCTTTTCACCCTGGATGAACTCTTCAAGACCCAACGCAAACTCTACGCCACCGATCTGTTCAGAAGCGTGGTCCTGACCCCGGCCCAGGTGCCGTCGCAAGAAAACGTCATTCCTATTGTTATTGCCGTTGAAGAGAAGAAGAAAAGATCATTCAAGGCGGGTTTGGGGTACGGCGATGAAGATAAGGTTCGCGCCCGGCTGGGACTGCGGTACCGCAATTTATGGGGCGGTGGCCGGGTCCTGGACCTGGATGCCAAGTATTCCACTCTGGGCTACCTGTTCACGCAGTCATTTACCAACCCGGTGGTGTTCGGCTCTTCCTTTGATTTTGTCAACCAGAGCGGCGTCTGGCGCCGTTACCTGCCGGGGTTTAACGACCAGGCCTATTATACCCAGTCCCGGCTGGAACGGGACATTCCCTGGAATTTCCGGGTATTCTTCGGCCACGGCCTGGAACTCGACCGCCCCTTTGACATCCCGACGGCTACCGTCATCCGTCTCCAGGGGACCGAGCCGGAAAAGCAGTATCTGGCTTCCTTTGCCCTCCTGGGGGTGCGCCGGGATACCACGGACAGCAATATCGAGCCCCGCCGGGGCAGCATCTTGAAATTTTCCAACCAGTTCGCCCCTAACTTCTTCGGCTCCGGACTCCAGTTCCTCCAGTCGGTGTTGGACTTGAGGCGCTATCATGCTATCGGGGACTCCAATTTTGTCGTGGCGGGGCGCGTCAGGATGGGAGTCATCCAACCCATCCAGTCCACCACCACCATTCCCATCTCCCGGCTCTTCTTCAGCGGCGGCGCCACCAGCGTCCGGGGCTATCAACTGGACTACCTGGGCCCCCGCAACGCCACCAACGACCCCACCGGCGGCGAAGCGGTGATGGAATTCAGTATCGAGGGGCGCTTCCCGCTGCCCATTTACCCCAAAATCGGCGGGGTAGTCTTTATCGATGCCGGCAACGTCTTCCCCAGGATTCACAATCTGGACCTGGGCCAGTTAAAATATTCACCGGGATTCGGCCTGCGCTATCTCTCCCCCATCGGCGCCATCGGGGTGGATATCGCCTTCCCCACCAACCGCATCAATTACCAGCAGGACAGCAACTACCAGTTCCACTTCACGGTGGGCTATGGTTTTTAGGAGGAGGGCGGCCTGATGCGGCACATCAAGATGATGATGGTATCCTTGGGACTCCTCCTGCTGCTGGGGGGAGAGGGCCAGTGCGCCTTCTGGACGGACTTCACCAATTGGGGCGGCCCTAACCTCCTCTCCCTCCTCCAGGGCCACCTGAACGGCCGGGTTACGGCTAAAGAAATTTCGGGCAATCCCATCTCCGGCCTCGTTTATCAGGACCTGACTATCACCGGTCCGGATGGCCAGGTCGTTTTTACCGCCAACCGCCTGGGAATCCGCCTCTCCCTGGCCTCGTTGCTCACCTTCCATCTGGACCTGGGCGCCGTGGTCCTGGATAATCCCAAATTTTTTCTGGTTAAGGAAAAATCCGGCCAATGGAATGTCAGCCGGCTTCTCAAACCCGAGGCCCCGCCGGCCCCACCCGCCCAACCGCCGGGCCTCTTGGGAAAAATCACCGCTTACTTTCTCCGGGAGATCAATCTCGCCAACCTGCAGGTGGACGATGGCGAAATCGTCATCACCGACAGGTT
>JALNYP010000010.1 GCA_023229795.1 Syntrophobacterales bacterium
GACCCACCCGGGGTTTCCCGACCGGAGAGGTCTGCCCGGAAGAGGGGAAAATTAGGCACAAAGGCCCAGCTAACCGGCAAATTCGCTCTCATAGATTTTGATTAACCTGAGCGCCGGCTAGAAATGACCCGCCGACGCTAAAACACCAACATGAAATCACGACTTTCTGGATGAGAACTAACTAGGGAAAGGCAATTCTAAAGGTCATTAGTCATGCAATATCAGAAAAACAAAACCCCTTGAATTTCAAGGGGTTTTTAATTCCGTGGCTCCCCGGGACGGACTCGAACCGCCGACAAGGTGGTTAACAGCCACCCGCTCTACCAGCTGAGCTACCGGGGAATATGTAAAAACCTGCTGGTTTTCTGAGTTGGCTGGGGGACAAGGATTCGAACCTTGATAGGCAACTCCAGAGGCTGCAGTCCTGCCGTTAGACGATCCCCCAACTGCACTTATTTTATATACGCAGGCGCAGGAAGTTTGTCAAGAGGGTGGTCGCGAGGCCGACGTCTCCATTGACAATCGCCTTGGCATGCTTAAATTATAACCAAAATTAGGTGATGAAGTCCGCCGGAACCGCTGGTCGGTGTCTGCCGACGAGCTGATGACTTCTGTCCAGGAATGGGCAGAAGTTTTTTTTTGAGGCGGAATTCAGCCGGAGCCCCTGAATCCCTGGTTGATCTGGAGGTGAGAGCGAACGGCGGGTGCAAAAAGACAGGGGAGTTTGACTGGAAAGTTTATCGTCTAGATCCGTGCCGAACCTGCAGCAGAGGAGGAACTGCCATGGAAGACTTCCAGGAAATCATTCGGGAAAAAGGACTCCCCAATGTCGGGGAGACGGTGCGCAGTAAGGAATATGGGACTTTATGGCGAGTCCTGGAGAAAAAGGAGGTGTGGCATAATATCGAGCCCGACCCCAAGACCGGCGAACCCCGCATGGTGCCGGCCATTTACCTGGCTTTCTGGCGGGTCAAAGAAGGGGAACGGCCCGGGGTGGGGAAGATGATGGGATTCGAATATACCCTCTACGATAACACCTTTGCGCTGAACTGGGATAAAGTTAAGTGAACGGCGGCTAATCCGCGCTTTCCATCATCCCGTTTATGCATTATAGTGGGGCCAAGGCTTTTTGCCTGTGGCCCCTTCATAATTATGAGAGCCACTGGCTGCAGAGAGCTGCGGCCATTATTGCTTGAGGAGAACACCAATGACGCAGATCATCTTGGTGCGCCATGGCCAAACCCCTTGGAATCGGGATAAGATTTTCCGTGGCTCCAAAGATATTCCCTTGAATGACACCGGCCGGGAAGAAGCCCGGCTGGCCGGCGAGTGGCTCAAAGGCGATACTATCCACGCCGCTTACTGTTCACCGCTATCCCGGGCTCGGGATACCGGGGAAAGCATTGCCGGCCACCATGGCCTCCAGGTGCTGGACCTGCCGGGGATTACCGATATCTGTTACGGCGAGTGGGAGGGAGTGCCCCTGAGCGAGGTCAAGGTGACCTACGCCGACCTCTATCGGCAATGGGAAACCGCTCCCCAGACAGTGCGTTTCCCCGGGGGCGAAACCCTGGATGAAGTGAAGGAACGGGCCCTGGACGCGGTGGAAGAGGTGGTGCTGCGCCATCCCAGGCAAACCGTGCTGCTGGCGGCGCACCGGGCGGTGAACAAAGTGCTCATCGCGGCCTTTATCGGCCTGGACAACTCCCACTTCTGGCGCATCGGCCAGGATACCACGGCCGTCAACCGCTTCCGACGGGAGGGGGACGCCTGGCACCTGGTTCTGGTCAACGACGTCTGCCACCTCCGCCATCTCAAGCGCGGGCCCTACGTGGATTTTTAGGGCTGCGTCTGAACCTGTAAAGATCGAGAGCCTACCGGCCGTTCTCTCACCGGTTCCGCTGGGCATCCTGAACCGCCAGAGCAGTCGTAGCTTCGGGGCGCGGCGCGCCCCCTGAGCCTTTTGTCCAAGGTTTCTCCCGAGGTTTAAGCCCTCGAAGAGATCGGCTTCCCGGCCTTTGCGTATCCGGTATGCCCCCCTGCCTAAAAAAACTGATCCCTTCTGTTCGGGCCTCATGGCCCTCTGAACCTGAGTATCTGCGCGCCTGGCCTTGACGCACCCCCGTGGAGGATATACTTTTCCCACGTCGAGACATGCACGGCCGTACCGCAAAGCCATTTTGAAGAGAGGCGGAAGTCATGGAGAAATACAAAGATCAGAAATGGAGCGGGCAAAAGGGCAAGAAGTTCGGGCACGCAGGCCGGGTCGAGGACCCCTATCTGCCGGCAGAGGGCCAGGAGGCCTCGCTCTGCACCCAATGCCACGCCCTGTACCAGGAGAAGCGCTGGTTTTACGACCAGAAGCTCTATGATCGCCTGGCCGGCACCGATAAGGTGCGCGAGATAGTGTGCCCCACCTGCCGCAAGGTCAACGATGGTTACGCCGAAGGCTACCTGAGCTTGAGCGGCGAGTTTTTTAACCAGCACCGGGACGAAATCGTCAAGCTCCTGGAAAAGGAGGCCTCCCGGGTGGGCGCCCGCAGCGTCCTGGACCGCATCATCCGCATGGCGCCGGAAGGCGCGGACACGCTGGTGGTGCAGACCACCACGGACAAGCTGGCCCAGCGCCTGGGGCGCGCCGTCTATAGGGCCTACAAAGGCGACCTGAAATTTCATTGGGGCGAGATGGATTACCTGGTGCGGGTCTATTGGAGCCGGTGATATGTAGGGTGGGCACCGCCCACCAAAAGGTAGGGGCGACCCGTCGGGTCGCCCCTCTTTCTTTCGGCGGGGCGGGCCTCCGCGCCCGCCAAAATTAAGGCGGCCACAGGCCGCCCGATAAATGATAGGAGGTTGGCGGGCAAGACGCCCGCCCCACCGGAGTTATGCTGGCTTTTCCCCTTTTGCCTCTGCTTTCGGCTTTTTCCCCGCCCCTCTTCGCCTTTGTCCTCCGGGTCTTCGGCCTTTCGGGCGGGCGCCTTTTTCCGTTTCCGGCTCACGGCTCACTGCCTCCGGCTCACTCTCTTCTTCAGCCAGGATCAGGTTGACATGGCGGCGGCGGATGTCGACGTGGGCCACCGTGACCCGCACCTGGTCGCCCAGGGCGAAGCTGCTGCCGGTCTTACGGCCGGTCAGGCGCATGCGCATTTCGTCGTAACGGTAGTAGTCATTGGGCAGGTCCACCAGGCGCACCAGTCCTTCGGCAAAGACCTCGTCCAGCGCGACGAAAAAGCCGAAGGCGTTGACCCCGGTGACGCGGCCGGAAAAGGTCTCGCCCACCCGGTGGAACAGGAAGCGCACCTGCATGCGGGCCAGCATCTCCCGTTCCGCCTCGACGCCCAGCCGCTCCCGTTTGTTCAGGTGGTTGCACGTGGCCTCCAGGTCGTCGGGTTCCAGGGAGACGGGCGCTTTCTTGCCGGCGAGCTTGGCCAGCAGCAGCCGGTGAACCAGAAGGTCGGGGTAGCGCCGGATGGGGGAGGTAAAATGGGTGTACCACTCGGTGGCCAGGCCGTAGTGCCCCAGGGCCTCGCCGGCGTAGCGGGCCTGTTTCAGGGAGCGCAGCAGCATCAGCAGCACCATGGGGGCCAGCGGCGTCTTCTGCACCTCTTCCAGGAAGGCTTTGAGCGCCCTGGGGTCCCGGTGGGCCTCCTTGGGCAGGACGAAACCCAGGCTCTTGAGAAAGCCGCGGAAGACCGTGATCTTGGCGGGATCGGGCGGCTCGTGCACCCGCAGCAAGGAAGGCTCACCCAGGAAAACGGCCACCGCCTCGTTGGCGGCGATCATAAACTCTTCGATGATCTGGTGCGACAGGAGCGAGTCCACCCGGCGGATGTCCACCGGCCAGCCCTTGTCATCCAGGACTACTTCGGCCTCCGGGATGCTCATCAAGAGGCTCCCCCGCTCGCCGCGGCGGTCCCGGAGCAGGGTGCGGAGTTCTTCCATCCAGCCCAGCATCTTGAGGAAGGGCCGGTATTGCTGGCGCAAGGCCCGGTCTTTCTCCGTCAGCAGGCGATGCACCAGGAGGTAGGTGAGACGGGCGTGATTGCGGATGACGGCCCGGGCGAAATGGAACCGCTTCAACTTGCCCGTGCGGTCATAGTCCAGGATGACCACCACTGCCAGGCGGTCGACGTCGGGCCTGAGGCTGCAGATGTCCGTGGCCAGTTGCTCCGGTAGCATGTGCACGGCCCGTTGGGGGAAATAGACGCTGTTGCCCCGCCGTTCGGCCTCCCGGTCCAGGATCGAGCCCGGGGCCACATAGTGGCTGACGTCGGCGATGGCCACGTAGAGGGTGTAAGTGCCGCCGGGCTTTTTCTCGACGTAGACGCCATCGTCGAAGTCCCGGGCGGTTTCGCCGTCGATGGTCACCATGGGCAGCTCCCGCAGGTCCAGGCGGTCCTTCAGGACCCGGGGCGACATATCGAGAGAAATCTGCTCGGCCGCGGCCAGGACCTCCGGGGGGAATTCGTCCGGCAGGCCGTATTTCAGGATGACCAGGCGGGTCTGGACCGCGGCGTCCTCCACCGAGCCCAGGACCTCGAGGATGACCCCCTGGGGGTTGAGATGGCCGGTGGGGTAGTTGGCCACCGCGGCCCGCACCATATCACCTGCTTCGGCGCTCGCCAGTTGCTCCGGGGGAATGACCAGGTTGAAGATGAGGTGCTCGTCTTCGGGCTCGACATAATAGGTCTGGTCCGCCTGACACAGGAGGCCCAGGATTTCCTTATGCCGCCGCTCCAGGACGCGGATCACCTTGCCTTCCTGGCGGCTGCCCCGGCGGCCTTCGATGCGCACCACCACCCGGTCGCCGTGCCAGGCCTCCTTGAGGTTCACCGCAGTGAGATAGATGTCCCGGCCGCCGGTTTCGGGAGTGACGAAGCCGAAGCCGTCGGGGTGGACGGAGAGCTCCCCGTGCACCAGGTTCATCTTTTCGGGCAGGCCGAAGCGGCCGCCCTTGAGGGAGACCAGCTTGCCCTGGGTGACCAGTTGCTCCATCAGGGCGTTGATGGCGTCCGTCTGCTCCGGGGCCGCTTTCATCAATGGGTATAATTCGCCGGGCAGCAAGGGGCGGGCCGCCGCCTCGAACGCCTGCATTACTTGCCCTTCCAGGGAGGGCCGCCGCTTTCTTCGCCTTCGGTGATGATCCATCATATTCCCCCTACAGGGTGACCAACATTTTTCAGCATAAATTATAAGTATAGAATAATCCGCATCTTTTTGCCATAGATAGTTGAGCAAGCTTCTCATCACAGGCCAGAGGCCCATGCCCTTACCCACTTGTTCTTGGCTGATACCTGAAAGCTGACGGCTGACAGCTATCTCACCAGCCAGGCCAGGGTGACCAGCAGCCAGGTGACCTCGTTGGCGGACTCGCCCAGGGCTGCGCCCAGGCGATTCCGGTCCCAGCCCGCCTCCCGGATGGCGAACCAGAGCTGTCCCAGCCGGGTGCAGATGCCGATATGGCCGGCCAACAGCATGAGCCCGGCCATGCCCTCGCCGCCCACGGTAAAGATCTTAGAGGCCAGGATCAGTTGGGGCAGGCCGATGAAGCAGGCCGCGACCCCGGCGTGCACCAGGGGATCGGCGAGTCCCAGGCCCAGCCGGTAGGCGATAAACCCGGTGAGGGTCAGACCCAGGGCCACCAGGATGACGGTCAAGGTGTCCTTGCCGTCCCACAATTCGGTGCCGTGCCAGAGCAGCGCTCCCAGGCAGGCGGCAATAACCGTGGTCCAGGCGCCATAGGTCAGGACGGTTTGGCTGGTCACCCGGCTGGGCCCCAGGCGGTGGGCTCGCAGGGTCAGTGCCAGGTTGATCAGCAGGAAGATCAGCCAACTGGCCAGCCAGGTAAGACTCACCCCCTGGGAAGTGGTGAGGAGGCGCAGGAATTCGCTGCCGCCCGAGATCAAGGCCAGGGCGATTTGCACCGTGAATAAGACATCGGCGGATATTCGTTTATAGGTGAGCATAGAGTAGGTTGGAGGGCCGGATTCCGGTGCAAGGCGTCAATAAGTTTATCATGTCGGGCCGAAATCGCTCGCTTCGCTTTAGTCATGGCGAGTCGTGCCCCTAGGTTTGCAAGGTAATTCTTATTGAGGGCCATGCAAGGGGGGGCGCCAGACCTCTTATATGGGCCTGGAGCCCCAGGGGCCGCAAATAGATTTGTGCTTCCCGGCACAATCCTATATAATTTTTTTAATACCCTAATTTTGTTGAAAAGGCGGGCCTGCGAGTGCCTGATTTGCAGGTAGAGCACCTCACCCAACTCAGTCCGGAAAGGCGCCAGGCGATCCTGCGCCGGTCCCAGGCCGACGTCAGCGCCGTGCTGGAAGTGGTGGCGCCCATCCTGGCGGCCCTGCGGGCCGACGGCGACGCCGAATCCCTGCGCCAGCACGGGCAATATAAGGCCGGGATCACGGCCGCGGACCTCGAGGCTACCCCCGGGGAAATCGAGGCCGCCTATCGCGCCCTGGACCCCAAGGTCCTGGCGGCGCTCAAGGTCGCGGCGGCCAACATCGAAAAATTTCACCAGGCCCAGCGAGAGCGGGAGATGTGGGCCATGGAGGTCCATCCCGGCCTCCTGGCCGGCCGGCTGACCCGGCCCCTGACCCGGGTGGGCTGCTATATCCCCGGTGGCCTGGCCTCTTATCCTTCGAGCGCGCTCATGAACATCATTCCCGCCAAAGTGGCGGGAGTGGCCGAAATCATGGCCGCGACACCCCCTGGGCCCGAGATGGCGGTGAACCCGGCCACCCTGGTGGCCGCGCACCTGGCCGGCGCCCAGCGCCTTTTTAAGATCGGCGGCCCCTGGGCCATCGGCTCCCTGGCCTACGGCACCGATTTGGTCCCCCGGGTGGACAAGATCGTGGGGCCGGGCAATAAATACGTCACCGCGGCCAAACTCTTGGTGTTCGGGCAGGTGGATATCGACTCGCCCGCGGGGCCCAGCGAGGCCCTGATCCTGGCGGATGACACTGCGGAGCCCCGGTATCTGGCCTTTGACTTTCTCTCCCAGGTGGAGCACGACCCCGAGGCCGCGGCGGTGCTGGTCACGACCTCCGCCGATCTGGCCCGGCAGGTGGTGGCGATCATCACGAAGGAGCTGCCGCATCTGCCCCGGCGGGAGATCATCGAGGCCGCGCTGACCAAGTACTCGGCGGTGCTCCTGGTCGAGTCCCTGGACGAGGCCCTGGAGTTTGCCAACCTCTATGCCCCGGAACACCTGCAGGTGGTCACCAGGGACCCCCTGGCCCTGCTGCCCCGTATCAAGAACGCCGGGTCCATCTTCCTGGGGCCCTATGCCCCGGTGCCGGTGGGCGATTACGCCTCGGGGACCAACCACGTGCTGCCCACGGGCGGCTGCGCCCGGATGTTCTCGGGGCTCTCCGTGGATGATTTCATCAAAAAGCCGACCTTTCAGCATTTCACCCGGGAGGCGTTGGCAGCCTTGAAAGATACGGTCATCACCCTGGCCGAACACGAGGGCCTCTTCCTGCACGCCCGGGCCGTGGCCGAGAGGTTTCGGGATAGTTAAAAGTTACTTGGGCCGAAGCCGGATCTCCGGCCCGGACCGCACTCCCCGGAAAGTAGGGGGGGATAATTACCATGACACATTGCCCCAGATCAGGACCATGAGCCATGCCAACCGCTAAAATCCCCACGATCATACTGGCCGCCACGGAAATCGCCGACGTCCAGAACCACGTCAGTCCCCACACCATCGACATCGACAAGGTGGGGGTCAAGAACATCTCCTATCCCATTATGGTGCTGGACAAATTCAAAGGCAACCAGCATACCGTGGCCCGCATCAACATGTACGTCAACCTGCCCCACCGCCACAAGGGCACCCATATGAGCCGGTTCATCGAGATCTTAAGCGAGCACCGGCGGGACGTCAGCCTCAAGAAGATCGGCCCCATCCTCGAGGAGACCCGGCGGCGCCTCAACGCCCAGTCGGCTCACATCGAAATGACCTTTCCCTATTTCATCGACAAAGAGGCGCCGGTCACCAAGGCCCGGGGCCTGATGGAGTATATCTGCCACTTCAACGGCTCCATGGATGAAAACGGCGTCCTGGACCTGGTGGTGGGGATCACCGTGCCCATCACCACCCTGTGCCCCTGCTCCAAGGAGATCAGCCAGGTGGGCGCCCACAACCAGCGGGGTGAAGTGCGGGTGCAGGTGCGCTACAAGAAGTTTTTCTGGATCGAGGACCTGATCCGGCTGGTGGAAGAGTCGGCCTCCTGCGAGGTCTATGCGCTGTTAAAGCGCCAGGATGAAAAATTCGTCACCGAGAAGGCCTACAGCAATCCCATGTTCGTCGAGGACGTGGTGCGGGAGATCGCGCACCACCTGAGCCATGACGACAACTTCACCTGGTACGCGGTGGAGTCGGAAAACTTCGAGTCCATCCACAACCATTCGGCTTACGCCTATATCGAGTCCAAGAAGGACTGAGGCTCCCGGCGATCAGGGATTTGGGGCCGGGAAGGGCGCGGTGGGAATGGTAAAAGAGATCTGCGTCCCCACGCCCTCGCGGCTCGAAATCTGTAGTGCCCCCCCCAACATCCGCACCCGTTCTGCCATGGCCGTCAGCCCCAGGCCCTTGTGGCCGGGGTCGCGGGTCTTAACCTGGGCCAAATCAAAGCCGTCGCCATCATCCTCGACGAGAAACTGGACCTGGCCGTCCTGCTTTTTCGCAGCCACCAGGAGCCGGTCGGCATGGGCATATTTGCCGATATTGGTGAGAGATTCCTGGAAGATGCGGAAAATGTTGATCTGCGCGTCAGGGGAGAACAGATCGTCAATCTCCTCCACCTGCGCGGCTATTTCCAGGCCGGACCTCCGGCTGAATTCGCCGGTCAGTTGCCGTAAGGCCGAAGACAGGCCCAGGTCTTCCAGCATACTCGGACGCAGTTCCCGGGAGAGCCGCCGGACATTTTCGATAATCTCATCAATAAAATGCAGGCCATCGAGGCTGTCTTGCCGTAACTGCACCTGATCCGGCGGCAGATTCCTTTCAATATTGCGCAGTTGCAGTTTAAGGAGAATCAGCGACTGCCCCAGTTCATCGTGTAGTTCCAGGGACAGGCGCCGGCGTTCCTGTTCCTGGGCGGTCAGCAGTTGCGAGGAGAGAAACCTCAGGTTCTGTTCGGAGGCCCTGAGGGCCTCTTCGGCCCGCCGGCGCACGGCGACCTCTTCGGACAAGGCCGCGGTTCTCTGGTTGACCTGGTCTTCCAGGGCTTCGGTGAGCCGCTGCAACTGCTGTTGGGTCTGGAGCAGTTGGGTGTTCTGGGCCACCGCGGCCTCATAGGTGGACAGCAGGAGGTTGAGGATTTGCAGACGGTCGGAATTAACCAGGTATTTTTGCCCTTGAAAGACGATCTCCAGAGGCGGCTGCACCGCTTCCAGGTTACGCAAATCCCGGTTGGTTTCGAACAGGTGGATGCGGCTCAGCAGGTTCGGCTCATCATAGGGCTTGACGATAAAGTTGTCGGCGCCGCATTCCAGGGCCTTGATGACGTCGGCGGGGTCGGAGAGCGCGGTCAGCAGAATCACCGGGGTGTGCTTCAGGTCCCGGTCGGCCCGGATCAACCGGCAGAGCTGATACCCGTCGATCTCGGGCATGATGATGTCGCTGATCACCAGTTGCGGTTTTTCCCGGGCCATGGCGCTCAAGGCTTCCCGGCCGTTTCTGGCCGCCGCCACCCGATAGCCCTGCTGTTCCAGGATTAGCCTGAGGCGCTCCGCCTGGGTGGCGCTATCTTCGACCACCAGAATTGCTTTCGAGTCCTCGTGCATCAGCCTTCCTTTGTTGCACCTGAAGTCTAATGAAATTTAATCACTACACCGTATTATGGTTGCGGTCCTCTTTCTGTACCAGGGTTTTGAGGAGGTCGGCGATCTTCTCCGGCCCCAGGACACAAGTGGCGGCCCGGAGTTTAATGGCCTGTCCCGGCATGCCGTGCACCACGGAACTCTCCTTATCCTGCGCAATAGTGAGGGCGCCGCGGCTCTTCATCAGGGCCAGCTCGGCCGCGCCGTCGGCGCCCATGCCGGTCAACAGAATGCCGACCGCGTTGGGCCCGTAGCATTCCGCTACGGAACGGAAGAGATAAGCTACGGCTGGACGCACCCCGTTCTCCGGCTCCTCGGGGTTCAATTCGATGCCGCCGGCCCGGTCCACCCCCATGTGAAAATCATCCGGGGCCACGTAAGCGTGCCCCGGCAGCATCTGCTCCCGGGGTCGGGCCACCTGCACGGGGAAACAGGAGGCGTGTCCCAGCCATTCGGCAAAACCCCGGATGAATCCCGGGGACATATGCTGCACAATCAAAACCGGCGCGGGGAACCCGCTGCCCAGGCCCGCGAGGAGCTGTTTCAGCGCCAAAGGTCCGCCCGTCGAAGCCCCGATGGCCACGACCTCGACCCCGGACGGGGCTTTCTTGACTTCAAGTTTGGCGGCCGGCTTGGCTCCGGGCGCTTTGGCCCAGCGTCTGACCAGCTTGATCTCGGCCATCAATTTGACGGTTCGGATCAACTCGTCGGCCCGGGCGCGGAAGTCCGGGTGCCCGATACCTAAGGGCGGCGGCAACACGGCCAGGGCCCCGGCCTCGATGGCTTCGAAGGTCTTGGTGAGATTATCGGGATCGTACGCGGCGCTGACGATGATAATGGGGGTGGGACAGGTCTGCATGATCTGCCGGGTAGCCTCGTAACCGTTAATCCCCGGCATGTTGACATCCATGGTGATCAGGTCGGGCTGGCGCCGGGTCGCGGCCTCAATGGCTTCGGCGCCGCTGGCAGCCGCGCCGATGACCTGAATCTCGGGATCGCCGGTGAGGATATGGGTGATCAACTCCCGCACCACGGGGGAGTCTTCCACCACCAGCACCTTGATAGGCCTGCTAGAACTCATATAAGTCTCTTGATGGTCTCCAGGAGATTGCTCTGATCGAAACTGCTTTTCACGATATAGGCATTGGCGCCCGCGTCTATGCCCCGCTGGCGGTCTTCCGGGGATTCCAGTGCGGTAACCAGCACCACGGGAAGTTCCTCGAAGCGCGGGTCGCCGCGCAGCTTGGCGGTCAGGTCAAAGCCGCCCAGCCTCGGCATATCCACGTCGGACACCACCAGGGCAACGTCGCCCTCCGCCAGCTTGCCGAACGCGTCTATACCGTCCACCGCGGTCACTACCCGATAGCCGGCGGCTTCGAGGATATTCTTGAGCAGGGTCCGGGCGGTAATGGAATCTTCCGCCACCAGGATGGTTTGGCCGGAGAGGTCCTCAAACTCCTCCGGAACGGGTTTCAGGACCGCCGGGCCGGAGCGGGTCGCGGACTTCATCACATCGGCCGCGTTAAGGATTGGCGCCAGTTCCCCGGTCCCCAGGATGGTGGCCCCGCTGAGGTTCCGGACCCGGGCCAATTGCCGGCCCAGGGGTTTTTCCAGGACTTCCTGCTCATTCAGAATTTCATCTACCCGGAAGGCCAGGCGCTTGTCGGCCAGGGTCAGCACCACCACCGGCAGCAAGCCCTCGGGATCGCCGGCCGGCGGGGCCTCGGGCAGTTCCAGGACCCTGGCCAGGCTGACCAGGGAGACGGCCTGGCCGTTCAGTTCGATGGTTTCCCGGTTTTCGACGGTGCGGACCTCGCTCCGGGGGACTCGCCGCACCTGCTCGACGTTCTTGGTGGGCACGACCAGGACGCGGCTCCCGAGGCGAACCAGGGTCCCCCGGAAGGTGGCCAGGGTGATGGGCAAGACCAGGTGGAAGGTGGTTCCCTGGCCGGGCTGGCTGGCCACGCTGTAGGAGCCGCCCAGCTTCTCGATTTTTTCCCGCAAAATAGCCAGGCCCAGACCCCGGCCGGAAATGTCGGTGATGATGGGACTGGTGGAGACCCCCGGTTCGAAGATCAGCGGCAAGAGCTCGGAGTCCTCGGCGTTCTCGGCCGCGGCCGGCGAGATCACGCCCAGCCGGGCGGTGGTGTGCCTAAGTTGGGTAGCGTCGATGCCGGCCCCGTCGTCCGACACGCGCATCTCGACTTTGCCGCCCGCGGTGGGGCGGATGGCGATGACGATGCGGCCCCGGACCGGTTTGTGCTGCCGCCGCCGTTCTTCGGGGGTCTCAATGCCGTGGTCGATACAGTTGCGCACCAGGTGGATGAGGGGGTCCTTGATTTCGTCCAGGATGCGCCGGTCGATCTCGAGTTCGCCGCCCTGGATGATGAGTTCCGCGTCTTTGCCCTGGGAGCGGGACAGGTCGCGCATTAGCCGGGGCAGGATGTCCAGGGCCGGCTGGCAGGGCAGCATCAGGACCTGTTTCAGGTCCCCGGTGAGGGTCTCCACCATGCGGCTCAAGAGGCGGTGGCTCCGCGCCGCCGTCTGGGCCAACCCGGCCAGTTGGCTTTCCAGAGATTTGTGGTAGGCTTCGTCCCATTGCAGAAACTCGGAGAGCCGGTCGGCCTGGGGCGCGGGGCCGGCCCTTTCCCCACTCCGGCGCTGCGCCTGGACCGCGGGTTGTACCCGGTCCCACTTTTCCCGCCAGGCGCCCAGAGTGGCGCCGATGTCATTGATGGCCGTCAGGAGATGACCCGCGCCCAATTTGGCCGCCAGGAAGTCCTCGGATTGCCGCAAGAGCTCCTGCAATTTGGCCAGAGATACCCGGACCGACTCGGCGGCGGCGGGCCTGGGCTCGCGGTCCGGGAGGGCAGGGCTCGACTCCGGTGCGGCCGGGACCGGGGCGTCCCCCTCAGCGGCTGGCGCCGCGGCGGCCCTGGCGACCCGGCCGAGACGTCCGGCAATTTCATTGAGCTGTGCCTGTTCGGCGGGGGTGGCTCCGGCAGATTCGGCCGATACCCGCCGCTCAATCAGGACCACGGCCTGGTGCAGGACGTCGAACCCGGCCGCCGCGGCCGCCTGGTCCTGGCCCTTCCACCGGGCCAGGACGTTTTCCAGAGCTTGGCAGACGGCCTCGATCTCCACCAGGTTAACGGCCCGGGCCGCGCCTTTAAGGCTGTGGGCTTCCCGGAAGACGGCCTGAATAATTTCCTGGCGCGCCTCAGGGGCATCGGCGCGTTCGAGCTCCAGAAGCCCGGCCGCGATGGCCTTCAGGTGCTCGGCGGCTTCGACTTTGAAGGTAGCCTGCAGCCGTTTCAGGAAGTCTTGGTCCTTGGTACCCATGCCGATTCTTTAGAGCTTGTAGCTCTCCACCAATTGCTTGAGCTTGCCGCCGACCCCGTGCAAATCATGGGCGGCCGACTCGGTCTGTTGGGCGGCGCTGAGATTCTGGGCGCTGGCCTGTTTGATATTTTCCATGGCCGAAACTACCTGATCCATGCCGACGAGCTGCTGTTGGGTCGAAGCCAGGATCTGGATGGCCGCCTGGGCGGATTCGGCAATACTGTCGGACAGGGCGCGGATCGAGGCCTCGGCCACCGCGGATTGTTTGACGCCGGACTCCACGGCCTTGGTCCCCTGTTCCGTGGCCAGCACCGCGGCGTTCATGCCCTTTTGAATATCGCTCAAAATCCCCCGGATGCGGGCGGTGGCCTGCTTCGATTGTTCCGCCAGGTTCCTGATTTCCTGGGCCACCACGGCAAAACCCCGGCCCTGCTCCCCGGCCCGGGCGGCCTCGATGGCGGCATTGACGGCCAACAGGTTCGATTGCTCCGCCAGATTGGTGACCGCGTCGTTGATCTCCCCGATGACCTGGCTGTGCTCGCTCAAACGCAACACGCTCTCGGCGATGGACTCTATCTGGCCCCGAATCTGGTCCATGCCGGCGATCAGGTCGGCCATGGATTTCTTGCCGCTCTGGGCGATCTGATCGGTTTTCTGGGCGCTCTCGGAAACGTACCGGGCCTTTTGGGTCGAGAGCTGGGCCGCCTGGTTGGCTTCGCTGACCGTAGCCGTGGTCTGGTTGACCGCGGTGGAGGCCTCCGCGGCCCCGGAGGATATCTGGGAGGTGACCGCCACAATCTCGCTGGCCGCGGAAGCCAGGACGTCAACCCCACCCCGGACTTCTTTGGCCAGTTCCCGGATATTGGTCACCATGGTGGCGAAGGCCTTGCCGAATACGTCGTTGTCGGACCGGGGGGTGACGGTGACCGAAAAATCCCGGGCGGCCAGCCGGTCCGCCACCCCGGCCATCTCCCTGAGGTAGCGGATCATCCGGCTGACGGACTGCCCCAGGGCGCCGACCTCATCCCGGCGTTCCAAGGCGGGCACCTCGACGGCCAGGTCTCCCAAAGAAATCTGTTCCGCCACCTGGGAGATATCCTGGAGGGGACGGGCAATAATGCGGGTCAGGAGCATGACCAGCAAGATGCTGATGATCACGGCCACCGCCCCGAAAATCACGAAGATGAGGATAGCCCGGGTGACGACCGCGTCAGAGCCGGCGATTTGCTGTGCGGCAAAGGCCTTGGCCCGGTCCGCCATTTCCAGGGCGATGGTCCGCAGCCGCTCGAAGCGTTCATCCTGCACCGTCATGGAGAGCTTTTTGGCTTCGTCGATCTTGCCCTGATAAACAAGGGAGATTTGCTCTTCCCGGGTTTGACGGTAAACCCGCAAGCCGTTGTTAAATTCTTCCAGGCTCCTGGTGAACTGGGGATTGTCGCCAATGGCCCGGGACAGGTTGTCCAGGAGGGTGGTATTTTGTTTGGAGTTGGCCCTGATCTCCCTTTCAATGGCCAGTTGTTCCGCCTTGTCGGGCGCCGACACCAGCCGGAGCATATCCAGGCGCTGCCGGTTGAGATTGGCCCTGAATTCAATGAGGCTCTCCACCACTTCGAGCTCTTCCTTGAGAGTTGACTTATACCCTTGCTGGATGGACCTGATGCCGCCATACGCGATAATGACTACCGCAGCCAAAAACAGGACTATCAGCCCAAAGCCGCAAACCAGCTTGTTCCGGGTGGAAAGATTGGCGAACCATCTCATGGCTTGTCCCTCATCTGACCCAATTTGGTTTAGATTTCCACTTCTTGGTGGAGGATAATCCTTTCATCCCTCAGGATTTTTGCCGCGTCCAGAACTATTAAGGCTTCCTTGGTGACCCCCTTGAGGTAATCCGCACTGCTGCCGGCCAGGGTGGGAAGCGAGGCTTGCAGTTCGGAGACGGCCAGAGAACGCACCCCGGTGATGACATCCGCCAGCAGGCCGACTTCCAGGTCGCCGCGGCGCAGAATGATGACTTTATTGAGATCGCTTAAGCCTTTATTCGGCAGGTCGAAGAACTGCTTGAGGTCAAGGACCGACAGAATCTCCCCCCGGACGTTGATGATCCCCAGCACGAAAGGCGGCGTGCAGGGCAGCGGCGTGAGTTCCTTGAGCGGATAGACTTCCCTTATCTCGGAGATTTCCAGGGCGTAGCTTTCCGAAGCCAGGACAAACTCCAGGACTTCGAGATACTCACCGGCTTCCCGTTCCGGTTCCCGGTCTTGCGCCAGGGCCTGGGCCCGGGCCAAAAGGATCCGCTGCTGCTCTTCCGGTTCAGGGATGCCGCCCCGGTCAATGGCCACCTGCAGGGCGGCCAGACGGGAGCGGATCAGGTCCCAGTCCGTGACCTTACTCATGGCGGGCCCGGCTTTCATCCAGTTTCCTCATGGCGATGGTGGATTGCACGATGGCCCTCAGCCGGCCGGCGGTCAGGCCGGCGGATTCGGGCAGCAGGTCATCCTGCGGGCAGGCCTCCAGGAGGGCGATAACGTTCTCCAAATACTTCCGGGCCTTCCTGACATTTCCCTGCCGGAGGGCGAGATTGCCCAGGGCAAAATGAGCCATGACGAATTCCTGGTCCAGGTACAGGGCCTTCTTCAAGGCCAGGGCGGCTGCGCCCACGTCATCCTGTTCCTGCAAAATCGCGGCGCGCAGGTAGTGCAAGGCCGGATTGAACCGGTCGGCGGCCAGGGCCTGTTCGCACCACCCCAGGGCCTCCGGCAGCCGGCCCTGGTCGGCACAGGCCCGGGCTTGAAGCACCAGGTCCGTGATCTGCTCCGCGGTGGGCCCGATTGGCGCCTCGCGCTCTACGTCCGGAGTGGCGATCGCCGGGGACACCGCGGGCGGAGTCGTCACCGGTTCCGGTCCGGCCGGGGTCTCGGGAAGCTGGAATTCCCCGCGGACCGCCGCCGGCTGCCCGCTGGACTCACACGGCGGCGCCGCCGGTTGCCACGCGATCCGCTTGGCGCGGCGCGGGTCTTTCTTATAGGCGATGGCTTCGGGAAAATATACGGACACGAACTGGGAGAACAGGACATGGGAGGCTTCGGTCAGGCTGACGATGAGCCAGCCCTCGTTCTTGAGGGCGCGATAGAGACGCTGCGCGACTTTCTTGGCCCACTCCGGAGAAAAGTACATCAGGACATTGCGGCAAAAGATGAGGTCCAGGCCCTGGGGGTAAGGCGAGCGGGGGACGGCAGGGTCCGCCGCCAGATTAAGGTACGAGAACGTCACCATTTGTTTAAGATCGGGGTGTATTTCAAAGCGAGCGCCCCGTTGGGTAAAAAATCTTTGCCGAATTTCGGGCGGAGTCTCCCGGAATGACCACTTATCATAGAGGCCCCGGGCCGCCTTGTCGAGAAATTGCGGATTGATATCCGTGGCCAGGATGGAGATATCCCAGTTCTTTAGATCCGGGATAGTCCGGCGGAGCAGCATGGCGATGGTATAAGCCTCTTCGCCGGTGGCGCAGGCCGCACACCAGAAGCGCAGGCGCCGATCCTTGCCGGCGCGGCTGCGGATCAGCTCGGGCAGGATGTGGGCCTCAAAGACCGCCAGGCTTTTCTTCTCCCGGAAGAAATAGGTCTCCCCCACCGTCAGGTAGCTGGCCAGCAGTTGAATCTGGGCGCGGTCCAGGGACGCCGACAACAGCCCTCGAATACAGGATTCGGCATTATCGTAGCCCAGTTTCCGGGCCGCGGCCTTAATGCCCCGGGTCAAATCCGGGCGGCGGCTGGCCGGAAAAGTCACCCCGATGTGAGCGGTTAAGCAGGCGCTGAGCCGATCCAGCAGGTCGTCGGAAATTTTCTGGGTCATGGGGCCGGCCTAAATCCCTGCAGGGCCGCTTCCAGGGATTGCGCCTCGTCAAGGGACAGGAACCGCTCCAGGTCGTGAATGAATATCAGTCCATCCTGAAACTTGAGCACTCCTTCCAGATATTCCAGGCCGGGAATGATCTTGGTCGCCGCGGTAATATCTTCCTCCCGGCATTCCCTGACTCCGGTCACCGCCTCGGCCAGGAAGGCCAGGTCCCGTTTGGCGGTCCTGGCGATGATCAGGTTATCGTAAAGCGCGGTTTTTCGGCCGGGCAGCCGGAATCTCCGGCGGATATCGACCACCGGAATGACTCTGCCGGAAAAATTGATAATCCCCAGGACAATCTCGGGAGCGTTGGGCAACGGGGTGACTGCCACCGCATGGACGACCCGCGTTACTTGGGCCAGAGGCACGGCATAGTTTTGATTATCCAGGATAAACCCTACCAGTTGATGGGCGCGGGTCAATGGTCGGTTCCTGTCTGGTGAACGGCTGGATTCAAGTTAAAGGAAAATCATCTATCTATTTTATCTTCTAAATCTTTTTGTTGCAAAATTCAATACCCTTGAGCCCTTGTCAAGCCCGGAGCCATTTGGCCAATCCTGCTTAAAATCTCCCAAAGCCAGACAGGTCGCGGAAAAGTCGGTAAATTTCTTGCAGATAATCGGAGAATTGCAATATGCGGGCGGGAAAATTCGAGCCAGCTTCAATTTTCAACCGCCGGATCGGCCGTCATGAAACCATCCCGGGCAGGGCCGGTTCGGTTTACATGACCTCTATGTGGGGTGGCGACAGATTTTTGAGGCTGGTTTTCTTGATTGTTCCGGCAGTTGCCGCCATCCTCACCCGGTCCCGGCCTTCCTGCTTGGCGCGGTAGAGGGCGACGTCGGCGGCCTGGATAATCTCCAGTTCGGTGTCGCCGTGGTCCGGATACACTGCCACGCCCAAAGACAGCGTCGCGGGTTTCTGGCCCCGGTGGTTCCGATGCATCTCTTTGACGGCCTGGCGCAGGATCTCGGCCCGCTCCAGGGTAATTTTTTCTGAGGCCCCGGGCATGATCAAGAGAAATTCTTCGCCGCCGTAGCGGCAGGCAATATCCTCTTCCCGGACCAGGCTCTTCATCTGAGCTCCCAGAGTGCTCAGGAGTTCGTCCCCGGCATGGTGGCCGAAGGTGTCGTTATAAAGTTTAAACTGGTCCAGGTCCATCATGATCACGCCCAGGTTGGTCCCCAGGCGCTTCACCCGGTTCAGCTCCCGCACCAGGGTTTCCTCCATGTAGCGGCGGTTGAACAAACCGGTGAGGGGGTCGCGGATCGCCTGGCTGCGCAAGGTCTCTCTGAGCTTCAGGTTGGCCAGGGCCAGGGCCATATCTTCCGCCACGGTCAGGGCCAGTTGCTCTTTGGCGGCGGTCAATTCGGGCCGGCCATCTTCGGTCGGGGAGCCCGCCCGCAGGTGGAAGATCCCTAGGGTTTCGCCCTGGGCGATGAGGGGCACGCACATATAGCCGCCGGGGATGGCTTCACTCACATGACGGCAGATCATGGACCCGCCCGCCTCCGTTACCTTATGGACCCGGCCGCGCCGCACCGACCAGCATTCATCCGGGGCAAAGACCGAAACCTCCGCGGCGTTTAATCCCCACCCCGCGGTGGCCTCAAAGAGGTTCCGGGAATTATTGAGGATGTACAAGGCCCCTGAGTCGCTCGGAAAAAATCTGGGCATGAAATGGGAAATTGCCGCGTAAGCCTCTTCCGAGGTCTGGCAGGACTGGAGAATATCCGCCATTTCACTGGCCAGCGTCATGGTGCGGTTCTGTTCTTCGACCTGGGACACCGCGGCATGGAGCTTGTCATTGGCGGTTTGGACGGCCTCTTCCCATTGCCGGCGCTCGGTGATATCCACAAAGTTTTCCAGCAGGTAGCCTTTACCCTGCAACGATATGGGCACCACCGTCTGAATAATCCAGCGGCTGCCCCCATCGCCCCGCAGCAAGATCCGTTGAGTATCGGCCACGGTATCGTCCAGATCGGAAATGGGACTGCTCCCGTTCTGAGGGGCGCGGATGAATCTCTGCCGGGGGGAGCCCACGATTTTATCTTTGGGGGAGCCCATGAGTTTGACCGCCACCGGGTTGGCGTCCACGATGCTCTGGGTCTCGGGGTCGATGATCAACACCCCGGTCTGGACGTTATCCAGGATGGTCTTGAGGCCGCGTTCGCTTTCCCGCAGGGTTTCATCCAGCCGCTGGCGATGGATGGCCATGGCATAGAGCAGCGCCAGACGTTCACAAATCTCCTGATCCCGGCGGGTATACTCGCGGCCGGCATCGGCCAGGGCGATCTGCCCCACCAGCCGGTCTTCGATGATGGCCGGCACCGAGAGAAAGCGGCGGATGGGAAGCGTGCCCATAGACCTGGGACCTGCCTGGGGATCGTTGATGATCAAGGGCTGGTGGTGTTTCAGGACCCAGCCGCAAAGGCCGCGGCAAGCCTCGAAGAGGCTGGCGTTATTCCGGCCCGCCCCGGCGTCGGTAACCTCCCCGGTCATCTCCGGGATCACCAGGTCCCCGGTCTGGGGGTTGATATATCCGGCAAATCCCAGGTTACTGTCGGTGAGACGCAGGGCGCGGTCGTGCACCAGGGAGGCGATCTCCTCCAGGGGCAAGGCGGTCAGCAAGGTCCGGGAAAGTTCGGCGATGGAGGCGTTGACCGTGGCTTCCCAGGCCAGTTCGGCCTCGGCGCGCTTGCGCGCGGTGACGTCCCGGACGAACACGAGTTCCTGGATCCTCTGCCCATAGAAGATCTTGGCCCCGGTGATTTCCACGTCTACCGGGGTGCCGTCCCGGCGCCGGTAACGCCGATGCAGCATGCATGCCGGGCCGTTCAGGTCCGCGGCCGCATCCTCGCCGGTCTCGACAAGCTCGTCGATATTCAGGTTGACCAGTTCTGCCGGAGTATATCCCAGCCATTGGGCCATAAAGGGATTGGCATCGAGCACCTTGCGGTTTTCCGGGTCATAGACGAACACTGCTTCGGGAGCCGCGGCAAACATAGCCCGGAACCGCGCCTCCGAAGCCTCGACGCGATTGGCCCCCTCCCGAATGGACAGGTTGCTGCCGGCCGCGACCAGGATCAACACCACAAGGATAAAGGCTAAGGCAATGCCCAAGGACCGATAAAGCACTTCCAGGTGGACCGGCGCCAAAAACACCAGGGTCCAGCCCGGCGCCATCAAGGCGTCGATGTCTTGCCGGTAGAGGAGGTAATGATTGCCATCCAGGCTGGCGTCGGCGCCATCCGCCAGGGCCTCGGGAAAGACCGACTCGGTATAGACGGCCGCGGCCTTGCCATTTTGCGGGCCCGGGGCCGACGGCCAGAGGTTCTGATAGTCGAGGTAAGGGCGGCTGCCCGCGAACACCACCCCTTGGGGGTCGATGAGAAAGGCAGGGTCGAAGTTGCGCAGGTCTTGCTGAAATTTATCCAGCGTCATCTTGAGGACCGCCACCCCCACGATCTTGCCCTCCTGGTCCCGAACCGGATGGGAGGCGTAAAAGCCGCGCTTTTTGGAGGTCACGCCCAGGGCGAAATGGCGGGCGGTCTGGCCGGCCATGGCCTTCTGAAAGTAAGGCCGGAAGGCATAGGATTGGCCCACAAAGCTATCCGGGGCGCCCCGGTTGGAGGAGGCGATGGTGGTTCCGGTTTTGTCCAGGAGATAAGCCACCGACGCGCCGAAGCGCTGCTGATAGCGGTCCAGCACCGAGTTGGCCCGGGCCAGGGTCTCGGCGGACTTCGATTCCAGGACCGGACCGATCCAGGGCGAGCCGGACAGGGCCTTTACGGCTTCTTCGGCTTCCCCCAGTTCAAAGGTCAAGCGTTGAATGATGATTTTACTCTGACCGACGCCGTCCTTGCGGATCTGGTCCCGGGCCACTTGGCCCAGGAATTGGGTCAAGAACCAGCCCGAGATTAAAATGGCTGACAGGGCCAGCCCGAGGCCCAGCATGAAGCGGGACCGGTGCCGGGTGCTGCCTTCATACTCCGCGGACCGCGACACCTGGAAATGCACCGAGATCATGGCGGCAATCCCCACCGCCAGCACCCCTCGCACTAGCTGTATCGGCAGGCCGGTCAAGCCGGTGAAGGTCTCGTAGTTGACCAGGGAGGCCGGGAAAAACCGGGCCGCGGGCACGACCAACCCGGCCGCCAGGCCGTAGACCAGGAAACCGGCGGCGCCGGCCGTCAGCCAGGGGCGGCCGCGGGAGCCGGCCTCTTGCCCTTCTTCATATAAGGCCCAGCCTGCCCACAGGCTGCCCACCAGTCCCAGGGCATACCGGGTGGCGGCGTTCAGGCCGCTCCAGCCGGCGAGGCCCCCCAGGCCGGCGCCCAGGAGCAGAACTCCCGGGACCCAGCGCCCCGGTCCCCGCCCTTGCCGCCGGATGCCGCTGACACGGCCGAATTCTACCAGGCAGAGAAAGGACAAGGCCAGGACTGCCGCCCGTAAGCCTGTAAACCAGACCTCAGGCGGCAGACGCAGAGCCAGGAGATCCAGCCATTCGTTGATCCCATGGATCAGCCCGAAACCGGCCAGATAGATCCAGGGAAGCCGCTGGCTCCCCTCTTTGGTGAGGATATAGGAAACTGCCCCCAGGCAGATGAAGGCCAGGCCGTAAAAGAAAAAAATGTAGTCAAGTTGTCCCTGCAGCCAGATACTCACGATACGCCCTAGTCCTGAGGAGAGAACAATTTTACCATTTGCAAGGCATCCCCCGGCATTTCCCGGGTTTCAGCAATTCCACAAATCCGCGCTAATCTTCTTAATCATTTGAATGCATCATCGAACTTTATTGAAGGGGAGTAAATCGGGATATCTCCTGATAAAGCCCGGAAAAACACCTGAATTTGACCGGGGATTCTCACCTAGAGACGCATTTTCGCCGGGCATATCTGTGAAATATCAGGAAAAAGATTTGCACTAGCCGACTTGTCGGCTGGAGGCGGAGGCTGGCCGGTGGGGAAGCGGTGGGAAAACGGGTTATGGCGCCATCCTGATTGAAGCGCAGGACCTAGATGACTCTCTCTAGTCCCGCGCTTCGCACAGAAGGACAATTGAGGGGAAGGTCGGCTTGGCCGCGGTTCAGCGCTGGCGCCAGGCTTCCCACATGGGCTTGCCTTCCATATCCCGGAGCTTTAACACGGAATCGCCCACCGTCACTTCCGCGGCGATCAGACGGGTCTGCCCTTTCTCTTCCAGGCAGACCCCCTGGACCCGCACTTCCTGCCCCGGCTCCAGGGAAAAGGCCTGGCGCTCCAGATACCATACGGGTCCCAGGTGAACCCGCACCTGGCCCCGGTCCTTGGTATCCACGATGATGGCCATGCCGGGATACATGTTATCCTGCAGGGTCTCGGTAAAGACCCGGCTCACTTTGCCCGTGATGGTCAGCGGCCGGCAGACGCCCTTGGCGGCGCATTCATAGGGGGTATAAGGGCAGGGACGAAATCCCTGGCCCCGCCCCTGGCCCCAGGCCGGGCCGGACACCGCCCAACACCACACCATCACGCCTAAAACACTTGTCCCAATTATCTGCCACCGTTTCATACGATGGTCCTCCTTTCTTAAAAAGCATATACCATAGATAATAGCGGCGTTATCGCGGCATCGGTGTTTTTGCCCGCGAAGTCGATATTTAACCCCAGGGCCACGGAGAATTTATCCGTGGCCATGTACTCGATGCCCGGCGAGACCGAGATCAAGGCCTCGGCGGGCAGATTGGCCCGGTGACCGAACAGACGCCCGCCGCTCCAATAACTGGTGAGCTCCAGGAGCGCCACCCACTTGCCGAACAGAGGATATTCCGCCGCCAGGTTTAACGTGACAAAGTCCCGGGGATAGTTGCGCAACTGGGTGGCCACGGGGTCGCCCTCCACCAGGTTGCCGTTTTCATCCAGAACCAGCCCGGTTCTATCCTCCCTGCTGTCGAAAGCGGTCTGCATAGTATACCAGACGTTGGCATAAAAGATGAGGGGTTTCACCCATTTGGACATATTTAAGCCGGTAGTGAAGGCGTAGGCCCCGCCTCCCAGTTGATCGGTTCCCAACCGCCCGGGATTGAGGTGACGAAAATGGCCGGTGGGGAAATCGGTGGCGAAGAGAGCGGTCACCGTGGGTATGGTTTTGGTCTCTTCCACCAGGCGGTATTTAAAAGTCAGATTGATGTCGCCCAAGCCTCCGAAATTGGCGGCGCGCTCCCCGTTCGGCCCCAGTTCATTGACGTTGCCGGCCCAGTTGTGGACGTAAGGGATCACCGCGAAGACCTCCAGGTTATTCATCAGCCCATAAGTGAATTTCCAATCCATACTGTAAGTCTTCAAATTACCGCCCGCCGTGACCCTTCGCCAGTTCCGGGTCAAGCCGTCAGTGATGAAGCTGAGCCCGAAAGTGGGCTGGACCGCGAATCTGCCCTTGTCGATGGGAATGGCGGTGTCGGTGATGATGGGGCCAAAGGTGGTGGGGCACTCTTCTTCCTTGGCTTTCGGCTCACAGGGTTCCTGGGGTTTTTCGAATTGAATTTCGCCCTCTACCGCGGCGGGGGGTGAGGTTTTCTCTTTATCCTCAGCCGCGCCGGCCGGGCTGACCCACCCCACCGCCAGGCACGATAAAAAGCAAATCGGTAGCAAAAATAACCAGCTCCGTGCACACCTCATTTACTCTCTCCTTTCCATGCCGCATCGCTGCGGTCCTAAAACTGCAATACCCAAGGCGATACCAGCAGACAGGACTATAATGCAACTAAGTTGCATTATCCTGCCAATACTCTTATTCCTGACAAACTTCAAGCAAAAAATGGCCTGGGCGGGCAACAGCCTTAAGGGCTAAGGCCTCAGCCCTAAGGCTCAGATTGACGTATCACCCGCGCCTCGTCTGCTGCCGGGATTGTCTCTCTCTTGCCCCTCTAGGCCTGTACCGGGAAAAAAAAAGCCACGAAAACTCAGGGCCGAGGGGCGCCAAAGCCTTCGTGGCTTCAATTCAATATTTTTGGGGTATGGCTGTCCGGGGTTCATTCCCGGAGCCTCCAAGACCTTATGACAAGAGCAGGCTTTTTGTCAACAGGTTTTATGCGCGCCGCCCCAAAAAAAGGCGCCTTCGAGAATTTGAATGACTTTGGAGTTCTTATCATTAATGAATTGCAATTGCAATAGTCTGAAGCGATTCCTCTCCTGGTCAACCCATCTTCCTGCCGACGCGTCACAGGCCCTTCAGCGCCTGGGCCAGATGGTCCAGGTAGATATCTATTATCCTATCCTGATAGCCCAGCCCCTTTTTGACCCCCTCGATGCGATAGGGTTTTTGCTTGAGCAGTTCCGATTTCCAACTTTCCGGGTCATCTCCCAACATATCCTTGGCGACATGTTCACCGGCCACAAACATGAAGGGCATGAGGACCACGGTGTTAGGGTTGGCCTTTTTGACGGCCTCGAAGGCCTCTTCCTTGCTGGGTTTTTCTTCCACGGTGCCCAGAAAGACATTCGGGTAATGGGCCCGCAGCAGCCGGTCAAAGGCAAAATAGGCCTTCTCTCCCTCAGGGACGGGGCTGCCGTGGGCCATCAGGACCACCACGGTGTCCTTTGCATCCTTGGGGAAGGTCTGGGCTATGACCTGGAGGGTCCGCTCTTGATCCTTGGGGCTGCTCAGCAGCGGTTTTCCCAGGGCAACTTTGAGGCCGGGGATCTCCCGGCTTACCTGCACGACTTTCTTGTCCCACTCCTCTCCCGGCACGATATGGAGAGACTGGATCACCACCCGGGCATAACCGGCTGCTTTTAATTCCCGCAAGGTCGTGCCCAGGTCATTGAGCTGCTTGCCCTTTTCCTTGGCGACCTTGTTCCGGACTTTATGGGAAGTGAAAGCCCAGCGGATTTCATAGCCGGGAAAGCGCGCTTTGACTTTTTCTTCAAAATAGTTATAAGTGTCAAAGGCTTCTGTAGTAGTGCCAAAGGCCGCCAAGACGATGGCGGGCTTGGCCGTTGAGGCTGCGTTCAGGGTCCACGGGGCGCTTAGCATTGAGAAGATAAGCGCCAAAACCAACCATCCGAATTTACGTTGCTTTCCCATGTCGCTCTCCTGTACTTGGTTTTTTCAAAAAAAAATCCTTAAGTCACAAGGACTTAAGGATTGCACCCAGCTTCTTTACCCTTAATGGAGCTTACCGCCCGCTAGGCCTCGTAGGGGCTTAAGCCTTTATCCGGGCAGGTCTTCTGACTCCCGGTTCAACCTACTCCCTGCGCCTTCCCATCTCGCTTCAGTGAGACAGTGGCTTGTTGCAGGTTTCGTCCCCGGTTACAGCGGCGGGACCGTGCCGGTTTTTCACCGGCTTCCCTATTATGCCCTGGGCAGGGCACCCGAATATTTATGGCTCCAAGATATAGGGATCTATATTCCGGTTGTCAAGAATAAATTTTGGGGCCAGGGGAAAACGAGCGGGCTGCCAGGTCGTTTCCCCCGGCCGCCTCAATAATCTTTATCATGAGCCGGGCGGGATTTTGCTATAATGGCGCCACCTTGATCCGGCTTCTCCTCACCCTTCTGTTGAGCCTGGGGATGGCAGTCATGCCCCCCTTGCGGACGGCCGCGGCGGCCCAGCCGCCCCCGGAACATCCCGCCACCGCCGGCCCCATCATCACCGACAACGCGGTCCCGGCTCCACCGGGGCAATTCAGCCTCCAACCTTATTGGAGCCTCGATTTCGTGGCAGGAAATTCTACGACCAACTGGCGCCGGGTGAGCGCCCGGGGCAATTTCGCCTCCCTGGAAATGCCGGTGAAGCTCATCTACGGCCTGGCCCCGAATATCGAGGTCAACCTGGTGGGGGTCTTTTTGCAGAATTGGGCCGGCCAGGTGGAAGGAACCAGGTTTGGCGGCAGCCGTTCGGCCAGTTTCACCGGCCTTGGGGATCTCTACTTCACGGCAAAATACCAGCTCCTGGAGGAGACCGCCTGGCGGCCCACGGTGACCGCAATCTTCACCGTGAATTTCCCCACCGGCCACCATTACCGCCTCAATCCTGGCCGACTGGGAACCGATGCCTTGGGCGGCGGCACTTTTGGCTTTACGCCGGGCGTCAACCTCTCCAAGTGGGTGGGGCCGGTCTATCTTTACGCCAACCTGTGGTACAGCTTCCCCACCCGGGACCCTAAGGCGGTCACTAACCAACAAGCCTCCCCGCTCCTGCCGACGCTGCATGGCCGGGACCTGATCACCGGGAACCTGGCGGCGGAGTTGCCCTTAACCTCGAAATGGGTGGCTATGCTGGAAATCTACACCACCTGGAACGTCGGCCCCCTGTTCCGGCCTTCTCGGGAGGTCATCACTCATGGCGTCGGAGTCCTGCCGGGGCTCGAATATATCTTCAGTCCCAGATGGTCCGCCGAATTGGGAGTGGCCGTGGACCTGGTCGGCAAAAACTCCCAATTTAGCTATACCCCCGTTTTCACGGTAATCATGACTTATTAAGGCAATCCTTTTGGAAATCCGGGGAATAGTTTTGAAGAGGTGAAGCTGCGGCAAAATACTTTTCGGTTGGCTGGGGGAGGAGGATTCGAACCTCCATCGGCGACTCCAAAGGCCGCTGTCCTGCCATTGGACGATCCCCCAACAGGTGGGCGGGAGAGAAATTATGGCGTCGGGGTCTTCCCGGTCTTCTTCTTCTCCTCCAGAATTATAATGATTCCGCCCCAGGCTGCGCAAGTATTTTGTCCCCGCCGGGGCAAATCGCCGCCGGCCGCTTTGCGCCGCGAGGGATTAGGGCTGCGGCGATCGGGGAAACCGCACCTCATAAAGCCCTTTACCTTTGTACCATGGTTATCATATAATTCATGTGAATACTTTCACAGTAAGGGAGATCAACCGTGAGCTTTCTCATTGCCATGGCCGGCAAAGGCGGCACCGGCAAGACTACCGTGGCCGGCATGTTGCTGCGCTACCTCTTGGAACATGACAGAAAACCGGTGCTGGCCGTGGACGCCGACGCCAACAGCAATCTCAATGAAGTCCTGGGAGTCGAAGTGGACAGCACCGTCGGCGCGGCCCGGGAAGAGATGAAAAAAGGCGGCGGCATGCGGGACATGACCAAAGACCAGCTCATCGAGATGCGCATCAACCAGTGCCTGGTGGAGGCCGACGGCTTCGACCTCATCGCCATGGGCCAGCCCGAAGGCGCGGGCTGCTATTGCGCCGCCAACAATCTGGTAGCCCACTTCATGGACGTCCTGGCCAAAAATTACCCTTACATCGTGATGGATAACGAAGCCGGGATGGAGCACATGAGCCGCCTCACCACCAATAAGGTGGATCTGTTGGTGCTGGTGAGCGACCCGTCCTGGCGCGGCATCCAGGCGGCCCGGCGCCTCAAGGACCTGGCCCTGGCCTTGAAAGTGGTGGTGGGCCGGTGCGTCCTCATCGTGAACCGGGTGACGAACGGTCTCAGTTCCAAGACCACGGACGAAATCGCCACCCAAGGGCTGGAACTGGCTGGCCTGATCCCCGAAGATTCCCAGTTGGCGGAGTACGATAGCCAGGGTCGCCCCACTTTCACCCTGCCGGCTGATTCCCCAGCATTACAAGGAGCTTACGCCATTTTCGACCGCTTTTTTACCTAAGTTCATAACGAGAAACCTGGCGGGCGTGATTTTTTGCTTGACAGGTTGCCTAATTAATTATTATTTTCACAATGTTTATACCTCCGCGACTTTACGATGCGATAAGATACCGGCAATTCCGGAAAAAATTAAGGAGGGAACTACCTTGGCGTTTGAAATTCCCACACAGAAGTATTCTGGCGCGATCAAGACGGTAACTATTGGTAAAGGCGCTAATGCCATTACCCTGGGAGGAGAAACCTCCTACCCCTTCTATGTATTCGAAGGGCCAATGCCGAACAAACCCCGGATTGCCATGGAGATATGGGACCGGGATCCGGGCGAGGATTGGGCCGGCCCGGTGTATGAGACCATTAAGGACGTAGCTGGCGATCCCGTGGCCTGGGCCCAGAAGTGCATCAAAGAATTTGGGGCCGAAGCCATTGCCTTGATCCTCAACAGCACCGATCCTAACGGGGACAACGCCTCGGCGGAAGCCGCCGCGGCCACGGCCAAGAAAGTGGCGGACGCGATTGACGTGCCGTTAATCGTTTACGGCACCAGCAACGTGGAAAAAGACCAGGAAGTCTTGCCCGCCGTGGCCGAAGCCTGCGCCGACAAGAACATCGTGATGGGTCCGGTCCAGGACAAGAACTACAAGAAGATCGGCGCCGCGGCCCTGGCTTATGGCCACACCGTGTCGGCCAACTCCCCCATCGACGTCAACCTGGCCAAACAGTTGAATATCCTGCTGGGCCAACTGGGTGTCAAAGACGCCCAGATCTTAGTGGATCCGACCACTGGCGGCCTGGGCTACGGCATGGAGTATTCCTATTCCGTCATGGAGCGGGACCGCATGGCCGCCCTGACCCAGGAAGACGACAAACTCCAGCTCCCCATCCTCAACTATGTCGGTCAGGAAGTCTGGAAAGTGAAAGAGTGCAAACAGTCCAACGCTGAAGCGCCGCAACTGGGCGACCAAGCCAAACGAGGCATCCTGATGGAAGCCATCACCGCGGTGGACCTGCTGCTGGCGGGGAGCGATCTGCTCATCATGCGCCATCCTGAGTCGGTGAAAATGGTGAAATCCGTCATCCAGGAGCTGGCCGGCTAAGGCGCTGCCGCAGCCTGGATTAGCTTACCATCTTATCCAGAGCTCAGCCCCGATCACCATCGCCTTTCATGTATTACGCCGGGCAGAAGGCTCTGTTTTCAAGGGGGGCCATGAAGGTCATCCCTTAACGTATGAAACTGGAGGAAAGATTAATGGCTGAGTTAGATGTGACAAAATGTTCAATAGATCCTGCGACCCAGAAAATGCTCAAAAAGGCCCAGGCGGAAGGTATCGAAACCATCTTTGACCGGGCCCAGACCATGAAGCCCTGTCCCATCGGGGCGGAAGGGGCCTGCTGCCGCATCTGTGCACAGGGTCCCTGCCGCGTGCCCCCGCCCAAGAAGGCGAAAGAGGGCGAAGAGCAGAAGAAGCAGGCTGTGGGCCTGTGCGGCGCCACCGCCGAAACCATTGTCGCCCGGAACTTCGCCCGCATGGTCTGCGGCGGGGCCGCGGCCCACAATGACCATTCCCGCGGGACCGCCTTGCTGTTCAAGGAAGTGGCCCACGGCAAGGCCCAGGGTTACCAGATAAAAGATGTTACCAAGCTCAAAAGGGTCGCCCGGGATTGGAACGTGGCTATCTCCGAGGGCGAAGGCGAAGACGCCAAGCCCCGCTCCAAAGAAGCCATTGCCCAGGATCTGGCGGACAAAGTGTTGTTGGAGTTCGGTCAGCAGTCCGGCGAAATCACCTATGTGAACCGGGCTCCCAAGAAGCGCCAGGAGATCTGGCGCAAGCTGGGCGTGGTGCCCCGGGGCTACGACATCGAGATCGTGGAACTGATGCACCGGACCCACATGGGCGTGGACCAGGAATACCACAACATCATCAATCAGTGCACCCGTACCGCCCTTTCCGACGGCTGGGGCGGCTCCATGATCTCCACCGACCTCCAGGACATCCTGTTCGGGATGCCGGTGCCGGTGGCCGGCGAGATCAACCTGGGCGTCCTGAAAGAAGACATGGTCAACATCGTCATCCACGGCCATGAGCCGCTGTTGCCCGAGATGATCTACGTCGCCTCCATGGAACCGGAGGCTATCACTTACGCCCAGAACAAGGGCGCCAAGGGCATCCAACTGGCCGGCATGTGCTGCTCCGCCAACGAAATCCTGATGCGCCACGGTATCCCCGTGGCCGGTAACTACCTGCAGCAGGAACTGGCCATCATCACCGGGGCGGTGGACGCCATGGTGGTGGACGTGCAGTGTGAGATGCAGTCCCTGGCCAACGTGGCCAAGTGCTACCATACCAAGCTGATCACCACCGATAACCGGGCCCGGATCGAAGGCGAAACCATGCACATCGCCTTTGACGAGCATCATGCCCTGGACGTGGCCCGGAAGGTGGTGCGGGAAGCTATCGACAACTTCCCCAACCGTAAAGCGCAGGTCCTGATCCCCTCCGAGAGCCATCCCACCGTGGTGGGCTTCAGCTACGAGACCATTCAGTACCTGTTGGGCGGTTCCATCCGCGGCTCGTATTACACCCTGAACGACAACATCATCAACGGCCGGGTGCGGGGCGTGGCCGGCGTGGTGGGCTGCAACAACGCCCGCACCATGCACGACAATTCCCATCTCACCATGATCAAGGAGTTGTTGAAGAACGACGTTATCGTCCTGACCACTGGCTGCTCCGCCATGACCGCAGGCAAATTCGGTCTGTTATCTCCGGAATCGGCCAAAGAGCACTGCGGCCCCGGCTTGGCCGAGGTCTGCGAGACCGTGGGTATCCCGCCGGTGCTGCACATGGGCTCCTGCGTGGATAACTCCCGGATCCTGATGGCGGCCACCGCCTGCATCAAGGCCGGCGGCCTGGGCACCGACATCAGCGATATGCCCGCCGCGGGCGCCGCGCCCGAATGGATGAGTGAAAAAGCCATCTCCATCGGCCACTACTTCGTGGCTTCGGGCGTTTACACCATGTTTGGGGTCACCTTCCCCAGCACCGGTTCCGAGCTCCTCACCGACTACCTGTTCAAGGGGATCGAAGAAGAGCTGGGCGGCAAGTGGGACTTCGAGCCCGATCCCGAACTGGCGGCCAAGAAGATGATCGCTCACATCGACTTAAAGCGGAAAGCTCTGGGCATCGACAAGGCCCGGGAGCGGGTGCTCATGGATATGGAAATGCGCCGGACTATGGACGCCGCCGCGGCAGGCGAAGAGCACTAGGAACCAGGGGGACTGCCCTTCTCAGCCAGGTGGCAGCCCCTTTTAGATAATTTCCTTTACGAAAAAGGAAGGAGGAAGTCACAGTGTCGAAAATTATCATATCCGCCGCCATTCGCGGGGCTCACAAGATCGTCGACAAATGCGCGGCCAAGTTGGACGAAGCCATCAAGAAACATGGGGAAAATCAGGAGATCGGTTTCCCCAATACCGCATATTACCTGCCCATCATTTATGCATTGATGGGTACCCCCGTGGCCAAATTGAAGGATGCGGTCCCGGTCATGGCGCGCTGCAAAGAATTGCTGCCGCCGGTCCCGGCCGAACACAATTACCTGCCCTACCTGGGACCCGGCCTGGACGCCGGTCTGGCCACCCTCTTCGCGGAAGAAATTTTTGAGGCCATCCGCTACTTGGATGATCCCGATTTCTACGAACCCGGCGAAGAAGTGTACAGCAAAGGCGCCACCAAGTTCTGGGTCGGGGCCGCCAATGATATCATCCTGCGGAAACGCGGCGTCGAGTTCGTAGACGGTTCCGCCCCGGGGTTCGCCGCCATCGTCGGCTCCGCCCCGTCGGTTCAGGAAGCCGTGGACCTGGTAACTGAGTATCAGAAAAAGAACCTCTACATCTTCTGTGCCGCCCGGGACATCGAAGGCAAGACCTCGGTGATCGAGCAGCTCCTGGAAGGCGGCGTGCAGATCGGTTGGCCGACCCGTATCGTCCCCTTCAGCCCGGATATCTCCGGCGCGGTCTTCGCCCTGGGATTTGCAGTGCGGGCCGCCATGGCCTTCGGCGGTGTCAAACCCGGCGCAGCCCTGAAGAACCTCCTCTATAACAAAGACCGGATCTTCGCGTTCGTGAACGCAGTGTCCACCATCCCCGACGAATGGTACGCCAACGCGGCAGGGTGTATCAACTGGGGCTTCCCCACCATCACCAACCAGGACATCCCCCAGGTGCTGCCCACCGGTATCTGCACCTATGAGCACGTGGTTTCCAACGTGCCCATGGCGGAGTTGGGCCAGAAGTCCATCGAAGTCCGGGGCCTCAAAGTCGCGATCACCGAGATCGACATCCCGGTGAACTTCGGGGCCGCGTTCGAAGGTGAGCGGGTCCGGAAAGATGACCTTTATGCGGAATGCGGCGGCGGCAAGACTCAGGCCGTCGAACTGGTCACCAGCAAACGCATGGATGAAGTGGAAGACGGCAAAGTCGAGGTCTTCGGTCTTGACCTCCCCGACCTGCCCCAGGACAAAATCCCCATGCGCCTGCCCCTGGCCATAGTCGTGGAAGTGGCCGGCCGTAACTTCCAGCCGGACTTCGAGCCCATCCTGGAGCGGCAGATTCACCATCTGGTGAACTACGCCCAGGGCGTCATGCACATCGGGCAGCGGGACATCGCCTGGTACCGTATCGGCAAGGCCGCAGTGGAAAAGGGCTTCAGCCTGAGGCACGTCGGCGTCATCCTGCATGCCAAGTACCATCAGGACTTCGGCGCCATCTTCGACAAATGCCAGGTGAAGATCTACACCGAACCTGAGAAAGTCAAAGAAATCCTGGCCATCGCCAGGAAGACCTACCACGAGCGTGACGCCCGCGTCGAGAACATGCGGGACGAGACCACCGATATCTACTACTCTTGCACGCTGTGTCAGTCCTTCGCCCCCAACCACGTCTGCGTGGTTAGCCCGGAGCGGACCGGCCTGTGCGGCGCTTACAACTGGATGGACTGCAAGGCCTCTAACGAAATCAATCCCACCGGCCCCAACCAGCCCGTACCCAAAGGTGAAGTCCTCGATGAGCGGTACGGCATGTTTCAAGGTGTCAACGATTTCGTCTTCAAGGCCTCCCGGCAGAAAGTGGAGAAATACAACTTCTACAGCCTGGTCTATGATCCCATGACCACCTGCGGCTGCTGCGAGGCTATCTCCGCAGTTCTGCCCATGTGCAACGGCATCATGACGGTCAACCGGGACTACACCGGTGAAACCCCCTGTGGTATGAAGTTCACCACCCTGGCCGGCGTCATCGGCGGCGGCCAAGTTACTCCGGGCTTCGTGGGCCACAGCAAGTACAACGTCACCCAGCGGAAGTTCATCAGGGGCGACGGCGGCCTGAAGCGCGTCGTGTGGATGCCCAAGATCCTGAAAGATGAACTCCGGGACCAGCTCCTGAAAAGGGGCGAGGAAGAGGGGATCCCCGATCTGATCGATCGCATTGCCGATGAGACCGTGGGCGTCACCGAAGACGATATCCTGAACTTCCTGACGGAAAAGAAGCACCCGGCCTTGGAGATGGAACCCATTATCGGATAACCCACAAGGGGCCTGGGGGTTTCCCCCTCCAGGCCCTTTCTCGATTTCAGGTCCCGGCGACCGGGGATATCCGCCTAGGAAATCCTCCGCCGGCCGCCAGCCATGGATAAGGAGAGAGACAATGGCATTAACTGGAATTGAAATCTTCAAAATGCTCGCCAAAACCAACTGTAAGGAATGCGGCTTTCCGACCTGTCTGGCCTTCGCCATGGGCCTGGCCAGCGGCAAGGCCGAGTTGGATAAGTGCCCTTACGTTTCCGATGAGGTCAAAGAAAAGCTTGCGGCAGCCTCAGCCCCGCCTATCCGCCCGGTGAAGTTCGGCATGAAGGAAGGGATGAAGGCCGTCGGCGGCGAGACGGTGATGTTCCGCCATGAGAAGACCTTCTTCAACCCCACCATCATCGCGGGGTTGGTGACCACTGCCATGGCCGATGCCGATGTGGATAAAAAGCTCGACCAGTTCATGAAATTGCAGTACGACCGGGTAGGCCTGTTGCTCCGTCCGGAAATGATCGTGGTCAAAGATGCGGCCGGCGATGCCGGCAAGTTTACGGCCCTGGTCAAGAAGGTCATGGACAAGACCGATGCGGCGATCCTGCTCTGCACCGATAAAGCCGACGTGGCCAAAGCCGGCGCCGAAGCAGCCAAAGAACGCAAGCCGGTTATCGGCGTCGCCACCGCGGCCAACGCCGATGCGATGGGCGCTCTGGCCAAAGAAATGGGACTGCCCCTGATGGTCAAGGGCGACGGCTATGACTCCCTGGCCGAATTGACCACCAAGCTGACGGGTATGGGTCTCAAGGACCTGATCATTGACACCGGCACTCGCGACCTGAAAAAAGCCTTCGAAGAGCAGGTGGCCATCCGCCGGGCCGCGTTGGTGCCCAAGTTCCGGCCTTTCGGCTTCCCGACCATCACCTGCCCGGCCGAGATGACCGATGATCCCATGATGGAAAAGCTCTACGCCGCGGTCTTCATCGCCAAATACGGCGGCATCGTGGTGGTCAACGACCTGTCCGCGGACGGGATCTTCCCGCTGCTGCTCGAGCGCCTCAACATCTACACCGACCCGCAGAAGCCCATGATCATCAGCCCGGGCATCTACGAGATCGGCACTCCGGACGAAAACTCGCCCGTGGCCATCACCACCAACTTTGCCCTCACCTACTTCATCGTGTCCGGCGAAATCGAGGGCAGCAAAGTATCTACCTGGTTGCTGATTCAGGACACCGAAGGCCTGTCGGTCATGACCGCCTGGGCTGCCGGCAAGTTCTCCGGCGATTCGGTGGCGCATTTCGTAAAAAAATGCGGGATTGCCGATAAGGTCAAGACCCGCACCCTCATCATTCCCGGATATGCCGCGGGTATCAGCGGTGACCTGGAAGAGGAACTGCCGGATTGGAAGGTTACCATCGGTCCTCGGGAAGCCTCCCATATCCCGGCCTTGCTGAAAACTCTGTAGTTGGCGTGGGAGTTCCTCATATATGCGGGAAGAAAGCCCTGAGGGCTTTCTTCCCCCTTGACAGCACAGTTAAGAAGGGGGTCACCTGATGAGCAAATTTTACCGAATCGGCGAAAACCTGAACGTGGTGACCAAAGTCTATGGTCAGGCCATGAAGGACCGCAACCCCAAGCCCCTGCAGGAATTGGCCGTCAAAGAGGCCGAGGCCGGGGTGGATTTTATTGACGTCAATATCGGCCCGGCCCGCAAGGGCGGCGAAGAACTGATGACCTGGATCGTTAAGGCCATCCAGGAAGTCGTGCCCAATGTGCCCCTGGCCCTGGACACCTCCAACATCGCTGCCATGGAAGCCGGCCTCAAGGTCCATAAAGGCAGGGCCTTGATCAATTCCATCATGGCCCGGCCTGAGCGCATGGACGGCATGATGCCATTGGTGAAGAAATACGACGCCGACATGATCGGGTTGATGTGGGGCCCCGAGGGTATGCCGCGGGACGAACACGAGCGTGGCATGTTAACCGCTGAAATCCTGGCCAAGGCGGCGGAATACGACATCGAGAACGAACGCATCTGGTTCGATCCCATCATCGCGCCGTTGAACATCCAGCAGAACCAGCTCATTGCCACGATGGAGTACATGAAGATGCTCCAGGATATGGCCCCGGGCTGCAAATCCACCTGCGGCCTGTCCAACTGCAGTAACGGCGTGCCTGATGAACTGCGGCCTATCATCAACCGCGCCTACGTCATCATGCTCCAGCGCTGCGGCATGGTGTCCGCCATCGTGGACTCCTTCGACCAGGATCTGGCCGACGTGGTCAGCGGCAAGAAACCGGAAGCCGTGAAGATCGTCAGCGACATCATGGACGGCAAGTCCGTAGACATCCCCTCGATGTCCAAGGAACTGCAGAACTACGCCAAGACCGCCCGGGTCATCATGGGCCAGGTCTTGTTCTCCGACTCCTGGCTGGAAGTGTAAGACAGAAGCAATTTTTATCGCAGCGAACCTGAAAGGGCGGGTTTTATTCCCGCCCTTTTTTATGTTTTGGAGAGCACCAGCCTCCAGGCGGTGGAAAACCATCGGTTTTTCCCCACGAAGCTTGACCTGATACTAAAAAATGGTATCATGTCTCTATGAGATGGACCGTGATGCTCAGCCAAGCGGCCAAACAGTTGGGGCGCTTGCCCCTGGTCGTCAGGAATAGCCTTCTAGCCCTGATGCGGGAAATTGAAATAGCTGGGCCGATACGGGAAACTGGCCTAATTACGGTTCCTTGGGGAAGGGCCGCCATCACTGCCATCTCAAGAAGGGGCGACCGACTTATGTGGCTATTTGGGAAGTGGTGAATAAGGCTTTAAAAGTGGTGGAGGTGACTTATGCAGGAACCCATGAAAGAGTCCCATATTGACGCCGAGGCAGTGGAACTGAAGTTTGTAGGGCCGTCGGTGAGAAAAGAAGAGGCAATTAGGGCATTGCAACTGCTGGGGTTCGTGAATCTGGGAGAGGCGATCCCCTGGCGGCAGGCCTTTCCCGAGTATGACGAAAAAACTTTGCCGGGAGCGGCCCTGGCGGGAGCTAGGAGTAAAGAAGGATTTTCCCAGCGAGTGCTTGCCGGGCTGATAGGCATTCCCCAACGCCACATTTCCGAAATGGAACGGGGCAAGCGTCCCATCGGCAAGGAGATGGCGAAAAAATTGGGGAAAGCTTTGCATATTGATTACCGGGTGTTTCTCTAGTTATGGGACAGCCCGTGGCCGCCGTAATTCGACCCGCACCGCCTATGATGATAAATATCAGGTCGCGGTACGACCCCCAAACGGCGGGCAGTGCCCGCCCTACAATTCCAAGCTGATTAACAATCAAACCCCGAGATTGGGATATTATGAACCTACGAAACGCGGTCCCATTAATTTTATCAGTTCTGCTTCTGGCGCTTATCTGTCTTTTATCGCTCTATAGGATAACTCATCGAAATATCTGGATTTGCTCCATCGTTAATTTCGACGTTATTTTTGCTTCGGTCTATGTGGCCTGGATCTTAATCGAATCCAAAATTTCCAAAGAGGAAATGAACAAAGGGAATAAGACCTCAGATTATGGCACTTGTGAACTATATGCCTTCGGTCAGGGCGCAGTTTTCGTTTCGGCTTTATGGTTTCCTTCGGCCTGGAAATCTCCGAATTTATTCCATCTGTTCGGATTCATTCTCTTTTTGGCCGGCATCGCTTATAGATTATGGGCTATCAGAAGCCTGGGGAAATATTATTCCCATATTGTCAGGCAAATGAGCGGGCATCAAATTATTGACACGGGACCCTACCGCCGTATCAGGCATCCGGCCTACGCCGGCATGATCTTAGCCAACCTGGGTATAATCATTTTCTTCTTTAATTGGATCACTCTCGTTTTCTTCTCCTTGATTCTGGTCCCGGCAATAATTCTCCGCATTATCATTGAAGAAAAGACCCTTTTTAAAATTGACGAATATATTGACTACGCCAAAAATCGGCCCCGCCTTATCCCGGGCCTTTGGTAAGTAATCCTCTATATGCTTTCAAAGAGGTATGGTTGAGATTGTCATTCTTCGCTGCGCTCAGAATGACAAGGCTCTTTTGGCTGCTTCATTCCTTCACCATCTCCTCCAAAGCCAGCATCACTTCCTCGATAGCCCGTTCCAGCAATTCCAGGTATATCTTAGTATCATAGCCGTCCAGGGTTTCTAAAAACGGCGCGGCCTGGACCCGGCACTCCTTGGGGCCGCGCTTGCCTTCCCGATGCACGTAGCGCACCTTTTCCCCCGGCTGGATGTGGATGCCCGCGGCCTCCAGTTGCCGGGCCGCGAGAGAGGTCGGCGTGTCCACCTTATATTCTTCCACCCTTTGGGACAGTACCCGGGTGATGACCAGGTCCTGGGGATTAATTTCCCCTTCCCGGAGGCGCTGGCGGAAGCCCTCGGCCATCTCCAGGAGGGCCGGCCGCAAGTCCGCCAGTTCTTCTGCCGTCGCTGCCTCGGCCAGCTTACTCAGCATGGCCTCCTGGGCCTGCCGCACGAAGGGCGGCGTATCCCGGCGCCGGCACATCAGCCCCCGCACCTTCAGGGACCCGTCCTCGAAGACCCCGAAGTAGCGGGTGGCCACCGGCCGCGTCGGGTCCTGCTTGGAGGGCATGAAATAGATCCAGCGGTACACCCCTTCGAGGGCCAGCTTCACGCCGGTGGCCGCGGAGACCTTGGCACACAAGTCTTCCAGTTCCGCCACAGAGAGAGTCGCCGTCGAGGGCGGACACACAGGTCCGCCCCTACTATAATCCGTCTTCTGCACCCAGAGACAATCCGTGAGGCCGTGGAGCACCGTAAATCCGGCGTCTTCAAAAATCTCCTTGGCGGTCAGGAGCTTGTCCCGGCCATAGGCGGTCACTGCCTCGTGGGCCTCGATCTTACCGAACCGGGCGTTCTTGTACCCCAGGTAGCCGAAGCAGGTGACCAGCATCCATTTCAAGGCCGTCTGGCGTTCTTTATAGGTTATCGCCCCCTCCGGCGGCAGTTCCTTGGCCCGGGTCTTGAGCTGCTCCCGTAACGCCAGGATCGGCCGCAAAGTTCTGGGTACCAGCCCTTCTCGGCGGTGGCAAAGGCGGTAACCCGCTTCAGGGACTGGAGAGGAGGGAGAGGGCCAGGTAGGGGCGACCCGCCGGGTCGCCCCTACGATCTGCCCATGCACCTCATGATAAACCCGCCGTTCCCCCCAACGCCCCGCTATCTCTTTGTAGGGGCGGACCTGCGTGTCCGCCCCAGGCGACTGTGTCCCCGCACGCTGTAAAGGATTGGGGGCGAGCCCGTGGCGGAGGGAGTAATGGCTTTTACTCTTAGCCCCCTCTCCCACCTCAACTGTCCCGCGGCAACAGGCGCAATTCACCGTCTCCGGGGAAATATTATGCACCGCCATAATCGTCGGGTACATGGAGGCGAAGTCCACTTCCGCCACCCGGGCGAAGAGGCCGATGGGAGGCATGAAGGTGAGGCCGCCTTTGTCGATGGTGAGGAGTTCCCCCGCGGTCTTGAAGTGTTCCGGTTCGGCCTTGCGCCAGGGGATGAGAATGCCGTCGGCCACCGCCCGGGCCAGTTGCATGGAGGTGATGAGCGTCCCGGGGCTGGAGCGGGCCGCCTGTTGCAGGGGCATCTGGCCGATGCGGGCAATCTGGATGAGGCCCATGAGGCCTGCTTCCCGGTAGTAGAAGGAATTGCGCCGGTCCAGGTGCCAGCGGCCGTAGAAGGGGGCCGACGATCCCTGGTACACAATGCGGCCGTAGGAGAAGTAGCTGCGCGCGGCTTTGCCGCGGCGGAAGACCGGCTGCGCTTCTCGATCCAGGGGCAGGTTCTCCCCGTAGTCCCGGCTCCAGCGCGTCAGCACGGGGATGATCTCTTCATCGCCCCAGTCGCTCAGCACCAGGTCCGGGTCGGCGCTTCTCAGCCGGCGGGCCAACTCCCGCACCAGACCCGGGGCGTCCGGGGCCTCGAGTTCCAGGGTGCGGCCTTCCCAGCCCACCGCCAGGCCGTTGCCCCCGCCCAGGGGGATGAGGGGGTCCCGGGTGAGGCCCAGGGTGAGGGTGGCCAGCGGGGGGACGGAAAACTCCACCGCGAAAGGGTCTTCCCGGGGCGCGAGGCTGAGCAGGCAGCCGTCCGCGGCCTCTACCTCATACCAGAGGCAGGGCCAATACCCGCGGACATAGAGATAGTAGGCGGCAAGGTCCAGGTCGCAGTTGTAGCAGGCCACCTCGCCGGGCAGCTTTCCCAGATAGGCCCGCACCCGGGGCAGGAACTCGTAGGCCTTGACCTCCAAAGCGACCACCGGGAGGTCCCGGCCCGTCCAGAGGTCCCGGCCCTGGGAGGGATAGGCCCGGGAGAGCCAGCCCCGCCGCCCCAGAGCCCGGGCCACCGCCCTGACCTGCGCCTGTTCCCCGCCCGCATAGAGGCAATAGGGAAACTCATCCACCAGCCGCAGGCGTTCCCCCGTCACGGTGATAAACCACAGCACCATGCGGTCGCCCAGGGGATAGAGGTCAAATAGCCAGCCAATGGTTTGCATGAGGTTGGTGAGTAGTTGGGGAAGGGGCAAAGGGCGCTTCCCCGGCCTGAAGAGAAGGGGGAGTGCTGTAGGGGCGACCCGCCGGGTCGCCCCTACGTTTTGGGGTCGTTTTCCGGCTCTTCCAGACTTTGCAGGCGCCTCTCTATGGCGCTCAGGGCCTTCTGATGCTCCAGGAGCATACTCAAAAGCATGGATTCCAGGGGCCAGGGGTTGGCGGCATAGACTCCGGCCTGGAGGTGCAGCCGGGCCGCCTCAAAGAGCCGGTCCAGGTGGGCCTGGTCCTCGCGCCTCAGGGCCCGGCGGAATTTGAGCCAACGGCTGCGCTCCGCCTCCCAGACCTGACTGTAAGGTAAAACCGTGCGTCCCATAATGAAAACAGTGGTCAGTGGTCAGTTGCCAGTGGTCAGTGAGGCCTCTGCCCTGTGAGGCTGGCATACGTCAGATTGATAATTGCGGAAGTCGGTAGTTTCAGCAGCCTGTCAGGGTTAAGTGGTTTTCTAAAATACTGACCGCTGACCACTGGCAACTGACCACTCCCCTTGCTTTACCCCGCCATCAGCATGACCACGGCGCTGGCCAGGATCAGGGCCACGATGGCCAGAAATTTCCCGACTTCCAGGAGATAGGTGGCGGCGTCCGCCGGCAGGGCGAGGGCCTGGCGCCATTGTTTGATCCGGGCCGAAAATTTCAGGCCGGGATACAGGTACCGGCATTCGGGTAACAAGACGTCCATTGACAGGGTTCCTCTCTGAGTGCGGTTAAAAATCCGCGACTGACTTACATCATTCTGAGCGCCGCCGAGGGCGGCGGCGCCACCTTTTTATCCCGGGTTGCGGGCCGGGGCGCGGCAACGTTGCGGCCCTCCGGGGTTTCCACGTGCACCAGGTAGTCAATCACCGGGGCCAACAGGCGGCCGAAGTGTTGGTTGGCCGCGGCCCGGGGCAAGAGCGGTTGCAGCAGCAGGAGGGCGGACTGGGCCTTGATCCGGGTCAACAGACTCACCAGGTCCTGAAAGAGGCGGCGGCGTTCGCTCACGGGCACCTGTTCGTCGTAGAACAGGCTCACCGGACCCAGGAGCAGCACCAGGCTGCCGGGCGAAAGGTGCGCCGGGAAGGTCTCCGCCAGCAGGCGCACCAGTTGGTGGGAGGTGAAGGCCCGGGCCACCCGCACCCCGGCGAGCGCCGCCTGGGCAGACACCCCGCGGCTGGCCGCCTCCTGCACCAGCCCGTACGGGTCGAAGCGGTTGGCCGCGTCCACCACGAGCACCGGCGCGCCCCGGGCCACGCCCCAGGCCGCGGCGGCCGCCACCAGGGGGCGCAGGTGTTCGCCCCAGAGCAAGGCTCCTCGGCCCGGTTTCAGTGGCGCCAGCCAGCGGCTCAAGGCTTTCATCCGACCCTTTTGCCCTCCAGGTTGCGGTACACGCCCACCACCTTGCCCAGGATCCGGATGTCCGCAGCCTCCTCCGGGGAAAAGCGCAGGGGGGTGAAATCCGGGTTGTCGCCCTTGAGGACCAGGCCCCCGGCCTCTTCGTACACCCGCTTTAAGGTGGCCTCGTCGTCGATGAGCGCCACCGCGATCTCCCCCCGGGCCACCCGGCGCTGCACCCGGACCATCACCAGGTCCTCGGGCAGGATGATCGGCGCCATGGACTCCCCGGTGACTTTAAGGAGGAAGACCTCTTCCCCCCGGACCCAGGAGCGGGGCAGGGGCAGGGTCTCTTCGACGTTTTCCGCGGCCAGGAGCGGCTGGCCCGCGGCGATGCGGCCCACCACCGGCACTTCCACCACCGCGCCGAGGCTGCGGGGGGACAGGGACAGCCCCCGGGAGAGCCCCGGCTCCCGATGCAGGTAGCCCTTGCGCTTGCACGCGGCCAGGTGATCCGCGGCGGCCCGGGGCTGAATGCCGAAGTGGGTCGCCACTTCCCGCACCGTAGGGGGATAGCCCTGGCGGCCGCAGAACTCCTCCACAAAGGCCAAGACTTGCTGTTGTCGGTCGGTTAACGGCTTCATGATCGTAAACTACTATACAAAAGAATACTTGTCAAGAGAATAGTTTAATTTCGAACTTGACCCCCCCGCCAGTGGTTAGAGAGAGGTTGAAATCTGCTTGGGGTCTTGTTATGCTGGCCATTATGGAACAGCACTCAGGCAGCGCCGTGTCCCGCCGGGCCCGGGAGATCACCCCGTTTCTGGTGATGGATATCCTGGAGCGGGCCAAGGAATTGGAACGCCAGGGCGAGCACATCATTCACCTGGAGATCGGGGAGCCGGACTACGACACGCCCCAGGTGGTCAAAGACGCGGCCTATCGGGCCATGGCCGCAGGCGAGACCCAGTACACCCATTCCCAGGGGCTGATCGAGCTGCGGGAGGCTTTGTGCCAGCACTACTGGGAAAAGTACGGGGTGGTGGTCAGGCCGGAGCAATTCATCGTCACGTCGGGCACTTCCCCGGCCATGATCCTGATCTTCGGGGCCTTGTTGGACCCCGGCGACGAGTTGCTGCTCCCCAACCTCCATTACGCCTGCTACCCCAACGTCCTCAGGCTGGTGGACGCGGCGGCCCTCTACGTGCCGGTCAAGGAGGCAGACGGCTTCCAGTTGAACCCGGCGGAGGTGGAAGGTTATCTCACGCCCCGCACCAAGGGGATTCTGGTCAACTCTCCGGGCAACCCCACCGGCACCTTGATGCCGCCTGACTGGATGGCCCGCTTGGCGAAGCTGGGCCCTTACGTCATTTCCGATGAGATCTACCATGGCCTGGTGTATGAAGGCCAGGAGCACTCCATCCTGGAATACACCGACCGGGCCTTTGTCATTAACGGCTTTTCCAAGGTCTATGCCATGACCGGCTGGCGCCTGGGCTATCTCATTGCGCCGCCGGATTTCATCCGGCCGCTGCAGAAATTGATGCAGAATTTCTTCATTTCGGCCAACCCCTTTGTGCAGCGGGCCGGGATTGCGGCCCTGACCCGGACGGGGCCGGAAATCGAAGCCATGCGGGCCACCTACGACGTCCGGCGCCGCTTTCTGCTGGCAGGCCTGGAAAAATTGGGCTTCCGGATTCCCGTGCCCCCCACCGGGGCCTTTTATGTCTTTGTCAACGCCCGCCACCTCTCGGACGATTCCTACGCCCTGGCCTTCGATATCCTGGAGCAGGCCAAAGTCGGGGTGGCCCCGGGCATCGATTTCGGTCCCGGCGGCGAAGGCTTTCTCCGCTTTTCCTACGCCAACTCCCTGGAAAATCTGCAAGAGGCCCTGGACCGCCTGGCGGCCTACCTGGCCCGGCGGGGGTGATTCTAAGCGCGTCTGGAAAGGGGGCCAGGGGCCGACGCCACTGACCCCTCTCCTCAAGCCTCTCCCCCACCTCCAAAACCAGACAGGCAGAAAGTCCCGCCTTCCCAGGCTAAAATCTGGTGCCGCGGATATTGAGCTGCGTCCCAAAAGCTATTTTTTAGCCCCAGGCTTTACCGTGGAAGATTCACCGTAGGGGCGAGCCGGCGGCTCGCCCTTTCGGGGTGGCTGCACCGCTCATGCGGGCTTAGCCTATGCCTCCCCAGGCGAGACGTCTTTGTCACCCTTAATTGGGAATAATTATGAGGGCTCCTCCAGGAGGCCGCTCTCAATTTGCTAAGCGCCGGCGTGGTCCGGCCGGACGGCCCCAGGCGGTTTTGTCAATTTGATACGGAAATGTCAGGCGGATCGCCCTTTCTCTCAATTTTAGATTCTGCCGGGAGAGGAGCCAAAGAGACCCCGGGGACTGACGGGGTTACGAGTCTATTTTACCTGTTAATGCAATTAGTTACCCAATAACCCCGTGGTCTCAATCCTGGCAAGCTTTATGCATTTATAGAAGTAAATCGCAGCACGCGATCCCATTAAACCGGTAGGAGAAAACTCAATGAAAAAGATTATCAGCACCTTGACTGCCATGACTTTTGCCCTGGGGCTCGCGGCCGCGGCCCAGGCCCAGATCGCTAAAACCCCGGAGAAACCCGAGGTCAAGAGCACTCAGGCCCAGACCCAGGTAACCCCCCAGGAAGCCGCCAAGACCGGCGAACCCGCGGCCAAAGAAGCCGTCAAGACCGGCGACAAAACCAAAGAAATGGTGAAGCCGGGAGACCAGGACAAAGGCAAACATGCGGCCAAGAAAGAGGCCAAGAAGCTGACCAAGCAAGGCGGAGCCGAGAAGAAAGCCGGCGCGCCCATGGCAACCACGCCCGCGGCGAAGTAAGTGCGGCTGAACCAACCTTAGCAATAACCGGTCAGACTATAAGGCCGGGAGGGGTCGATGCACCCTTCCGGCCATTCTTTTTTTTGCGGGGCCGACCTTGCCGCAGCCGGCGGCCCCTTACAACTTCTTCAGCTTTTGCCGTTGCCGGCGCTGGCTTTTGGGCAGGCGCCGGGCCGGGCCTTTCTTGTGGCTGTCCCGGGTGGCCGCGCCCTCGTCGTCGTCCCGGTCGGCTGCGCCCTCGGGCCCCTGCAGGTGCAGCAGGTCAAACTGGCCGGCGCTGATCCAGGTAGCCTTCACCTGTTCGGCGCACCCCTGGATCTCCCGATCCGAGGTGACCACCAGGGCGCGCTCCCGCTCCAGGCGCAGCAAGCGTTTGATCACCTCATCGGCCCGCTCCCCCCGCCGGGAATAAATGATCAGGATCCCCTGATGCCGGTCCCGGCTCTCTTTCAGATCGCCATGCTGCCAACCGTCAAAGACCACGGTCACCTGGTGATGGGACCGCCGCCGATAGTGAGCCAGCAGTTCCAACAAGGCCTCCCGGCCCGCTTGCAGGTCCAGGGCGTCCAGGGGCTGCAATTGGGGCGACTGGCGAATCAGATTGTAGCCGTCAACAATAAGGTGCATGGCCATATAATATTTAGAATAATGCCACTGGCACTTGAATGCATAAATTTATTGTCAAATGTCATTATTCTTGCTATAGTTACTCCCTGTTATGTCATATTAACATAACGGGGGAGGATGTGGGGATGCGTAACTTCATAAGTTTTATGCTCGCGTTGCTGCTGCTGGCGGTCGGCGCGGGGTGCGGGGGGGGCCCGGGGAAGCCCGCCACCGCTACCCTGGGGAAGCTGGATACGCCGCTGCCGGAATATCAAGCAGCACAAACCGAGTTAACACCGGAACAGAAGTATCTCCAACAAATCTTAATCAAGAAAGGTTATGACGTCAATCGGGATAAGCCCACGATTATCGTGGTCCACAAACTCAGCCGCAAACTTACCTGTTACCGGGGTCTGACCCCGCTCAAGACTTATCCCGTGGTCTTGGGCAATGATCCGCGTAACGATAAGTTGTGCCAGGGTGATACGTGCACCCCCGAAGGAGTCTATCGCATCCGGGCCAAGTACCCTCATCCCCGGTGGGACTCCTTTATCTGGCTGGATTATCCCAATACCGCCAACTGGCTTAAGTTCGCCAAGGCCAAGCAGGCCGGGCGGATCCCGCCGGACGCGGACATCGGCGGCCAGGTCGGCATCCACGGGACTGAGGACCCTTTAAGGAACCTCAGCGGCCAGAACTGGACCAAGGGCTGTATTTCTCTGCAAAATAAAGATCTGGACGAGATTTATCCCATGGTGAACGATAAAACCCTGGTGGTAATTACCAAGCAATAAAGCATGGAGGCCCTTGGGTCGAATTCAAGGCAGACCGCACGAGGTCTGCCTTTTTTGGTCACTCCGGAAGGTCTGGTCCCGGAGGTAAATCCTCCAACGCTGCCTGCTCTTCAGGAAGAACCGACTCCACGTCGGAGATCAGCGCCTGGGAGATAAACATGCCCACCAGCCAGGCGATGAGCACCGTGATGTAGAAATGGCCGATCACGGCCTCCACCGCCACCACCATGCGCGGAAAGGGCAACAGAGGCACAATGTCGCCGAAGCCCACCCCCACGATGGTGATCAGGCTGAAGTAGAGCATTTCGGTCATCAAGCCGTGGGGCCGGTTCGGGACACTGCTCAGGGGCAGGTTGAAGGCCTGGGGTTGATAGAAAAATAAGATGGCGTAAAAATTGGCAAAGATGATACTGAGTAAGAAGTAGGCCACCACCGCGGCGAAGATGGTGTCCAGGGTAACCCGGCGGCTTCGGGCAATATAGACGAGGGTGGCGGCAATGGAAACCGCCAGCAGCATCATATAGAAAACCCAGGCGGTTAACAGATCCCGGTATGCCCCCGGTCCTCCGAAAAGGGTATACTTCAGAAAAAAGACCGCACCGAGCAGCCAAAGCCCCAGCATCGCCAGGCGCAGTTTGGGCAGGCTGCTGGCGGACAGCGATACCAGCAGAACGTTCACCAATACGAGCTGAAAGAAGATCGACAGGATGGGGTGCCCGATAGAAAACGGCATGGTCAGAAACAGCAAGAGGATAAAGACCGTGAGCTGCAAGAAACGCAGGGACTTGAGCCAGGAAAATGGGTTTTTCAGCATATCGAGCGCTCCGAACCTACGTTGAAGTGAAGATTACTGACAAGCTCATGGCCGGTTAATGAATAACTCTTACCAGCGTTTATAAGTGATCGACGCAGAAAATCAAGTTCAGATCTAAAATACCGCTCACGTTGAGGTAATAATTATTGATCAGAAAGGGAGAGGCATCGTGAACATCATCCTGGCGCCCGATTCGTTCAAAGGGAGCCTGACTTCCCTGGAAGCGGCGCGTTGTCTGCGGCAAGGCCTGTTACGCGTCTTTCCCGATGCGCAGGTCACCGACATTCCCGTCGCCGACGGCGGCGAAGGCACGGTGGCGGCTCTGCTCCATGCCGTAGGGGGCGAAGCGCGGGAAACGGTGGTTAAGGGCCCCCTGGGTAGGCCGGTCGCGGCCCGGTGGGGCCTCCTGGCCGGCGGCGAGACCGCGGTTATCGAAATGGCCGCGGCTTCCGGCCTGCCTCTGGTGCCGGAGCCGCAGCGGGACCCCCGGGTGACCACCACCTGGGGGACCGGGGAATTGGTCCGGGCGGCGCTGGCGGCCGGGGTGCGCAAAATCATTCTGGGGCTGGGCGGCAGCGCTACCAACGACGGCGGCAGCGGCCTGATCCGGGCGCTGGGGGCTAAATTTGTGGACGGCCGCGGCCAGGAATTGCCCCTGGGCGGCCAGGCCCTGGCCGATCTCGCCGCCATCGATCTGGCCGATCTCGATCCCCGGCTCCAGGCGGTGGAAATCCTGGTGGCCTCAGACGTGGATAACCCCCTCTGCGGCCCCCAGGGTGCCACCGCGGTGTTCGGCCCGCAAAAAGGGGCGACGCCCGCAATGGTCGTCGAACTGGACCGGGCCCTGGCGCATTATGCCCGGGTGGCGAAGGACGCGACCGGCAAAGATGCCGCGCAGCTCCCCGGAGCCGGCGCGGCCGGGGGTCTGGGCGCGGGATTGCTGTTCTTCACGCCCGCGGTCCTGCGTCCCGGGATCGGAATCGTCCTTGAAACCGCCGGGTTTGAAGCCCACCTGGCCGGCGCCGACCTGGTGATCACCGGCGAAGGCCGGACGGATAGCCAGACGATCCGGGGCAAGGTTCCCATGGGGGTCGCCCGCCTGGCGCGCCAGTATGGCGTTCCCGTGGTCTGCATCTCGGGCGGGTTGGGCGCAGGTGCGGAATTGCTCTATGAGGAGGGAGTGGAGGGATTGGTCAGTTGCGCCCCCGGACCGCTAAGCTTGGAGGAGGCCTTGAGCCAGGCGGGTCGTCATCTCACCGAGGCCACGGACCGGGCCTGCCGCCTGATCAGGCTCGGCATGGAACTGGGCCGCGGCCTCAAGCCCGGTCACACCACTTCAGGCTCGATGCCGAAAAAATCCACGTAGAACTGAAAGCGGCGTCTTTCCTCTGCGGGATCCAGCTCGAATTCCGCCAGGGTATAATGGTGCACCCCGCCCTTGTCTTTGGGGTTGGCCCGCAGAAAGCGCTCCATGGCCGCGATCGCGGCCGCGGTAAGTTCCAGGTCGAAGTATTCGTAGATCCGCCGCACCATGGCCATGGGGTTCCGGATCAGTTCCAGATAATGAATATCCAGGAGCTGTTTCTGCCAGGGGCCGTCCTCCCGGCGCCACTTCATGGCCAGGTGCGCCCCTTCATCCCAGCGCCCCCTCACCTCCCGGGCCAGCGCGGCCTTGTCGATGTGGTCCGTAAAGCCGCTGCGCAACACCTCGGTAAAACTGGCGCAGGACCCCAGGACCTTGAGGGGATCGCGATGAGTCAGAATGATGCCCGCATCGGGATAGACCTGAAAGAGGGCGTCCAAAGCCAGCAGGTGACTGGGGGCCTTGAGTACCCATCTTTGACCGGGACAGCGCCATTGCAGCTGCTGGAGAAACTGCCGGTGGAATTCATAAGCCGGGCGCTTGTCCTGCCGGTCATGCCAGGCCCGGTAGGTAGGCACGGCATACATGGATTCAAACGTATAGCTGAGAAAAGCGTAGCTGGTAATGGCAATGCACTCTTGGGGCAGCCGGGCGTCGATCAGGTGGACGGTTTTAAAATCGGGCATCAGGAAGTCAATGGACTTCAGTTGCCAAGCGGCGCGGGCGATGCGAGGATCGGAGTCGTAAGAAGCCCGTTCCGGGGGCGGGGAAGGCGACATCACCTCCCAAACCTGGGGCGAGCGGGCCCCGGGATCCTGGGCCAGGAGGGCGTGGAGAAAGGTGGTGCCGCTCCGGGGCAGGCCGGTGATGAACAGGGGGCGCCGGATGACTTCGTCGGCAATGGCGGGGTAGCGTTTACGGTCGGCCACCAGCCGGAGCCGGTTGTTTAAGAGCCGCACCGTGTCCCCTTGCACGCACAGACGGCCGGCAAAGTTGAGATCGGCCTCGGTCTCGAAGGCCCGGAGCAGGATACGCAGCGCTTCACGGAACGAGTCGTCGCCGAAGTCGTCCAGGCCGGTGCTCTTGCGGGCGCGGTGGATCAGGGTCTGTTCATCCAGCCGCAGCCATGAGAAACCGTTTCTCAGGAAGAGCGGACCTAGCGCATTGATCAGGCGGACCAGCCTCGACCGATGGAGCACCGGTAGGGGCACATTATTATCGTACATAGGCTTTCGGTGGCAGTAGGGCGGCCGGGATTCAGAGGCCTGCAGTCCATAATTTTACCAGCATTGTAACCATGACAGGTTGTTTAGACAACCTGAGAAAGTAATATATTTCGTCAAAACAGCAAAATACCCCCTCTCAGCGCCCCGGCGCTAATTGATATAATGTTCTCAAGATGGTTACCTCTTCGCCAACCCTGAGGTTCGGGCCGAAACGCGGGCTTGAGAGAGGATGAGGTGATGACCAAATCGGGGGCCCAGGCCGGCAAGCCAGCGGAGTCCGTCGCCGGGACGCCCGAGGGGCTCACGCCTGACGTGATCGAGCGGTTCCGGCAGCAGATTTACCGGTATTTTCAAGAACAGGGGCGGCAGCTCCCCTGGCGCCAAACCTATGACCCCTATAGCATCCTGGTCTCCGAAATCATGCTGCAACAGACCCAGGTGGAACGGGTGCTCCTCAAGTACGGGCCGTTTCTGGCCCGCTTCCCCGACTTCGCCTCCCTGGCCCGGGCCCCGTTGCGGGAGGTCATGGCCGCCTGGCAGGGCCTGGGCTATAATCGCCGGGCCCTGGCCCTGCAGCGCCTCGCCGGTCGGGTCATAAGCGAGTTTGACGGCCGGCTCTCCCCGAGCGTGGAGGTCTTGCGCACCCTGCCCGGCATCGGCCCCGCCACCGCCGGGGCGCTGGCCGCCTTTGCCTTCAGCCAGCCGGTGGTGTTCATCGAGACCAACATCCGCCGGGTGTTTATCCACTGCTTTTTTGCCGATCGCTCCGAGGTCAGGGATCAGGAGATTCTGCCGCTGCTGGCGCTCACCCTGGACCGGGAGCGGCCGCGGCCCTGGTATTACGCCCTCATGGATTACGGCGCCGGGCTGAAACGCCTGGGGCCCAATGCCAACCGCAGGAGCGCTCACTACCAGCGCCAAAGCCCCTTTGCCGATTCCGACCGGCAGATTCGGGGCCTGATCCTCCAGGCCCTGGTCAAGACCCCGGCCCTCACCGACGCGGAACTGCTCCGGCTCGTAGGCCGGGACCCGGCGCGGACCCAACCCATCATCGCCGCCTTGATCCGGGAAGGTTTCCTGGAACGGGTAGGGGCGCACCTGCGCATCGCCGCCGGCCCCTCGTCATAACCCGCGGCTTATTACCGAGGAGAGTTTTTTGGGTAGCCGCAGAGCCTGCGCTGCCCGCGAAATTCCACGCCTGGCAAAAATATAAGGCTCAAGCCGGAACCGCGCTCCCGGCTTGAGCCTCTGGTTATTCCCTGCATGGGTTAGAGAGTCAGGGAGAGGGACAGTAAACGGCCCCTCTCCCGGATCTCTCAGTGGGTTCCGCCGGACAGTTCCGACTTGTAAATGGGCAGGTAGCGGGTGCCCCAATCAAAGATCAGGATGCCCCCGGCGATCAGAGACAGGGTGACGATGATCTCGATGAACGACGGGAAGTAGCTGAACTGCCGGTAGCCGCCATAGCTGGTAAGGCTGACGTTGAAGCGGTTCAGCACTACCCCGAACGCAGACAGCCCCGCGGCCCAGTAAAGGCCCCTGACGGAGTTGCGCACCTCCGAGAAGGAGAGCAAGATGGCCGGCAGGGCCACGGTGCCGAAGAGTTCCAGGTAGAAGAAGAAGTGGGGTTTGTCGAAGGCCCAGACCGTGGCGCCTCGGGCATAAAGGTCGGTGACCTTCATGGCGAAATAGACCAGCAGAGCGATCCCCAGCCCTTTGCTTAAAGACGACAGGAGCTTGAGTTCGACCTGCCGCTTATAGGCCCAGGCGCTGACCAGGCTCTCCAGGATCACCACGCTCATACCGCCGATCACCGCGCTGCAGAAAAACAGCGGTCCTATGGCCCGGCTGGCCCAGAGGTCGGACATCTTCTCCGGCATCAACAGGAACAGCGCTCCCAGGGAGGACTGGTGCAGGGTGGACAGCATGACGCCGGCCACCACCAGGACCAGGTAGATATTGCGCAGAAAAGCCACCCACTCATACTTTTTCCAGCGTTCCAGCGCAAAAATGAAGATGTCGATCCCCAGGACCGTGGTGTAGAGCATGACGCACCAGGACACTTCGAAGAGCACCGAATGGGGATTCCACATCACCATGGGGTGCCAGATACGCCAGGGCTGGCCCAGGTCGAAGAAGAGCCCGATCACGAACACCATGTAGCCGAGGAAGGCGGAGAGCTTGGCGGGCCGGAGCAGCGGCTCGAATTTCTTCAGGTTAAAGATATAGATAGCCGCGGCCATAGTAAAGCCGCCCGCGGCCAGGGCCACGCCCGACAGCACGTCGAAGCTGATCCACAGGCCCCAGGGGTAGGCGTCGCTCAAGTTCGTGGTCGCGCCCAATCCCAGGAAGAGCCGGGCCACGGCCGAGATGATGCCCACCATCAGGATGACGTAGAGGATGGCGTAACCGGTGGTCAGCTTGCCCACGCCCGGATACCACTTTTCCACTTTTTCAGCCATGGCTCAATCCTCCTTGCCTTCCTGAGATTTTTGGTCCTGGACTTCGGCGCGGCGCTGGTTGAAATAGTGCAGGCCGACGGCCAGGCCGCCCACCGTCAAGGCGATCCAGGGCACCTTGGACATCCACTCCCGGCCGTAGATGCCGTAGGGCACGTTCCCCAGATCGGTGCGGAAGCCCTGATGGGTGAGACCCAGCTCATCGAAGGACACCGCGGTAAGGTAGAGTTTGGAAGTGCCGCCGACGGTCTTTTCCCCGTACACCTCAGGGTAGTACTTGCCCGGATGGGCGCCGATGCGGCGGTGGGCTTCCTTTAAGAGGGCGTCCCGGTCTCCGAAGATCAGGGTCCCGGTGGGACAGGCAGTGGCGCAGGACGGGGCCAGATTGCTGGCGATGCGGTCGGCGCAGAAGTCGCACTTGCGGATCAAAGGCACCGCCGAGCCCCATTCGAACTTGGGAACCTGGAAGGGGCAGGCCATCATGCAATAACGGCAGCCGATGCAGCGCGCATCGTCATACACCACCGGCCCGTTGTCCAGTTTCTGCAAGGCCCCTACCGGGCAGACGCTGGCGCAGGCGGGATCATTGCAATGCATGCAGCGCCGCGAGATGAAGTGCCAGGCTACCTGGCCCCCTGGTTTGTCGACCTCTTTAAAGATGATGCGGGTGTAGTTGTTGCTGTCCAAAAATTTTGGGTTCGTCCAGGTGTCGCTGAATTCCGTGCGTTCGCCCGGCAGGTTATGCCAGCTCTTGCAGGCCACCTGGCAGGCCCGGCAACCGATACAGCGCGTCGTATCGATCAACATGGCTTTACTCATGATAATCTCCCTTGTGGCCTACCTCAGACCTTTTGCACATCCACCAGGAATACCTTGTATTCCGGGATCATGGTATTGGCGTCCCCCACCATGGGGGCCAGTTGGTTGGCGGCATAATTCTGCTGGGCATCGGGGCCGCCGGTGATCAGGCCGGCGAAGCCGAAATGCCAGGGCAGGGCCACCATCTCCACAGTATTGGAAAAACCGGCCTTGCCGCAGCAGAACGGAGCCACCCGGCGAGTAACGTTGGCCCGGGCCATAACCTCGCCCCGGACGCTCTTCACCCTGACCCAATCCCCCGGGTTGACGCCTTTGGCCTTGGCCAGCGACGGGCTCATTTCGACGAACATTTCAGGCACCATCTCGGCCTGCCAGGTGAGGTTGCGGGTCATAGCTCCGGCCTGCCAGTGCTCGGTCACCCGAAAAGTGGTGGCGATCACCGGGAATTTGGGATCGCAGATCTGGGCCACCCGGTCAACTTCCGATTTCCACACCTTCATCACCGGGTTGGACTGCTGGGCCGACATGGGGTTAACGTAGGGGCACTCCAGGGCCTCGTAGTGCTCCGGGAAGGGCCCCTCCTTGCAGAGCCCGCCGGGCACGAAGAGGCGGCTTTTGCCTTCGGGCAGCATGAGAAAGGGCGCCTTAGCCGATTCCTCGGGACCGAAATGAGCCTTGGTGGCGGGATCGATCCACTTGAAATCGGGCACATCCAGGTTCTTCCAGGTCTTGGCTACCGGGTCCCAATGGAACATGGCCTTGTCCTTGCTCCAGGGCTGGCCTTGGGGGTCAAGGGAGGCGCGGTTGTAAATGATGCGGCGGTTCACCGGCCAGGCCCAGGCCCAGGTGGGATAGAGCATGAGGCCGCTGGGGTCTTTCTTGTCCCGGCGGGCCATGAGGTTGTTCTTCTTGTCCGGGCCCGGGTACGATCCCGAGTAGATCCAGCAGCCGCAGGCCGTGGAGCCGTCATCTTTGAGGCCCAGGAAATTGAGGACCTGCTTCTTGTCCGCCACAGTGTAGCCGTTGACCTCTTTGGCCACCAGGTGAACGTCGGGGTTGTCGCCGTAGTTCCAGTTGAGATTGACGATGGGGTCAGGAAAGACCGCCTTGGGGTCGGCCTTATAGAGCTTTTTGAGCTCCAGGCCCAGGCGGTTGGCGTACCACAGGTCGCTTTGGGCGTCGCCGTGAGGCTTCACCGCCTGGTAGCGCCACTGCAGCCAGCGGCCGCTATTGCTGACGCTGCCTTCCTTTTCGAGAGAGTCCGCAGCGGGGAACAGGAAGACCTCGGTCTTGATATCCTTGGTCTTGGCCCCGGGGCGTTTCCAGAACTGGGCGGTGTCCGTCTCCCAGAGGTCGAAGGCCGCCAGCCACTCCAGCTTGGCCAGGGCGCCGTAGGCCTGATTGAGGTTGGGGGAACTCACCGCGGGGTTCATGCCCCAGATCAGCATGCCCTTGATGCCGCCGTCGCCCATGGACTCGAACAGCGGAATCCAGGAATAGCCCGCGCCCTGGTAGCCTTTGCCGATCTTGGGGAGATAATCGTAGGCGAAACTGTTCGCCGGGGTGGCTGCATCGCCCCAAAAGGCCTTCAGCAGGCTGACGAAGAACTTGGGTTTGTTGATCCAGAAGCTGGCCTTGGGGGTCTCCTTGTCCAGGTAGTCCTTCAGGGTGGGGTGTGCGGCTTCGCTGGGAATGGCCATGTACCCCGGGACGATGTTGAATAACAGCGCCATGTCGGTGGAACCCTGGACGTTGTTCTCCCCCCGAAGGGCGTTGATGCCGCCGCCGGGGAGCCCCATGTTGCCCAGGAGCTGCTGCACGATGGTGTAGCTGCGGATAATCTGGACCCCGGTGGAGTGCTGGGTGCCGCCCATGGCATAAAGCAGGGTGCCGGCCTTGCCCGGTTCCCCGGTAGCGGCGAACGTGGCCGCCATCGCCAGGAACTGCTTCTTGGGCACCCCGGTGACCGCTTCCACCATCTCCGGGGTGTAGCGGCTATAAAATTGCTTCATCAACTGGAAGACGCACCGCGGGTTGCTCAGAGTAGGATCGGTGACCGGCTTTTTCTCCGCGTCTAGCTCGTAGCTCCAGGTGGCCGGATCGTAGGCCCGCTTGCCTTTGTCATAACCGGAAAAGAGGCCGTCATGAAAATCAAAGTCTTTATTCACGAGGAAGGCGGCGTTGGTATAGTTGGCAACGTAGTCTTTCTGATGGAGGTTGTTTTGCAGAATATAATTAATCAGGCCGCCCATCAAGGCGATATCGGTGCCGGGCCTTAAGCGCACGTAGAGATCGGCCTTGGCCGCCGAGCGGGTGAAGCGCGGATCCACCACGATGAGCTTGGCGCCTTTGTCCATGGCCTTGGTGATCCAGCGGAAACTGATGGGATGATTTTCTGCAGGGTTGCAGCCGATGATCAAGACGCAGTCACTGTTGGCGATATCGTTCCAGTGATTGGTCATGGCGCCCCGGCCGAAGGTGGGCCCCAACGAGGCCACCGTGGAGGAGTGTCAGAGCCGGGCTTGATGTTCTAAATAGACGATGCCCAGGGCCCGGGTGAGCTTGGAGATCAGGTAACATTCTTCGTTGTTGATGGAGGCCCCGCCGATGGAGGCCAGGGCTTCGGTGCGGTTTACCGGCACCCCGGTGGGGGACTTGGTGATGAAGCTCGCGTCCCGGGTGGCCTTGATGCGCTGGGCCAGGGTCTGGATGGCCCAGTCCAGGGGCTTTTCTTCCCAGTGGTCGGAACCTGGGGCGCGGTAGCGCACCTTTTTCAGCCGCCGGGGACTGGTGACCACCTCAAAGACCGCCTGGCCCTTGCTGCACAGGGAGCCTTCGTTGATGGGGTGGTCGGGGTCGCCCTCGACGTTGATGAGTTTGCCCCCCCTGGTGTTGGCGATGAGCCCGCAGCCCACGCCGCAATACGGACAGATGGATGTGGTAACCTGGGTGTCCTTGGTCTTGGCGGGAGGCACCAGCGCGGCCCAGCCGGAACGCGTGAAGATTACGTCCGTCAGGCCCAAAGCCGTGATCCCGCTTCCCAGACCCTTAATAAATGTCCTTCGGGTGATGCCCATGTTCTACCTCGCTTCGGGTGTGGAGTTCAGGAAGAAAAGTGATATGAATTAACTGATATATTAACTAGTTAACTGCTTAGAGTCCCCTTGCCATCCTCACCTCCCCTGGGATATTGTGGCCACGTTACGGCATTTTTGCACAACTGTCAAACAGGATTGTCAAATTAGATTTTAATGAGGTTTGGCGCGGCTTTGCGGCGGTCCGGGCGCCAGACTGGCGGTCAGGGAAAAGCTGGCTTATCTAACCCTGCTCCAGGGCCAATCGAGCCCCCAGGGCCAGGGCCCGGCCGCCATCCTGGGGAAAGACCTCCCGGCGTCTTTGGGCCTTGTGCTCCGGGTCAAAGCACTCCGCCACCACCTTGGTATAATCCTTAAACTGATAGGTATCGTAACCACAGAGGAATTCTGCCGATCCAAAGACCATCTCCAATAACCTCTGGTGATGGTCAAAGAGCCGCTGGTAACCCCATTCTTGCGCCAGCTCTGCGGTGACATTCATCGTATAAATAAACGCCGTGGGAATCTTCCGGGGGAAAAGCGACTGCGGCGGGTCGGTATAGGTGAAATAGGGAAACAGCAACCGCTCCAGGAAGGAGTGCATCTCGCCGGAAACCGTGCCGAAGTAGATGGGCGAGCCCAAAATGAGGGCATCCGCGGCCTCAATCTTTTGCAGGATGGGCCTCAGGTCATCCTTGACGGCACACCGGCCGTAGCTCTTGCCCCCCTTGGTTTTGCAGGCAAAACAACTGATGCAGCCCCGAAACTTCAGATCATAGAGATGCACCAGTTCCGTCTCGGCCCCCCGGGAGGCCGCGCCTTTCAAAGCCTTTTTCAGCAGGGTGGCCGTGTTCCAGGACTTCCGGGGGCTGCCGTTAACCGCGATGACCTTCATGGGCAGTTGGCTCTTTCCTTTAACGTCGCTAGAAATCGTTAAATTTTCTTTTTATCTCCGTTAGAAGCCTTCTTCAATACTTTATCCAATTCCGCAATCGTATAAGGCTTGGCAATGACCTCAGTGAACCCATACGTCTGATAGTTGGCCATGATCGGATCATCGGAATAACCACTGGAGACTATGGCCTTTACCTGAGGATCGATCTGGAGAAGTCTCGACATGACTTCTTTACCGCCCATGCCGCCGGGCACGGTCAGATCAAGGATCACCGTAGCAAAAGGATCTCCCGTATCCTGGGCGCGGGTGTATAATTCTAGGGCTTTCGTCCCGTCATCGGCTAACTTCACCTCATAGCCCATGGTCTGTAACATCTTGCCCAGAACCTCGCGCACCATGGTATCATCATCCATTACTAAAACCTTGCCTTTCCCGGCAATCAGCTTCTCTTCGTCTTTGGGTTGCTGAGAAACCTTCCGGTCGCTGGCGGGAAGATAAACCTCAAAGGTCGTGCCCTTACCTAAGTTTGACTCCACGGCAATATGGCCGTGGTGATTCTTGATAATGGCGTATGAAGTTGCCAGCCCCAGGCCGCTGCCCCTCTGTTTGGTGGTAAAATAGGGGTCAAAAATTTTCGAGAGATGCTCCGCCGCGATGCCGATCCCCTCATCGTGAATGGAGATTTTGACATATCGGCCCGCGTCCATAACTATTTCACTTCCTGCCTCCACCACCTGATTCTCTCCGGAAATTCTGATAATCCCGCCGCTCGGCATGGCCTGAATGGCATTGATCACGAGATTATGGCAGACCTGGCTGATTTGTCCGGGATCTGCTTCCACCGCCCAGAGATCATCCGGCAGGCTGGCCTGGTAATTGACCCGCGAGCCTCGGCAGGCGAAGGAGGCCGATTCCAGGGCAATTTCTTTTACTGAGACGATTTTCTTAATCGGCGCCCCCCCCTTCGAGAAGGTGAGCAATTGCTGCGACAAGTTCTGGGCTTGCTGACAAGCCCGTTCCGCCCCGGCCAATCTTTCCCGGGATTGCCCTTTAATCTGGAGATCCAGCATGGACAGACTGATGTTGCCCATGATCGCGGTAAGGATATTGTTGAAATCATGGGCAATACCCCCCGCCAGGATAGCCAGCGACTCCAATTTATTGAACCGCAGCCCATCTTCCTGGGCTTGCTTGCTCTCGGTTATATCTTGCACCGTGCCCACCACCCTGAGAGGCTGGCCTTCTTGATAAGAGGTTTCACCCTGGACATGCAGCCACCGTATCGACCCATCGCGCCGCACAATACGGTATTCATAAGGACCATACTTTCCGGATTTCAGGCTCTCTTCAATCCGATGCTTTACCGCCATCAGGTCATCCGGGTGAACGAAGCTCAGGAAAATCTCTTGGTTGGGATGCAACTCTTGGGGTGCCAGGCCAAAAATCCGATAAACCTCATCAGTCCAGAACATCTCATCCTGACGAATATCCCATTCCCAGTTACCCAGGCGGGCAATACGCTGGGCCTCGGTCAGACGCGCTTCACTGCGGCGCAGGGCATCCTCGGCTCGCTTGGTCTCGGTGATATCGCGCACATTGGCGATGACTGCCTTCACATGATTCGGTGTATGGTTTTTCAGCGGAAACGTATGAACTTCCAAAAATCGGCCGGAACTATCGGCCAGCTGTTCCGTAATAATCTCCCGACTGGCCTCGCCGGTCAGGAGAGTTTGCTGCACCGGACAGACCTCACACGCAGAGCTGCGCCCATGGTAAGCCTCATAACACTTGCGGCCCACCAAGGCGCCGGTGTAGCCAAATTTCTCTATGGCCGGGTTTACCCGCATGAGGTTAAACTCCGGGTCAATGATGCTCAAACCATCCTGGATGCCATTGAACACATCGGTGAGAAATTGTTCGCTGTTCCGCAGGGCTTCCTCGGTTTGCAGCCGCACGAACGCGGTCCCCAATTGCATCGCCGCCTTCTCTAAAATCTCCACCTTATCCAGGGGCACCAGGTTTTCCTGCCGGTCAGCCACATGAATCAGGCCCAGGATCCGGTCGCCATGGCGAAAGGGGATCAGGGCCACGGACTCGTAGCCTTCCTGGTTGCACATGTTGCGGGTGCGCCTCTCGTCCGTTTCCGCAACGGTGGCCAAAAACCGGCTCGTGCCGTTCATATAAAAAGAACCGCCGGGAGTATAAAAAGGCAGCCTGGGATCACAGGTGCCTTTAATCACGTTAATACACATGCACTGATCCGTTTTCAGGGATAAAGGGCTTTCCAATTCATAGAATTGTTGACTGAAACCACAATAGGCTTGATAAGGAATGCCGCCGGCGGCATCGAGCACCCGGATGCCTATCGCCTCGCAGCCGGTGTAGGCTTTGATTTCAGACATGAAGGCTGATAACAGAGCGTCGATATCTTTTTGATGAGGGGCAATTTCCAGGAAACGGAGAGAAGCCCGCAGGGCCTCTTCAGCCCGCAAGCGTTCGATCAGTTCTAAATGCAGTTGTTCGTAGGCCTGGCGCAATTCCGCGGTGCGATCCTCGACGCGCTGTTCGAGGGAAGCGTGCGAAGCACGCAGTTGTTCAACGAGCTTGTTGAAGGCGACCCCCACCCCGCTGATCTCGTCGTTGCCCGTAACTTTCACCGGGGTCATCCAGGGACTTTCGGTATGCGCGGCAATCTCGTCAAAGTGCTTGGCCATGACAACCAGGCGCCGCGCCACGACGAACTTGAAAATATAGAAGATGGAACCGAACAGGAGAGCCAGTACCGTAGCCAGGATGATGGAGCGGGAGCGCATCTCGGAGGCCAAAGAGGCCTTGATCGCTTGCACGGGGACTGCCACGGTGTCGAGCCCGGCCACGTCCCCTACCTTCCGGTGGAAACTGGCGGTGGGGCCATACCGCTTAACCAGCTCGGCGGGCGCAACTTTCGGGTCGCTATGACATTGCATGCAGCTCGGCTTCATGAACCTGGCAGTGAAGTGTGCCAGGTAGCTCTTGCCGTCGATTTGAATCTCCTCGGTCAATCGTTGGGCCTGAGGATTTTGCCGGAAGTACTCGATCACCCGCTGTTCGTCCGGGTTGGCCCTGTTGATGGGGTTGCGGGGGTTATCCGAGGAGAACCGGATGATATAGTCGGGGAATTTCTTCTCAACCTCTTCGAATATGTGGCGCGAGATGAACGAGGTGGACATGGTTTCCGGGAGGAATACATCCCGGCCGACGAATTTCTCCATGATGGGACGAATTTTACTGGCCGCATAGTCCCGGATAGCCAGATTGAATTCCAAAGCCAGAGCCGCCTGCTGGCTGATAAGTTCATAGGCATGCTTTCGGCTCGCTTCGTAGGTTTGGTAAAAAACCACTACCGAACTCAGCACAGCCAGTATTCCAAAGAGGATAAGGAACCGGGTGCACACGCTTTTCATCGTCTGACCCTGCTCATCTGCCAGGCTGCCACGCTGCTCGTTCCCATAACTGCCATGCCCCTTCCTTGATGGCGTCTTATCAGGCCTTCTTTGAAGCCCGCTCCCGAGGGTTCGCTTCTTGCATAACCCATTGAGTGTTTAGAAACAAATTTATCTATACATGATTTTAAATTAAAAAAACCAAATGTGAACTATTTTGTGATAAAATTGTATGATTTCAATGAGATAACGATTTTCTTCGAGCCTAAAGCTCAACTATGGAGAAATCGGTACATTTGGGGGGAAACTGTAAAATGGTAAGAGAGAGGGGGGGTGGTCCGGTCCTCGGATAGGGACCCGTGTCGCGTGGTCACAGAAGAACGGCACCAACCGGCCAAACTGAGCGAAAATTACCAGGGGGCCGGGATGGCCGCCCTGGTGAAGTGGCCTTTCGTGGGGGGACCGCCGAACGAGTTCCCCTCCGGATCGTCCTACCTGAACCACGTCGGCAAAAACGCCGGTTCGGGGTAGGGCAGGGCCTTGAGCCGGCTCAGGGTGTCTTCGGTGTCCTGGCCCAGGAGCAGGCGCAGCAGGGAAAAGCCTTCTTTTTCGGGATACACGGCCTTCACCTTGCCCTTGATGCCGCCCAATTTGCCGGCCTTGTCGATGGCGTCTTGCAGGTTGCCGAACTCGTCCACCAGGCCCGCCTGCTTGGCCTCCTCGCCGGTGTAGATCTTGCCTTCGGCCAGGACCCGCACTTTGGCCAGGGGAAGTTTGCGGTTGCGGGCCACGTCATTTAAGAACTGCTGGTAGATGTTGTCGATGAGGACCTGGAGATAGGCCTTGTCTTCCGGGGTCATGGGCTTAAAGGGCGAGCCTACGTCTTTATAGCGCCCGGCCTTGAGGTTGAAGAAATCCAGGCCGATCTTCTTGGTCAGGCCCTCCACGTTAGTGAACTGCATGATCACGCCGATGCTGCCGGTGGCGGTGCCCCGGTTGGCCATGATCGAATCGGCCCCGCAGGCGATATAGTAACCCCCGGACGCAGCCACGGTCCCCAGGGACGCCACGATTTTCTTCTTGGCCCGGACCTTCTCCACCTCGCGCAGGATCTCCTGGGCGGGGCCGACGGCGCCGCCCGGGGAGTTGATGCGCAGGACGATGGCCTTGATGCTGCTATCGTCCCGGTAGCTGTCCAGTTGCTTGATGATGGTGCGGGAATCGGTGAGCACACCCTTGATCTCCACCACCCCGACCTTCTCTCCCGGGCCGAAAAGACTGCCCTTGCCCAGGAGCGCCAGCACCACCCCGGAGAGCCCCAGAAAGAAGAGCACCGCCAGGACGGTAATCAGACAACCGGTCCCAAAAGTCCGCGTTTTCATGGCGTCTTAGTTGCCGTTCTTGCCCTGTTTTTCTTCCAAGGTCTCTCTGAGGATATCCCCCAGATTGGAGGTGGCTTCCGTGCGGGAGTGCAGGTAATCCCGGTAATGGGACTGCTCCTCGTCGGCCTCCATTTTTCGGATGCTCAACCCGATGCGCCGTTCCGTCGGCGAGCTGTGGATGACCTTGGCCTTGATGACATCCCCCACCTTGAGGGCCGCCATCTTTTGTTTATCCCGGCTCTGCTCCGAGATGTGGATCAGGCCTTCGATGCCTTCCTCCACTTCGACGAACAGGCCGAAATCGGTGATATTGGTGATCGGCCCGGACACGATGGAGCCCACCGGGAAACGCTGGTCGATGGACTGCCACGGGTTGTCCGCCAGGTCCTTGATGCTCAGGGAAAAGCGCTCGTTTTCCTTGTCGATATACAGGACTTTGGCCTGGATCACCTGGCCCTTCTTGAACAGCTCCGAGGGGTGCTTGAAGCGCTTGGTCCAGGAGATATCCGAGATGTGCACCAGGCCGTCGATGCCTTCGTCGATGCCGATGAAGATGCCGAAGTCGGTGATGTTCTTGATCTTGCCCTCAATCACCGAGCCCACCGGGTATTTCTCCCCGATGACCTCCCAGGGATTGGGCTCCACCTGCTTTAAGCTCAGGGAGATGCGCTTGCGGGTGGGCTCCAGCTCCAGGACGGTGGCTTCCACCACGTCGCCGACGCTCAGCACCTGGGAAGGATGGCGCACTTTCCTGGTCCAGGACATCTCCGAGATATGGATGAGTCCTTCCACGCCCGGCTCCAACTCCACGAAGGCCCCGTAATCGGTGAGGCTGACCACCTTGCCGGTCACCCGGCCGCCCAGAGGGAATTTCTCCTCCACCACGCTCCACGGGTCCGGCGTCAGTTGCTTCAGCCCCAGGGAGATGCGCTCTTTCTCCGCATCAAAGCTCAACACCTTGACCATGATGGTGTCGCCCACCTTGAAGAGGTCCGCGGGGTGGCGCACCCGGCCATAGGAGAGATCGGTGATGTGGAGCAGCCCGTCCAGGCCGCCCAGATCGACGAAAATCCCGTAGTCGGTGATATTCTTGACCACGCCCTCCACGATCTTGCCTTCTTCCAGGGTGGACAGCAAAGTGGTTTTGGCTTCGTTTTTGACCTTTTCCAGGATGACTCGCCGGGACAGGACCACGTTGCGCCGTTTGCGGTTGAACTTCAGGACCTTGAACATAAAGCGCTGGCCGATGAGATGGTCGGTATGGCGCATGGGCGCCAGATCTACCTGGGAGCCGGGGAGAAAGGCGACGATCCCTCCCAGGTCAACGGAGAGGCCTCCTTTGACCTTGGCCACGACGGTGCCTTCCACTTCGCCTTCGTTGTGGTAGGCGTTGCTGACCTCTTCCCACACCTTGATCTTGGACGCTTTATTCTTGGAGAGCATAAGCGCGCCTTCTTCATCTTCCCGGCTCTCCATCAGGGCTTCCACCTCATCCCCCACCTGGGCCGTAACTTCGCCCTCGGGAGTGGTGAATTCGTGGATGGGAATCTGGCCTTCGGACTTGTAGCCGATATCCACCATGACGTAATCTTTGGTGATGGATACGATGCGGCCCTTGACCACTTCCCCTTCCTGGACGCGCCTCAAGCTTTCTTCGTAGAGTTCGCTCATCGACTCCATATCCGGCATCTCCCCGGCGGGTTCCCCCGGAGATTCCGCAGCCGGCGCCGCGCTGGCGATCTCTTCGTTTTGAGGCCGGTCTTCGGCTTCCTCCGGCCTGGTGTGGTTAGTCAGTTCAGTTTTTTCCATACCGTCCATGTTAGCCCCCTTAGACAAGTTAACTAGGTTTAAGTTCCAACCTGCCGGAATCAATTCCCCTGATCCTGGCCAGGCATTGCTTTAACACTTCATCAATGCTCAAATCGGTGGTGTCGATGACCACGGCGTCCTCGGGGACGCGCAATGGCGCCTCGCTCCGGCTTGAGTCCCTCAGGTCCCGGGCCGCGATCTCCGCCATAATCCCGGTCAACTCCGGCGGCTCACTCTCCTGGCGCCAGTCCTGGCGCCGCCGCTCGGCCCGGGTGGCCAAAGACGCATCCAGGTAAAATTTGTGCGCCGCCCCGGGAAAGACCGCAGTGCCCTGGTCCCGGCCGTCAGTCACCACGCCGCCGTTCTTGGCCAAATGGCGCAGGTGCTCCTTGACCCACTCCCGCACCAACGGCTGCACCGCCACCCGGGAGGCGTCCCGGCCTGCGGCCGCGGACCGGATTTCCTCGGTCACTTCGGCGCCGTCGATCACCAGGTGGAAGCCCCGGTCATCCGCAGTCACCTCAGGCGCAAAGCCCTTCAGGAAAGCCTGCAGGGGCTCAGGATCGTCCAGGGACACTCCCAGGCGCCGGGCCTGCCAGGCCACGGCCCGATAGAAGGCCCCGCTGTCCAGATAGAGATAACCCAAGGATTGGGCCAGAAGCCGGCCCACCGTGCTCTTGCCGGCCCCAGCCGGACCGTCGATGGTAATGATTTCCCGGGGGCCCACTCAGTTTGCCGACCCCAACACCTTCTCCAACGCCGTCAGAAACCGCCGGTTGTCCTCCGGCCGCCCCATATTGACCCGGATATAATCGGGAAAATCATACTCGTCCATCGCCCGGATGATGACCCCTTCCCGCAACATCGCCTGATAGACTTCCCGTCCCGGCCGCGGCATCCGGATGAGGATGAAGTTGGTCTGGCTGGGCACAAAGTCCAGGCCGAGCCGCGTCAGTTCGCGGCCGACCAGGTCCTTGCCCGCCAGCACCACTTCTTTGGTCCGGGCCACAAACTCGGTATCCTGAAGCGCCGCCCGGGCCGCGGCCTGGGCCAGGCGGTTGACGTTGAACGGCATCCGCAGGCGGTTGAGGTAGTCCATCAGCTCAGAGGGGCCGAAGCCGTAGCCGATCCGCAGGCCGGCCAGTCCATAGACCTTGGAAAAGGTGCGCAGACCCACCAGGGCGCGGTCTTCCGCCAGATAGTCCAGGCAGGAAGGCACCTCGGGGTCGTCGGCAAAATCGATGTAGGCTTCGTCCAACACCACCGTAACGGTGGCGGGGACCGTCGCCAGAAAGGTCTCCCACTCCCGGCGCGAAAACGCCGTGCCGGTGGGGTTATTGGGATTGTTCAGGAGGATCAGCCGGGTCCGGGGCGTGACCGCCCGGGCCACGGCCTCCAGGTCCACCCGCATCTCGTTCAAAGGTACGGCGCGGAAAACCCCGCCCACGGCCTGGGTCAGAAGGTCATACATCAAGAAGGTGTGGGTGGTGCTCACTACCTCGCCCCCTGGCGGCACCAGGGCCCGGACCAGCATGTCCAGCACCTCGTCGGAGCCGTTTCCCAGGATCAACTGCTCGGGGACCAGACCCAAATGCCGGGCCAGGTCCGCTTTCAGATAAAAGGCGTGGCTATCCGGGTAGCGATGTAGGTTCTCTATGCCGTCCCGGATGGCGGCCAGGGCCAGAGGCGAGGGACCCAGGGGATTTTCATTGGATGCCAGCTTGATGGCATCGGTGAGTCCCAGTTCTCGTTCCAGTTCTTCCAGAGGTTTGCCGGCCTGGTATGGCGTCAATTGGCTGAGGTGAGGCAATATGAGAGAGCTCAAGGGGGCGCTGGCTGCCATAAATCCATGAATACCAAGTGTTTCCGGAGCCCAGGGAGGCTTGGGTAAAGGCAAAAAGAGAAAAGAGGACTGCTGAAGTAGGTGCTGGGTTGATTAAATTTCAGACCAGGCTGCCTTCCCGAGACTGGCGGGAACTCGGGCAGGTTTGCCTCCTTTACCCTGTTTTATCTTTGATTTAGACCGGTTACTCTTGGACCGAACTCCTTGTTGTCTGATCTTAGTCGCTTTATGCCTGAACGTTAACTTTTTAACCCAAGTTGCCAAGAAAATCAAGAAATTTCGCTATGGCCGGGAAAGTTCTGTGTCACCCTTAATCCCACCCCACGCCGAAAATCCGCGTTTGCCCCGCCGCGCCGGTCTCAAAGCAGGGAGCCGCCGGCCCGGAGGCCTGGTTGCGCCAAAATTTTTCAGATATATATTATCGAGTATACTCACGATCATTCCGATCCAAGGAGATGTGCATGAAGATCAAGACCATGGTAGGTCCGGCCGGGTTCTGGACGGTGCTGCTGGCGGCGCTGCTCTGCCTGGCCGTGGCCGCCTCGGGATGGGCCGCGGGCGGCAGCGCCGCGGACTTTACTTTGAAAAATGTTACCGACGGCAAAGATTACAGCCTCAGCCAGTTCAAGGGCAAGGTGGTATTGGTCAACTTCTTCACCTTTTTTTGCGGTCCCTGCCGGGAGGAGATGCCGCACCTGAATCAAATCGACCAGGCACTCAAGAGCCAGGGCTTCGAGACCCTGGGAATCGGCCTGGCCTCCACCCCCGAGCAGCTCAAACAGATCGTCAGCCAGTTGGGTCTCAAGTACCCGGTGCTCATCGGCAGTGATGCGGTCAGCAAGGCCTACGGCGGCATCGAGCTGGTGCCCATGACCTTCATCATTGACAAACAGGGGAACATTGCCCACAAAGTCCTGGGTGCCCGGAGCAAAGAGGACTTCGAGAAAATGATCAAGCCGCTCCTCTAAAGGAGCACTGCTTCCGAACCGGGAGGGGCGGGGCGTGCCCCGCTCCTCCAGTGCCTGGCGCCGCCGTCAACGCCGGGCGTCCCGCCCGCCTACAGGCGCGGGTCCATGTTGCCGTTCCCGCCGCAATCCGGCAGATAACAGCTCACATCTTTGAATTCGCAGGCCTCCCGGCACTGGGGGCAAACCTTGGGGGGCTTGGGTGTCGTCAGGGTGAAGCCGCACTTGGTGCACTTCCAATAGGCTTTCAAATCGGTTGCGGTCATGGCTTTTGGCCTCCTTTAATACAAGGTGCTCATAAACGTAGGGGCGGACCTAGGTGTCCGCCCTCAATTTAGGGCGCACACGCAGGTGCGCCCCTCCGGGCAAGGCTTTTCTTACCTCTATGAGCGCCACCTGGGATAAGCGGCCCGTGGGCCGATCAATTCGGTTAATCCGGCGGTCACTTGTCGCACTTGACCGCTTGGGCCGCTACCGAACCCGGGCCGGCCAACGGTTTAAACATGGCCTTGCTGGCCCCGCAGCACGGACATTTCCAGTCCTCCGGCAGGTCTTCGAAGCGGGTGCCTTTGGGGATCTTGCCCTTCTTATCCCCATGGGCCGGATCATAAATGTAACCGCAGTTCGTCATTTGGCACTGCCACATCTCTTCAGGTTTGGACATTCCGCTCTCCTTTCCCATGGTGCGGTGCGGCCAGCCTTCCCAGGTCAGCCTGATCGTTAACCCCCGCGGCAGCCGCGCCAACCTGCCGCTGCGGGTGCTGGAAAGGGGATAGGGCCTCGTAGGTCTATCCCCTCCGGCGATATCGCGCTGAAGCCGGTTAACCCGGCCTGATTTATTCCATCTCCCGCATTTTCTTGCCGCAACATTCCGGCGCCGGCGCCCGCGCCGGGGCCTCCTTGAAGGTGTCGCATTGATAACAGATATAGCTCTTCTGCTCGCCCGCGGGGGCCTCCGGTTTTTCAGGCTTTCGCTGGCAACCACAACTGCAACTGCCCATAACAACCTCCCTTCGCCTTATGGTCTCGAGGCCTCCCGGCATCTATCCGGAATCCTCGCTTGATTGGCCGCCGCACTGCCGGCGGCAGATCGATCAAACTAAATCATTCCTCCTTAGGAATAATTACTCTTAGGAGAAATACAAGGGTCTCTTGCACATTTTTTTGTTGACATTATCTTCGTAAAAAGAGGGCTTAAGAATGCTAAAAGACTTCAAAGAATTTGCCATGCGGGGCAGCGTCGTGGACATGGCCGTGGGCATCATTATCGGTGCGGCTTTCGGCTCTGTGGTCAAATCCCTGGTCGCCGATGTGCTCATGCCGCCCATCGGCCTGCTGCTGGGAAACGTGGATTTTACCAACCTGTTCATTATCCTGAAGGCTGGCAAAACCGCGGGGCCCTATGCCTCTCTGGCCGCGGCCCAGGCCGCGGGTGCGGTTACTCTCAACCTGGGCGTGTTCATTAATACCATAGTCAGCTTTGTCATTGTGGCTTTTGCGGTCTTCCTGGTGATCCGGGGCCTCAACCGGCTGCAGCGGCAACAGGTTGCTCCGGCCGCGCCCGATACCAGGGAGTGTCCCCATTGCCTGTCGGTGATTCCCCTCAAGGCTACCCGGTGCCCGCACTGCACCTCGGAATTAACCGCCGCCGCGGCTGGCAATCCCTAACACCCCAGCTCAGGCAGGGTTCTCTAAGGGACCTGGAGGCACTGCCGATACTTGAAACGATGACCGCCGCCGCGGGCCGGATCGACCAGGAGAAACAACGATGAAAGAGGGTTATTGCGGTCTCTGTGGCCGTTGCCAGTTAGACAGCCCCGACTTCCAGGAAGCCGTGGCCAAGGTGAAAGATTTTATGGATCAGTTGCCGGCCTTCTGGAAGGGCCAATGCCTGCAGGCAGAGGCCGACTTCCCCTGGTTGGAGTTCCGCCGGGGCCTGGAGTGGTTTCAGAGCCGGCCGGCCTGCCGTGGCTGCAAGGAGTCGGGGGGCATGGAGCATTGCTCTATCCGCGTCTGCGCCGAGGAGCGGCACCAGAGCCGCTGCTATGAGTGCGCGGACCACGACTCCTGCCAACACCTGTTTTTCGTGTAGAGACCGGAACCGTCCAGCCGGGGGAAGTGAATTTGGTTCCCCGGGTCCATGACTCCTGCGCCTTTTCCAAAAACTCCATGCGCACCTGCCCCGCTTGCGGGTGACTGGATTTCCGGCCATCCCTGCTTATCTTTTAACCAGAAATCCCGGGGCTGCCCCGCCGGGACTATCGCTCCCAAGGAGAAACCTCATGTCCGAACCGCGGCGCGTCACCCCGGCCGAGATCTTCCCCAAAGTGAAAAGCGGAGAAACCCTTCTGGTCTGCGCTTATGACGATGACGCCAAATTCAGGCGACTGCGGCTGGAGGGCGCCATTTCCCTGGCGGAATTCCGGTCGCTGCTCCCCAATCTCCCCCCGGAGCGGGAAATCGTGTTCTACTGCGCCTGACCCCAGGAGGCCAGCGCGGCCGGTCAGGCCGCTTTATTGCTGCAAAAGGGCTACCGCAACGCCAAGGCCCTCAAAGGCGGCGTGGAAGGCTGGCAACAGGCGGGTTACGCCATGGTTAGGGAATAGCAAGATGATGGGGAAAGCGGGAGTTGGTAGCCACCGGCGTCTCGCCGGTGGTCTCTCCCGCCCTCTATATACTTTTTGTAGGGGCGGGATCCCCTCGCCCCATTATCGGCTCGCTTTACCGGGGCGGGGAGACCCCGCCCCCACAAGCCGGCTTATAGCGAATGCCAAAAGTTTTTTCCGTTAGGGCACATGCTCAAAAAACCAAAATCCCCCCTAACCCCCCTTTGTCAAAGGGGGGAACTACAAGCAATTGCTCTAAAAGTCCCCCTTTGAAAAAGGGGGATTTAGGGGCAATGCTGTTCACTTAAGCATTGGCGATTTCTATTCGGATGTAGGGGCGGGGTTTCCCCGCCCAGCCCGTGGCACTTTTAAACCAGGGCGGGGAGACCCCGCCCCTACAAGTGCTTAAGTGAACAGCATTGGATTTAGGGGGATTTAAAAATCAGCAAGTGGAATGAATTTATGGCAAACGCTATAAGTGAACAGCATTATCTTTAAGCCCGGGTGAGCAAAGCCCCCTGGGCGTTAAAAATTTCGATCTCTACGGTGCGGCCGCCGTCCAGGCGGTGGGTGGCGCAGCTCAGTCATGGATCGTAAGCCCGCACCGCCATTTCCACCTTATTCAGGCCCTCCTCGGTGACCACGCCTTTCTGAATGACGTTTTGCGCCACCTGGCGGATGCTCATATTCATGGGGGCTACGTTGTGGGTAGTGCCTACGATGATGTTGGCCTTACTGATGCACCCGTTGGCGTCGGTGGTATAGTCGTGGATCAGGGTGCCCCGGGGGGCCTCCACGCACCCCACGCCCCGGCCGGCGCCCGGCGTGACCTCGCCCCGCACCTGGGTATCGGTGATCTCCCGATCTTCCAGCAGTTCGATAACCCGCTCGCAGGCGTACACCAGTTCGATGAGCCGGGCCCAGTGGTAGAGCATGGTGGATTGGGCCGGCCGCCCGAACCGTTCCCGGAATTCCTCCAGCTCGGCCTGGGCCAACGGCGTGTTGATCTGCTCGCAGACGTTGAGCCGGGCCAGGGTGTTGACCCGGTAAATCCCCTTGGGCGCGGCCAGGTCCATGGAAAAACCCTCGCCCCAACCCCGGGCATAGGGAAACTTGGAGTAGGACCAGGGCTCCACGTGTTCACCTAATTGATCGGCGTACTCTTCGTAGCTGAAGTCATGATAAGAGCCGTCCGCCTTCATGAGCCTGAGGACCCCGTCGAACAGGGTCAGAGAGCCGTCCTCAGGCTTCACCGTGCCCAAAAAGCCGGTGGTGATCTGCCCCAGGCCCACGGTGTCCGCGTCCAGGTTATAGAAGATATTCTTCTTGGCGAAGTCGATGCAGAAGCGGGCGAACTCCAGTTGCTCCCGGCTCTTTTCCAGGAGTTCCAGGCGCTCGGCTTCGGTCATGGACTTGGCGAAGCCCCCGGGCACCACCACCACAGGGTGGATAACCCGGCCCGCGAACTTCTCGATCATCATCTGGCCGGCCTGGCGCATCTTCACCACCCGGCGGGCCAGTTCCGGGTTGGCCTGCACGATCCCCAGAACGTTGCGCACCGAATAGTCGGCCCCGGGGCCCAACACGAAGTCCGGCGCGGCCAGGAAGAAGAAGTGCAGGATCTTGTCGTTGATCTGGGCCATGACCTGCATCAGTTCCCGGAGCTTGTGCGCGGTAGGCGGCACCTGAGCCCCGAAGCAGCCGTCCACCGCCTTGTTGGAAGCGGTGTGGTGCATCCAGGGACAGATCCCGCAGATGCGGCTGACGATGCGGGGCACCTCCTCCGCGGGCCGCCCTTCGATGAACTTTTCGAACCCCCGCAGGGCCATGACGTTGAGGCGGCTGTCCGCCACGTTCCCCGCCTCATCCAACTGAATGGCGATACGGGCATGCCCCTCGATGCGGGTGATGGGCTGAATATTGATGACCTTCTTGCCGCCGCCGTGCACAAACGCGGCGTCGGCGTTGGTGTTGATTGTCTTAGCTTCCATAATACTTCTCCAAATATCGGGTGGCACAGCCTTTCCAGGCTGTGCTGAAAATCCAGCACAGGCTGGAAAGCCTGTGCCACCGGAAAGGGCGAGGGAATTGCCTTCCCCCGGCCCGCCCCTCAAATTATCTCTTGCAGCCCTCCCGCAACAGGCCGTGGCCCCCGGAGAACCGCAGCATGGAGCTGGGGTCGATGACCGAGGTGAAGTCGATATCGTTGCTGGCCAGGGCGTTGAACATATCCAGGAGTTGGTTGCCGTCCCGCTGCACCGGTCCGAAGCAGCCCCGGCAGGGCACCCGGGCGATGAGGCAGCGGGGGCCTTCGCCGCAGTTGCCGGCGCAGCCCGCCCGGGTCACCGGCCCCATGCACAGGTAGCCCTGCTCTAAGAGGCAGCGCATTTCGCTCAAGGGTTGGCCGGGCTGGTAATCGGCGTTCTGGGTGAAGCGCCGCAGCACCGGGACTTTCCCCTTGCCGTGCCGGATGGTGGGGCAGGTATCGCAGACGCTCTTGGTGGGCAGCACCGGGGCGCGGCCCTCCAGCAGCGCGGTGATGGCCTCGGCGATCTGGTCCGGGTGCGGCGGGCAGCCGGGCAGATAGAGGTCCACCTTGACCTTTTCGTCCAGGGCGTAGCAGTGGTCCAGGAGAGGCGGCAGCGAATCCCCGGGCGCCTCGGCCCCGGCGTCGGTAGTCTCGGTATGGTAATAGCGGTCCAGCAGGGCTTCATTGCCGAACTGGTTGATCAGCGACGGGATGCCGCCGTGGGTGGCGCAGGTCCCTAAAGCGATGAGCACCTGGCAGCTTTGGCGCATGGCCTGGGCTACCTCCAAATGCTCCTGGTTGCGGATGCCGCCGCTGACCAGGCCAACCACGGCCTCGGGGATCTCCAGGTGATGCACGTCGCCCGCGCCGGTCTGCCCAAAGTACTTGTGGTCCATGAGCACCGGGATGTGGACGAAATCCAGGTGGGGCAAGACCGAGAGCAGCGTCTCCCCCAGGTTCAGGATGGCGATTTCGCATCCTGAGCAGGAATTAAGCCATTCTGAAGCTACTTTGACGGCCACGGCTGCCTCCTATCCTTTCACCTGGACGTTTACTTCCAGTTCTTTATGTTTATCCCGGGCCCGGTGCTTCTTCTTTTCGGACCATTCCAGGACGGTTTCCAGGGCCTGGGAGGCGAAATGGGGGTTGTCCTGGTAATTGAAAGACTCCAGGTCCGCGCCCTTGGCATCGGCCAGGATGGCCCGGCCCAGGGGCGACCGGACGATCACCGTGGTCCAGCCTTCCGGCGCCCCGATGCCGCCGAAGGACAGGTCGGCGAACTCCGCGGCGTAGTCATCGCAGTAATGGCAGGCGTACCGCTTCATGAACTCGAGCTGATCCAGGGGAATCCGGCGCACCTCGCCATCCGTCAGGTGGATCAGCAACTCCTCTTTGACGTTGACCTTGCGCACCTGATCCCACGCAAACCCGCCGAGTTGCTCCAGCCGGCGGCGCTGTTCCGGGCCGAAATGAAAATTGCCGGTGCAGAACAGGCCCAGGTGAAACTTGATGGTGCCCGACGGCACGATCCCCAGGACCTCCATGCGCCTTAGCGAGTTGATCTGGCAGGGGGTGCCCACGAAGGCCACCCGGTTGAGGTGCTGCCGGGCTACGTCCTCCAACTCGACGATGGAGGGGGAGTAGGTGGAATAGGCCTCGGAGAAGAGGCTCATGCCGTGGGAGGTCTCGAAGTGGAAGCCCGCGGCGTCCAGGATCTCCTCCCGGCTGGTGGCCAGCCAGGGCTGCCGTTGAAACGGCCCCACCTGGCGGGTGACAATGGCCCCGTCAATGCGTCCCAGGTCAAAGAGATGCAGCAGCAGCGCAGTGACCACCCCGCCGTCCGTGCCCCGGGAGCGGACCTCGGGGTCCACCGCCCGGGCCACCGTGGCCCCCAGGATCCGGCCCATGGGGGCGCTCCAGGCCACCTGGCGCTTGGTCTCTTCGTCCAACTCGCCGATTTCCGGGCAGATGGAGTAGCACAGGCCGCACTCGATGCACTTTTCGATGTCCCGGTAGCGCGGCTTGCCGTCTTCGCCCAACTCCAGGGCGCCGTAGTTGATGGCGGTGCAGAAGGTGACGCAGCCGCCGCAGTGATGACAGAGGCCGGGTTTCTGGACTTCCTGGATGAGATTGAAAAAGGTCTTCATGGCTGCCTCCCTCACGCGGCGCTTGCCTGGGCGTGGCGCTGAGGGTTGGGGCCCAGTTCTTTGATTTTATTGGTAAACTTGGTGACGATTTCCGCGAACCGGGGGGCCTCCGCGGAAGAGACCCATTCCACCGCGTACCGTTCCGGATCGATTCCCAGGCTCTCCAGGACTACCTGGGTGGCCTGGCCCCGGGCCCGAGCTTTGTGATTACCTTCCAGGTAATGACAGTCGCCCAGGTGTCACCCCATCACCAGGACGCCGTCGACGCCCCTGGTCAGGGCGTGCACCACCAGGCCGGGGTGGACCATCCCGGAGCAATTCACCCGGACCACCCGCATATTCGGCGGGTATTGCAACCGGGACACGCCCGCCAGATCGGCTCCGGCATAGGCGCACCAGTTGCAGAGAAACCCGAGAATTACCGGTTCAAAATTTTCCGACATGGGCCTGCTCTCCATTCGCTTTATGTCTTCGCTTGTAGGGGGGCACCTATGTGTGCCCCCTCAATGAGGGCGGACCCGCAGGTCCGCCCCTACTATCCTATTGATTTTTATCCTTCTTCACCGGCGGGGTCAGACCCCGGGCCACAAAGATTAACCCGATCATCAACACCAGAGATACTAAGGGACTGGCGTTGCCGAAGCCGAATGTGCCGATCATATCCACGTTGAGTTCCTTTTTCCCTTGCATCGAATCCCCGAAGCTCAGGGCTCCGATGGGAGGAGATTGATTAACGGGCGGTAAGCCGCCCGAGACCCTATAAAGCCTCGATCACCGCGTCCACCTGGGCCTTAAGCTGCCCCATAGTAAACCCGTGTACCGTGACGCCTTCCTTGGGACAGGTGGCCTCGCACAGCCCGCAGCCCTTGCACAGCGCCTTATCGGTGATAATCCGCTTATGGGCCAGGCCGTTGTCGCGGTATTCCTCCAGTTGGATGGCCCGGTAGGGGCAAACGTCCAGGCACAGGGCGCAGCCGTCGCAGGCCGCGGTGGCCTGGGACTTGATGGCGTCCAACTGCATCTCGTCTTTCGCCAGGATGACCCCGGCCCGGGCCACCGCGGCCTGGGCCTGGGACACGGCCTCATCCAGGGGCTTGGGATGGTGACAGAGGCCCGCGGCGAACAGGCCGTCCACGGTCAGGTCCACCGGCCGCAGCTTGGGATGGGCCTCGTTGAAGAAGCCGTCGGCGTTGACGCTGCACTTGAACAACTCCTGCAAGTCTTGCTGCTCGTGGGGCACGATGGCCGCGGCCAGCACCAGGTAGTCTGCGGCCAGCGTCACCGGCCGCGCCAGGATGGGATCGACCACCTCCACCTTGAGGTCCTTGCCTGCCTGAAAGACCCGGGGTTTGGACTCCAGGTCGTAGCGAATGAAGATCACGCCCAGTTCCCGGGCCCGGGTATAGAGGTCTTCCCGCTGGCCGTAGGTGCGCATATCCCGGTACAGGACGAAGACCTTCATCCCGGGGTTTAGTTCCTTGAGGCGCATGGCGCTCTGCACCGAATGGGTGCAACACACCCGGCTGCAGTACATGCGGCCGGGTTCCCGGGAGCCCACGCACTGGATGAACACCGCGCTGCCGGCCTTTTTGACCGCGGCGGCCCGCTCCCGCAGCTCGGCGTCGAACTGCTGATGGGTCATGACCCGGTGGTCGGCGCCGTAGAGATATTCCTGGGGCTGATACTCCTTGCCGCCGGTGGCCAGCACCGCGATGCCGAAAGTGAGGTTTTCGGTGCGGCCGCCAACGTCCAGGTCGCCGGCAAAATTCCCCACCGACCCTGTGACCGTCTTCAGAGTGGCGTTTTTACGTACCTGGACGCGGGGATGGTTCTCCACCCGGGCGATCAGGCCGCTCAGCCAGGGCCGCACTTCTTCACATTTCCAGGTCTTGGTCAGGTGCCAGGCGTTGCCCCCCAGCTTGTCGCTCTTCTCCATCAGCATGGTGGGATACCCCTGGTCGGCCAACTCCAGGGCCGCGGTCAGGCCGGCCACGCCCCCGCCGATGACCAGCGCCTTCTGGACCACCGGCACCGACATCTGCTCCAGGGGGTAGTCCTCGGCCGCCTTGGCCACCGCCATGCGCAACTGGTCCTTGGCTTTGCGGGTGGCAAAGGCGGGGTCCTTCTGATGCACCCAGGAATTCTGGTTGCGGATGTTGGCCATCTCCAAAAGATAGGCGTTCAGCCCCGCCTCCCGGAGCGTGTCCTGGAACAGGGGCTCATGGGTCCGGGGGGTGCAGGCCGCGATGACGATGCGGTTGAGGCCGAGTTCCTTGATTTTCCCGGCGATGAGCACCTGGGTGTCGGTGGAGCAGGTAAACAGGTTGTTCTCCACGAAGGCCACGTGGGGCAGGCTCCGGGCGTACTCCGCCAGGTCCTTGACGTCCACCACCCCGGCAATGTTGATGCCGCAGGAGCACACGAACACCCCGATACGCAGTTCCTCCCCCTGGATTTCCCGCTCCGGCGGATAGGTCTTCTCTTTGGTCAAAGTGCCCCGGCCCTCCAGCAGGGCCGTGGCCGCGGCCGCAGCCGCGGCGGAGGCATCGGTGACCGACCGGGGAATGGCCTTGGGGGCCTGGAAGGCGCCGCAGACGTAAATGCCCTCCCGGTTGGTCGCCACCGGCGTAAAGCTGCTGGTCCGGGCGAACCGGTAGCGGTCCAGGTCGATACCGAATTTTTCGGCCATGGCCGCCGCGTCCGCCGGGGCCTCCAGACCCACCGAGAGCACCGCCAGATCGAAGGCTTCTTCCCGGCGGCCGCCGTCTTCGGTGACATAGGCCAGTTTCACCCCGATATTATTCTTCCCCGGCAGGATGGTATGCGGCCGGGACCGGATGAAGCGCACGCCTTTGCTCTTGGCGTCCTCGAAATAGCGCTCGAATTCCTTGTTGTGGCTCCTGAGGTCCATGTAAAAGATGGTCTGACCCACGTCGTCGCCCTGGACGTGTTCCGCGGTGACGATGGCCTGCTTCACCGCGTACATGCAGCACACCGTCGAGCAGTAGCCGTTGGCGCAGTTATGGGTGCTGCGGGAGCCGACGCACTGGATCCAGGCGATCTTTTTGGGCTCTTTGCGATCCGAGGGCCTCAGCAAGTGCCCCTGGTTGGGTCCGCCCGCGGACAAGAGGCGCTCGTATTCGAGGCCGGTGACCACGTCGGCAATAGTGCCGTAGCCGTAGGGCCCGAGGCCCGAGGGGTCAAAGGCCCGGTAGCCCGGGGCCAGGATCACCGCGCCCACGCTGCGGGTCACCACTTCTTCCCGGTCATTGAAGTTGATGGCCCCGGTGGGGCAGAACTTGACGCAGGCTTGGCACTTGCCCTTGGCCAGGTAGAGGCAGTTTTCCGGGTCGATGGCGTACTTCAGGGGCACCGTCTGGCTGTATTTCAGGTAAATGGCCTTGCGTTTGCCGATGCCGGCGTTATAGTCGTCGTCGACCTTTTTGGGGCATTTCTGGGCGCAGACGCCGCAGGCGATGCACTTGTCCATATCGACATAGCGCGGCTCTTGGGTGACCGTGACGGTGAAGTTGCCGGGTTTGCCTGAAATCTTGGTTACTTCGGAAAGAGTGAGAAGCTCGATGTTTAAGTGCCGACCGCACTCAACCAGCTTGGGCGAGATAATTCACATGGCGCAGTCGTTGGTGGGGTAGGTCTTGTCCAACTGGCTCATCTTGCCGCCGATGCCGGGGCTTTTTTCTACCAGGTGGACGTAATAGCCCGAATCGGCCAGGTCCAGGGCCGCCTGAATACCGGCGATGCCGCCGCCTACCACCATGACCGACCCGACGATTTTGCCGGGGCGGTCGACGGGTGGGTTGGCGATGAGAGATTCCGGGGTCGCGGTCAGGGGAGCGGGTGCCAGTTGGCAACTCCTGGCAATGGCAAGGCGCTCAGGGTCCAAGTGAAATTCCTGGCAGAGGCGTTCGAACGCATCCGGGGTGAACAGAAGGCCTTTGCCGGGCCCGGGACGGGCTTCGATGCGGCCGGTTTTCACCCAGTTACGGATGGTGTTGCGATGAACACCGATCTCTTGAGCCAAGGTGAGGACATGAATAATGATCATCCGTCAACTCCTCTCTGGCTTGTGCCATTTATGCATTAACAGCCATTTGTGCACAGATTAAATTATATCTATTCAGGCTTGTCAAGAAAAAAAACGAGGGCAAATAAAATCTATTTTCTCACTAAGGACCCTTGCCTT
>JALNYP010000011.1 GCA_023229795.1 Syntrophobacterales bacterium
GCTAACCGGCAAATTCGCTCTCATAGATTTTGATTAACCTGAGCGCCGGCTAGAAATGGCCCGCCGACGCTAAAACACCAACATGAAATCACGACTTTCTGGATGAGAACTAGTTAAGGAAAACATTTCTCTAAAATTGCCGTAAAATAAACCATTTATAAAAGCCGTTCGCACCGGATGATGCCGACATTCGCACCAGATAGTGCCGACATTCGCACAGGATAATGCCGACTTCTCTCTCATGATTCCCCTTCTTCATTTTCCAGCTGCCGGCAACGCCTTTTTGCCCGACAAGGTATGATTCATCTTGCTGTAATACTCCACGATCTCCTGGGGCGGCTCGATTTGAACCTTCCACGATACCCATGCCTTCGACCATCCCTTTCGACTTGCTGGCTTCTCGTTTACCTGCGGTACATAGCGCCAGGATCTGATCACGCCATCCTGACACAGTTGATCGAGTCCTTTTTCCATACGATCCCGGCTCTTCTTGGGATTCCGTTTGCTGACCCGCAGACCGGCCCCCTGGAGTAATGCTTCCACTGAAATCGGGGCCAAGTAGTCATTCCTGCCCCCCCTAATGCGCCACAGATAGGCCAAGAAGCGCGTTATTCGCTTTTCCCAATACTGACGATAGGGGTCGTAATGGAGGGCCATTTGGGAGATCAATGCCGTCTGCCTCCCGGGACCAATAAGGAACTGGGCAAAAACATCACCCGGGCGAATCTTCCATGCCCGTGGCTCAATGTCACCTGAGGGGGTAACTGGACCAACCCGGCTGGAGACGATGATGGCGCGGGAATCTCCAGCCCACTTGATCCGCCTTCGTTCAGTGCCCCGCTTCCCCTCAGATGCGACCGTAACTTCCCGCTCAAAAACCCGTATCCAGGTGTTCTGCAGTATGTCAATATGCCTGGCTATCTCTTGGCGCAGATGGTTATGATACCCTCCGCGTCGACCAGTCCCGCCTTTTTTGGGGTTTATCCCCCGGTGCCGCAAAAAGTCATCGGCGGTCACGAGCACCATGGACTCCGGATGAGAAGCATCCTTCAACCATGTCGCCGAGATGATGTCCAGCACATCCGCGGTCAGATCATCCATTCGGCGAACATATTCAGTAGTACGTTCCTGCCATTCAGAGATCCCAGGATCGTGCAGAAAAGGCTCCACCTCTGTCGGGTCTGGCTTTAATTGGGCGATGGCCTTGAGATGAGTATGATTATTCAGATCAGCTTCCGGCCAACGATCCCCATCAGGGACAGAGAAATTTTTCGTGGCCATGGAGCGGCGTAGCGTATGAAACAAGTCCGAGTTGTCGATATTGAGGAACTGGAGTTCTCTTGATGCATGCAGCGGGTCGTACTGGATTTGGGGCTTCTCGACGGCCGGTTTCTGGTCGGCTCTGCGGACGTCGTTCTGTCCGCAGATGTCGTCGGCCGTCATGGTTTTTCGCTGCCCCTGGTCGCTCACTGGCCCCTCCTCTAATCTCCGCACCCGGTCCCCTGGGTTTGTTCCCCTCTATCGCTAACTATGAAGCGTATCTGGAATAACCTCCCCTCTGTAGGGCCTGAGAGTTCACGGGGCCTCCCTCCGGGGCCGGGTTGCCAAGGTAAGTATCTCCAGCTTCCAGGTCTTTGTGATCGTCATGATGGGGAGTTAACCTCATGTCACACCTCCCGGGCCTGCTTTTCTTTTAACCAGCAAAGCACTTCCAATAAAGAAAATCTGAGGTATTTGCCAACCCGTAACCTGGGAATCGACCCTGGCCCGGTCTTTCGGGTTTCTCCATAGACCCAGGAGGGTGGGACCTTCAACTCTTTAGCCAATTCCTCAACCTTCAATAATTCTTGCCGATCCATAGCGATCTCCTTAGGTGAGACATAAAAAAAGGCAGAGCAATATGCTCTGCCAAACAATATCCATCGGTAAAAAAAAGAAATAAAGGGTAAGATTAAGGCCTCTTTATCAAAAGATAATGTTTCGATAAAAAAAATTAAATTGGTTATTGAAACATTATGTTTTGATAATCCAGAATTTGCCTTCCTTCCTAAAATGTGTCATTAAGATGTCATCTTGTTTAATATATTCTTTAATACTACTAACGCTGGGTGGCTTAACAACATTGTTAATAATTCCTCGCTTTTGACGCTCAATAAACTCTTTTCTTATTGCAATTGCAACTGTATGCATTTTCATCCCAGGTCTAACTATGTCAGTATTAAATATTTGGCTTACGCAAGTCATCCTATCATCCATCTGTTTTTTTAAACTCTCCCTCAATTTCTTGACTCGTTTTATTTCATTAACATCTAATTTCATAATAACAGATAAGCTACCTATTACCGCCATTAATTTACATAGAGAAACATCAAAATAAGCTTCAATAACTGGGTGATAATATTCAAAATCAGCACTATAGTAGAATCGTAAAAATACTAAATGATTGACAATTTCTCTCCAATCCTGCGGAGGAGTATAATCGAGAGATAAAAGTAATTTAATAATTTTGGTCTTCTGGTCTTCATTAAACATTTTTAAACCTACAAAAACAGTTTCATCAGAGGTCTGCTCCCGCAATACGGAATCTATTTTATTAAATACTGATTGGGTATTGCCTTGAGAAAACTCATGAGTATCTCCGATCAATTTTTCAAAGTCCTTGTAATCCATATCGGTGGAAGATTGACTATATAAACTCGTGGATCTCCCTATTATAAAGAGATCATTCAAGGCTCTTGTAATTTCCCTCAATTTAGCATGGTGAATTGCCAATACCTCCTCATCATCTATACGGCAGGCGGTTAATTCTTCTTGCATTGTTCCTCCCCCTGTAGCCGGCCTGATGGTTCCGAGGAAACAGATCCTGGGAAATCTCTTGCGCGGCAAAATCGATCATGGCCCTGAGGCCCTTTTCTATTATGAATCTCACGCCCTAAAATCTGTGACCATTTTGTGACCATAATACCCCAAAACAAGAAAAAAAACCGGCTATCAAGATAAATCTGATAGCCGATTTTTCTATAGGTTTTTATAGGTTAGTGTTTGGTGATAAATCTTCTCAGAGACTCCCTTCACACTCACACGGTGGAAGTCACTGGTTCAAATCCAGTACCGCCTACCACGAAAAATCAAGGGGTTACGGCTAAGGCCGGAGCCCCTTTCTGCTTATGCAGTGATTTCCATGGCTTTAAGGACCCAGAGGTACTCCCGGTACAGGGAGTCCAGCAGGTCCAGTTTGAGGTCCGGGGGCAGCCACTCCCAGGTATAAGTCTCGATCTCCAGGTGGCGGCTGAACCGCCGCTCTTTGAGCAAGGCCAGGACCGCCCGGGTATCAGCGTGGGTGGACTCCAGACCCTGATAATTTTCCACGAACAGGGGCATGTGGTAATGGATGCGCCAGTGGCGGGCGGGGCCTTCGGAAAGGTGCGGCAGGGCAGGGGCCAGGTCGGGAAACTGCACCCGGCCGCCGTCCACGTCGCGCCCGATGACCTGGTGCAGGTAGGGAGAGCAGGTAAAGGGCGTCAATTGCCGGGCCAGGGCCGCCCGCGCCTCCGCCTCCCCGGGCAGCGCCACCTTGAGGCCCGCGGTGATCTGGACCTTGCCCACCCGGATGCCCGCGGCCGCCAGTCTCCCCAGGGCCGCCAGCGGTTCTTCGTACTCCACCGCCAGATGGCAGGTGTCCAGGCAAACCCCGATATGCTCCATGAGCCATTGGGACGCGGCCGCGAGGCCGATTCCGGCGGTTTCCGCCAGGATGGGTGCCCCCACTTCCAAAAGCCAGTCCTGGAAAAAATCCGCCACCTCCCGGCTCACCTCCAGGAGGCCGTCCGGTTCCGGCTCCAGGTCCAGGTGGATGAGCTTCCCTTCCGCGGCCTTGATCCGGGCCAGTTCGGCGGTCACCTGCACCAGGTTCCGAACCATGAGGACCCGGGCTTCCCGGTCGCCGGCCGCGATCCAGGCTTTATAGGATAACGGGATGGTGGAGATGGACCCTTCCGCGCCCGGGGGCAGCAGCCGCCGGAGGATCTCGATGAGGTCCTGGGTATAGCGGACCCGGTCCGGCTCCCGCCAATCCGGGGCAAAAATTCGGGATTTAACCACCGGGCCGGTCAGATCGCCGTAGGGAAAGCCGTTGAGGGTAAAGACGTAGAGATCGTGGGCGGCCAGGAAGTCCTGAAACTCGGAGAGATGGTTCCCGGCCAGCAGTTCGCGGCTCTCCGATGCGGACAGGCGCAGGCCGAGGCCGAAGGACCGGGACGGCTCCAGCCGGGCCTTCAGGGCCGGGACGTAACGCCGCAAATTGCTGAACAATTCCTCCCAGCCGCGGCCGGGATGGATTTTGGTGCAATAGGTCAGGTGAAAAAACCCCTCCGGGCCGATCCGCACGGCTGTGCTCCTCAACCAGAGATATAAAGAGAGGCCCGGAAACCAGCCCTTCCCCTAGCCTCCCGCCGACGCCTCCCGCCACTCCCAGAAAGGCAGAAACCCGTTGGGTGCGCGCCATGCACCCGCCTATAATGCTCCCCCGGAGCTGAAATGTCTCGATTTTACCATAAATTACCCCATGAGAGGTATGGTTTCCCATCCTTTTCACCTTCCCAAACCGCCTTTTTTGCCGTATATTGCCTGGTGAATCCGCTTGTGGTTGGCTAGCCATGGAAGAACCAGAACCCAAAACCGAACCACGGTCAGAGACAGCAACGCCCCCCCCGGCGGAGCCTTGCCTGCCCTGTCCTCCCCCGGAGTTCCGGGAAGGCTTTCCCACCCGCTTCGCCCGGCTCTTTTTCGGCGTCATCACTCTGCTGGTCCTTTATTTTTCGTACCTCATCATCAAGCCTTATCTCCTAGATATCTTCATGGCCCTGGTACTATTCTTCACCGCCAAGCCCCTGTACCGCGGTCTGACGGGTCTGTTGCGGGGCTGGAAGGTCCTGGCTTCGGCCCTCACCTGCCTCATCCTGCTCCTGATTATCCTGATCCCCCTCTTCAGCTTGATGAGCATCATCGCCACCCAGGCCCTGGATTTTTCCAGCCAGGTGACCAGGGACATGCAAAACGGCCAGCTCTGGCATTGGATCGCCGCAAAGATCGACGACTTCAAGGCCTATTTAGTCCACCTGAACCTGCCCTTACCGCCGGGCGAGATTAACCTCGCGCAAATAGTTCAGACTGCGGTGACCAGAGCCAGCGCCTTCATCTACACCAACGCCATCGGCCTGATCAAGGGTTTCACGGTATTCTTTTTCGATCTGCTGCTGGTCCTCTTCATCACCTTTTTCATGTTTTTGCAAGGGGATGACTTTATCGAGGCCCTCAAGCAGCTCTCGCCTCTCGAGGCAGCCCATAATGAGGAGATCCTGCGGGAGACCGAAACCACCATCAAGGCCACCCTGTGGGGCACGGTGATCGTGGCCTTCGTCCAGGGCGCGCTGGGAGGCGTGGGGTTTTTAATCTTCGGGCTGCCCCAGCCGGCTTTCTGGGGCACGGTGATGATTCCCGCCGCAGTCATCCCGGTGGTGGGCAGCACCATCATTTGGGGGCCTGGCGCGGTTTACCTTCTCTGGACCGGGCACATCGCCTCGGGGATCGGCCTGATCATCTGGGGCGGAGTAGTAGTAAGCGTCATCGACAATGTCCTCAAACCCATCCTGGTGAGAGGCAGCGGCGAAACCCCCAGCATCTTCATCCTGTTCAGCATCCTGGGAGGCCTGACCTATTTCGGTATGATCGGCTTTATCCTGGGGCCCCTGATCCTCTCATTTCTCCTGTCGCTATTGCGCATCTATCAGAAGACCATCCTGGCACCCTCGACCTTTACCCTGGCCGCACCCCTGCCGGAAAGTAAAAGACCCATCCCCCAATCGGAGGATGGGCCGTAAAGGCTGCCTTGATTTTGCTTATGTCGGGGCGGGTTCTCAACCCGGCAGGGCTAACTCCCGTTTGACTTCCGAAAGGTCCATTTCCCCCAGAGAGATAGGGGTTCGGGACTCCAGTTGTTCGATCTCCTGCTGCACCAGTTCTTTTTCCAAGTGCCGGTCTTCATGGATGAACTGGCAGTATTCTTCGAACAGCTCCTTTTTCAGGTCAGGGGAGAAGATTTGTTCTTTCTTGAACTTCTCCTCCAGGCTGAGGATGTTGTCCAGCAGGTAGAAATATATGGAGCGAGCCTCAGCCAGCCGGCCGCTCTGGGCCAACCGGTCGGCTCGGGCCTGAGCCCGTCCCAATTTTTCCTCGGCCTCGGCCAGGGAGGCGGCTTCATCCGCGACCTCCTCCATCACCCGGTCGATGGACTCCAGGATATCATCCAGACCTTGATCTTCTTCTTTCAGGACATCCCGGGCTTCATCCACCCGGTCCGCCAGGTCCAGGATGATGTCCAACAGTTCCCGCTTGGAATATTTCTTCAACCGTTCTTTCAGTTCGGTCTGGTTGAGAAATTTTCCCGGTTCTTGGGTCCAGGCCCGCAGTAAGGCCAGGACGTGGGGGCAGAGAGCCCCGCCTTCTTCCTGGGGGCAAGCGCACACGTAGGTGAGCTGGTCATCTAAAATCCTGACCTCCACCCGGAAGGGTTGCTCATCCATGACCACTCCCCGCAGACGATCAGGCAAGCGATAGCCGTGCTTGACCTGGTGATTCTCGACCAGGGCCCGGGCCTTGTCGTTATCTTCCGGCGTCCCGATCTGGTCCAGCGTCTGGGCGTCTAAATCTTCAAACCGCATGGTATTGTACAATTCCTTAATTATTTTATTAAAATTTAACACATTGGCGGCACATGGCAACCACTTATTGACCGATTTGAGGCAATTACCAAATTTTTTTCCCCCCGGGAAAGTATGCCTGGCTCTGGAGGAAAAGACGGTTGAGTCGGACTTCCAGTTCCTGGCGCAGGCCTGCCAGGGCCGCCCCCCGGTCTTCGGGCCACACCCGCAGGGGTTCTCCCACCAGCAGGGCCAGCCGGCTGAACGGCAGCGGCAGTTCGAAACGGTCCCAGGTGGCAAAGGTATGCTTGCGGCTGGCGGCCACCGCCACGGGCAGGATGGGTCCCTGGGTCTCCCGGGCCAGGTAGAGGATGCCCTTTTGGGCCACCCGGGCCGGACCCCGGGAGCCATCGGCAATCATGCCGCAACTATAGCCCCGGCGGAACCAGGCCGCCATCTCATGCAGGGTCTGCACCCCGCCCTTATGCCGGGACCCGAAGAGCACGGTGAACCCCAGGCCCCGGGCCACCTCCGCAATAAACTCCCCATCCCGGCTGGGGCTGGCCATCAGCACCATGGGGGGGTGGCTCCCCGTATACCGGTGGGCGTTGAACAGCGGGCTGAGCAAGTGGCAGTGCCAGGTGGTATAGATGACCGGCGGCCCCGTGGCCATGAGCCTCTCGACCTCCGGCGACGCCACCAGCTCACTCGGACAGGTCCGGAGGTAAGTCTGCACCAGGCGCCGCGCCAGGGCAGGAGCCTGGCGGCGCCATAGAGGATGGTCTAAGCGCAGTTTCATGGAGAAATGGACTGGGGCGCAGGGCGCATCCTACCAAACCTTGGACCGGCCGCTGAGAGCTATTTCTTGGACTCCAGGCGTTCCAGGACCTTGGGAGTATAAAGGTCGTGCTCCAGCAATTGGGCCGACACCGGCCGCATCATGTTGAGCTTCATCACCAGGAAATTGAGCCGGCGCATCTGCTTGAGCTTTTCAGCCTCATCGGGCATGGATGCCACCAGATCCTGCAGTTGCACGACTTCTTTCCGCAGTTCCAACTCCGGCGGCAAGCAGTCGGCATTCTTCAGGATCTTATACGCCATGCGCAGTTCCAGGGGAATGTGGGCGTCCTCTTCCAGGTTGAGAGGCTGGCCCCGGCCCTCCAGGTCGTCAAATTCCCCGGCCTCCATGGCCACCTTGATCCGGTTTTCGGCGAGCTTGGCAAAACATTCCATAGATGGTTCTCTGAATTATTCTAAAGGTAGGGGCGCCTTGCGCCGGCATCTCTTCAACTTATCGCCGCTTCTTGGCCCGGTCCATTTCCCGTTCCTGTTCCCGGCGTTTGATAGTTTCCCGTTTGTCCACCTGCTTTTTCCCCCGGGCCAGGGCGATCTCCACCTTGGCATGTTGATCCCTAAAGTACATCCGCAGAGGGATCAGGGTATAACCCCGCTCTTGGACTTTACCCAAGAGACGCCGCAATTCCCAGCGGTGCAGCAACAGCTTGCGGGGCCGCTCCGGGTTGTGGCTGTCAATGGCGGCGTGGGAATAAGGACTGATATGGACATTATACAGATAGAGGTCCCCGTCCTTGAAGCGGGCGTGGGCATCGTTGATATTGGCTTTTCCCTGCCGCAGGGCCTTGACTTCCGTACCCTTCAATACCAGCCCGGCTTCATAGATGTCGTCAATGGCATACTCGAAGTAGGCCTTGCGGTTGCGGCAGATGACTTTCAGGTCGTCTTCTTTCATGGGACTCGATTGGTGGCCAGCGGACGGCCGAACCGGAAAATATCCGGAAAACGGTGATCCATTTCCCGGCTGACATAGTCATTGACTTCCTCTACCGTGGCCAGCTCCAGGGCCTGGCGGGCGATTTCCTGGGCCTCATCCAGGGAGGTCATGCGGATGACCCGTTTGACCACCGGAATGGAAGTGGGATTCATGGAAAACTCCTCCACCCCCAGCCCCAGGAGCACCGGGATATAGAGCGGATCGCCGGCCATCTCGCCGCACATGGCGACCCGGATGCCGGCCTTGCGGCTTACCTGGACCACGTCCTGGACCATACGCATCACCGCGGGATGCAAGGGCTCGTACATGTCCGCCACGGACTTGTTGCCCCGGTCGATAGCCAGGGCATACTGAATCAGGTCATTGGTGCCGATGCTGAAAAAATCCGCCTCCCGGGTCAGGAGGTCCGCCAGGGTGACGGCCGCGGGCACTTCGATCATGGCCCCCACCGACACCTTGCTGGCAAAGGCAATGCCCTCCCGGTTCAGCTCTCCCTTCACCGACTCCAGCAGGAGCCGGGCCTCGTGCAATTCCCGGGGACTCGAGATCAGGGGAAACATGATCCTGACCTGGCCAAAGGCCGAGGCCCGCAGGATGGCCTTAAGCTGGGTCCGAAAAATTCTTTGTTCCTTGAGGCAAAAACGGATAGCCCGGAGCCCCAGGGCCGGGTTCATTTCCGGGGCGTACTCCAACGGGGAAAGAAACTTGTCGCCCCCGATGTCCAGGGTCCGGATAGTGACCTCCCTGGGACCCATGGCCTCCACCACCTGCCGGTAGTTCTGGAACAGTTCTTCCTCCGTAGGCAACTGGCGCTGGCGCAGATAAAGGAACTCGGTGCGGTAGAGACCCACCCCGTCGGCGCCGTACTTGTGGGCCAGGGAGACTTCTTCCGGTAGTTCGATGTTGGCCAGCACCCGGCTGGGGTGGCCGTCGCTGGTAACCGCCGGCAGGGCGCTGCCCTGGGTCACCTCCAATTTGAAGGTCTCGAATTCCTCTTTGCGGACCTGGTAACTCCGGCGCATGGCGTCGTCCGGGTTGACGATCACCCGACCGGTGAGGCCGTTAATGATCACTTCCTCCCCGGGTTCGATCTCCAGGGTGGCGCTGTCCAGCCCTACCACCGCAGGAATTTCCAGGGAATGGGCGATGATGGCCGTGTGCGAAGTCTTGCCGCCCCGCTCGGTGATAAAGCCCATCACCTGGGAACTGGTCATGTGGGTGGTTTCCATCGGGGACAGATCCCGGGCCACGATGATCACCGGTTCAGGAAATTCAAAGAGCTTGCTGGCCGTGCGGCCGGTCAGGTGCCCCAACAGGCGGCGATAGACCGCCTCCACGTCCTGGATGCGCCCCCGGATATGTTTGTCCCCGATGCGCTGAAACACTTCCTTGATCTTCAGGAACGCCTGGTACAGAGCCCGTTCGGCATTAAAATTCTGCTCTTTGATGAGCTTCTGGGTCTCCTGCAGCAGCATCCGATCCCTAAGGATGAGCAGGTGCAGCTCCAGGATATGGGCATGCTCTTTCAGGTCCGGGGCGATCTCCTGCCGCAGGCGGGTGATTTCCTCTTCGGTCTGGTCCACCGCCCGGTTGAAGCGCTCCAGCTCCGCCTGCACCTCCTCCCGGGTGTAGAGCAGGCGCGTCGACACCTGCCCCTCCTGGGTCAGGACGTGGGCCAGCCCGATGACGATGCCGGGCGAGGCGGGGATACCTTCAAGGAGGCGATTTTTGCGGCTCATGTTTCCTCAAACTTCCGGGCAAACAGCGAGGTGATGAAGGTGGCGGCTTCCCGAGCCTGGGGGCCTCGGGCGCGCAGCACCAGCCTGGTCCCCTGGGGGCAGTCCAGGGCCAGAACCGACAGCAAATCCCGGGCGTCCACCACCTGGCCGTCTTTTTCCAGGCTGAGGTCGGCATCGAACTGCCGGGCCCCGGTGGCGATCTTGGCCGCCGGCCGGGCGTGGATACCCAGGCGGTTTTCCACCCAGAGTTCCTTCTCTATGGTCCAAAGATCAGTCGCTTGTGTCGCCATGGCCTCATAAATTCAGTTTGGATTATTGAAGCTGCTCCAGGTCTAAAATAACCGGTGGGGCGGGCCTCTGTGCCCGCCACCCTCTATTGGTGCGCACCCTGTTGGTTCTGTCTCCCCATTAACCTGCCAGCCGCAGCCGGTCGGTCTCTCACCCCTTGTCTGCCAAGGTTTATTCCAGCCGCCCTTGCCCCTTCAGGGCCAGATAGGCCTGGTACACCTGCCGCCGGGGCGCCCCCAGATCCGCAGCCACCCGGTCGGCCAGGCGCCGCCCGGTCAAATCGTGCTCCCGGGCCGCGGCCAGCAGGTGCCCCTCCAGATCCACCGGAGCCGCTGCTACTTCCTGCGGGCAGGAAAGCACCAGGGCGCATTCCCCTTTGATCTCCCGGTCCTGTAGCTCCCGGGCGATCTCCGCAACCGGCCCCCGCCAGGTCTCCTCAAATTTCTTGGTGAGCTCCCGCACCACCAGGACCTCCCGGTGGGGCATGGCGCCGGCTACTTCCGTGAGCGTCCGGGCCAGGCGTCCCGGGGCTTCATACATGATAATCACCCGGTTCTCCGCTGCCAGGGCCTGGAGCATTTTTAGACGCCGGCCCTCGCCCCGGGGCAGGAAACCCACAAACAGTATATCCCCTTTGAACCCCGAAAGCGAGAGCGCCGCCACCCCGGCGGCCGGCCCGGGCACGGCTTCCACCCGCACCCCCGCCTCCCAGGCCCGGGCCACCAGGTCGGCGCCGGGGTCCGAAAATCCCGGGGTCCCGGCGTCGGTCACTATGGCAATATTTTCTCCGGTCATGAGCCGTCGGACCAACTCCGGGCCCCGGCTCGTCTGATTGTGGGCGTGGTAGCTGATCAGCGGCGTCCTGATGCCGTAATGGGTCAAAAGCTTCCGGGTGTGGCGGGTGTCCTCCGCGGCGATCAGGTCCGCCTCTTTGAGCACCCTCAGAGCCCGTAAGGTAATATCCTCCAGGTTGCCGATGGGCGTGGCGACGATATAAAGGGTGCCGACGGCCATATTAACCCACGAGTTTCTCTAGAAGATGCTTGCATACGCCGCCGCCGGGGGGCGGCGGCGCCACATCTTCATAATTTTGCGTATCGCTCGCTTAGAACGCTTCCTGAATAATCTCCACCTGGGCCTCATCCGCTTCCAGGAGAATGGCCACCACATCAAAGCGCACCAGCACGTCCTCGCCCAGGCGCTTCTGTTTCAGATAATAAGCCGCCAGGCGCCGCAGGCGCTGCTGCTTGGCAACAGACACCGCCTCCTGAGGGCTGCCGAACCTCAGGCTCTTCCGGGTCTTGACCTCCACGATCACCAGCGTCTTCCCCTGCCGGGCGATGAGGTCGATCTCGCCCAAAGGCGTCACGTAATTGCGCTCCAGGATTTTATAACCCTGCTTTTTTAAAGCCGCCGCGGCCAGGTCTTCGCCTTGATCACCCAACTGCCGCCTGGAAGGAGAGGGCGGACACGCAGGTCCGCCCCTACCTCTTGTCGCAATCGGGTTGCTCTTGAAGGTGGCTAACCAGCGATCAAAATCATCCACTCCCTGGGGCCGCGGATTCTCTCGGTCTAATTCCCATTTCTGGGGGTTATATTTAATGTACTCTCGGATGCGGTTTAAGGCCTCATCATTGCGGATCACGTGCTCGTAAAAACTCCGTTGCCAGAGGTGATCCTTAAACTGCTTCCATCCATGTTCTTTGACGCCATGAATATATTCATTCGTCGACATCGTCTTAAACCACTGCACTATCTTTTGTAGGGGCGCACCTGTGTGTGCGCCCTCGATGTCAGGCGACGAAGAACTTGCTATAAAAACGATGCCATGGAAATGGTTCGGCATAACCACGCAGTATTCATCTACTTTGGCTGGCTTAAATTTCCGTTCTAATTCTTTCCACCATCTTACCACCGAAATTCCGGCCTGGTTTAAACACATCTTTCCATTGCGAATCTCCCCAAAGAGACATTCCCGGTTTTGAACACATACCGTGACAAAATAGGCCCCCTCCTGGGAATAATCATAACCAGATAAACGGGGGGATTTCCGATGCCACATCATTCTCCTCTCACCCATTCCCTCACGCCCCGGAAGGTGCGGCGGTGGAGAGGGCAGGGGCCCCAGCAGCGCAGGGCCTCGAGGTGTTCGGCGGTGGCGTAGCCCTTGTGCCGGGCGAAATTATATTGGGGAAAGCGCCGGTGGCAGGCCTCCATCAGCCGGTCCCGATAGACCTTGGCCACCACGGAGGCCGCGGAAATAGAGGGACAACGATCGTCCCCTTTGATCACCGGTTGTTGGGGAAGGCTCAGGGGCAGGGGTTGGTTGCCGTCCACCAGGACCATCTGGGGGACCTGGGACAGATTGCGGATGGCCAGGGCCATGGCCTTCAAGGAGGCGGCCAGGATACCCTGGGCCTCGATCTGGCGGGGGCCCACCTCGCGAATCGACAGGGCCAGGGCCTGGCTCCGGATCTGGAGATCCAGCTCCGCCCTGACCTCCGGGCTGAGGCGCTTGGAATCCCTGAGTCCGGGAAATGCGACGCCGGCTGGGAGGATGACGGCCGCGGCCACCACCGGACCCGCCAGGGGGCCCCGGCCCACCTCGTCCACGCCGGCTATGAAGGTCAATCCCTGAAGACGCCAAAAACCTTCCGGGTCAGCAAGTACGTCGATGCTGCCCGGAGGGTGGCTCATAACATCGGGGTCCGCTTTTCCTTGATCCGGGCGGCCTTGCCCTTCCGCTCTCTCAGGTAATAGAGGCGGCCCTGGCGGACTTTACCCCGGGTCAGCACCACCACCTGGTCGATGTTGGGCGAATGAATGGGGAAGATGCGCTCCACCCCCACGCCATAGGAGACCTTGCGCACCGTAAAGCTGGCGCCGGACAGGCCGCCGTGCTTGCGGATGACCACCCCTTTGAAGACCTGGATGCGCTCCTTGTCCCCTTCCACGATGCGTACATGCACTTCCACGGTGTCCCCGGGGCGAAAGGCCGGCAAATCCGCCCGCATCTGCTCCCGGGATAATTGATCTACACGTTCCATTTCCTCACCTATCCTTCGCCTGGCGCCTGGGCCAGGGATTTGATAAATTCTCGGTCTTCCTTGCTGAGCTCGGCCTTGGCCAGCAAATCCGGCCGCCGCCGCACCGTGCGCTCCAGGGACCGTTGCCGCCGCCACCGGGCGATCCTGGCGTGGTCGCCTTCCAGCAGCACCTGGGGCGCCTCCCGGCCTTCGAAGACCCGGGGCCGGGTGTAATGCGGATATTCCAGGAGGCCATCCTGGAACGATTCTTCTTCCGTGGCCCCTTCGCCGCCCAGGACGCCGGGCAGCAGCCGGGTCACCGCGTCGGCCACGATCAGAGCCGGGATTTCACCCCCGGTCAGAATATAATCGCCTATTGACAACTCTTCATCAATATAAAAATGAATCCGGTCGTCCACGCCCTCATAATGCCCGCAGATGAGCAAGAGGTGCCGGCAGCCGGCCAGTTGCCCGGCCTTGGCCTGGCTGAACACCGGGCCCCCGGGGCCCAGCAGGATCACCCGGGTGGCCGGATCTTCCTGCCGCACCGCCCGGATAGCCGCCGCCAGCGGCTCGATTTTCATGACCATGCCGGGGCCGCCGCCGAAGGGCCGGTCGTCCGTCACCTGGTGCCGGTCCACGGTATAGTCCCGCAGGTTCAGCACCCGGTAGATGACCGCTCCCTGGGCCTGGGCCCGCTGGAGCATGCTCTGGCTCAAGGGCGACCTGAAAAACTCGGGAAACAGGGTCAACAGGTCGATCTGCATCCGCTTATCAGCGTTCCTTGGGGCTGAGCTTACAACAATCCTTCCGGAGGCGAGGCCTTGATTACCCCTTCCTCCAGGTTGATTTCGATGATGACGTCCTCCACCGCGGGCAGCAGCAGCTCCTGTTCTCCCTGACGCACCACGTAAACGTCGTGGCCCGGGGTGGAGATGATGCTCTCCAGGTGTCCCAACAGGGTGCCGTCGGCCGCGTCGACTACGGCCAAACCCAGCACCTGGAACCAGTAATATTCCCCTTCGGGCAGCGGCGGGAACCGCCGGGGGTCCCCCTGGACCTCCAGCCCCGCCAGCTCTTCCGCCCGGCTGCGGCTGAGTACGTCTGTCAGGCACAGCAGCACCTGGTTCTTATGGCGCCGGGCTTCGAGCACCCGGTAGCTCTTGCCGCCGATCCAGACTTCGCCTAAAGCCGCAAACACCTCCGGGTCCGTGGTGGCCGCGTCCGCGTCCGCCCGGACCTTGACGGCGCCCTTAATGCCCTGGGCTCCGGAAATGCGCCCCAAGCCGATCAGCGGGCCGGGGGCCGTCTGCCTGCTACTCAATGATTTCCAGGACCGCCCGTTTGCGAATCTTGGTGGACGCGGCGCTGAGAATGGTGCGCATCGCCCGGGCGGTGCGTCCTTGCTTGCCGATCACCTTCCCCAGATCTTCTTTGGCTACCTTCAGTTCGATAACTGAGGTTTGCTCCCCTTGGATTTCCTTGACCTCCACCTGTTCAGGATTATCTACCAGTGACTGGGCGATGAACTTCACCAACTCCTTCATAGTAGTCACCTCTGTCAAGGGATAGGGCGATCAACCTCCCTGGTGCTTCTGGGCCGCCTTTAGGCTTCCGGCGCGGCTGCTCCACGGGGCCGCTTCAGCAGGCTGGCCACCGTATCAGTGGGGGTTGCCCCCTTGCCCACCCACTCCTGCAGCAGGTCTTCTTTCACCGATACCGCTGCCGGTTCCTGGCGCGGATCATAGGTGCCGATAATATCCAGAAAGCTACCGTTCCGGGGAGACTCACTGTTGCTCACCACGATGCGATAGAATGGGCGCTTTTTCGCGCCGTAACGGGCCAAACGTATACGCAATGCCATGGACGCTGCTGTAACCTCCTTAGGTTTGATGGGGCGTAGGGGCGGACTCAGATGTCCGCCCTCAAAGGCGCACACCCAGGTGCGCCCTTACAAAAAAGCTATTGCATAAAATTCATGGGGAGCCGCATCTTCCCCTTCTTGCCGCCTTTGGCTACCTGCTTGATCATCTTTTGGGTCATGGTGAAATTCTTCAGCAGCCGGTTGACGTCCTGGACGGTGGTGCCGCTGCCCATGGCGATGCGCCGGCGGCGGCTGCCGTTGATGATGTTATGGTCGGCCCGCTCGCCCGGCGTCATGGAGCTGATGATGGCCTCCACCCGTTTCAAGTCCTTCTCATCAGGCTGCATGCCCTTGAGGTCCTTAATCTTGCCCCCCAGGCCGGGGATCATGCCCAGGAGCTGCTCCATGCTGCCCATTTTCTTGATCTGTTTGAGCTGATCGCGAAAATCATCCAGGGTGAAGGCCTCCTGGCGCAGCTTCTTTTCCAGGGCCTTGACCTCGTCGGCGTCGTAGGCCTCCTGGGCCTTTTCGATCAGGGTGAGGACGTCCCCCATCCCCAAAATCCGCGAAGCCAGCCGGTCCGGATGAAAAACCTCCAGCGCGTCCAGCTTTTCCCCGACGCCTAAAAATTTGATGGGCTGGCCGATGACCTCGCGCATGGACAGGGCCGCCCCGCCCCGGGCATCGCCTTCCACCTTGGTGAGGATCACCCCGGTAAGTTTGAGGAGGTCATGAAAACTCTGGCCTACGGTCACCGCGTCCTGGCCGGTCATGGCGTCCGCCACCAACAGGATCTCGTTGGGTTCGACCTTGGCCCGGATGGCTTTGAGCTCCTCCATCAGCGGCGCATCCACGTGCAGCCGCCCTGCGGTATCCAGGATCACCGTATCCAGGCCCTCGGCGTAGGCCGCCTCCATAGCCGCGGCCGCGATGGCCACCGGGTTCTGGCTGGCCTCGGTGGGATGCACCATGACCCCGAGGTCCGCGCCCAGGCGTTTCAACTGCTCGATGGCCGCGGGCCGCTGCACGTCCGCGGGCACCAGGTACGGCTGCCGGCCCTGGCTTTTCAGGCGCTTTGCCAGCTTGGCCGCGGTGGTGGTCTTGCCGGACCCCTGCAGGCCCACCAGCATCAGGGCCACCGGCGGCTTGCCGCTCAGATCCAGGCGGGGCGACTCGCCGCCCAACAGCGCGGTAAGCTCCTCGTGCACGATCTTGATGACCTGCTGGGCCGGGGTCAGCGACCGCATCACCTCTTCGCCGACGGCCCGCTCCCGAATGCGCTCGATAAAGGCCTTGGTGACCTTATAATTGACGTCGGCCTCCAAGAGCGCCAGGCGCACCTCGCGCAGCGCCTCGCCAACCTGGGCCTCGTTGAGCTTGCCCCGGCCTTTGAGCTTCTTGAAGACGGCGTTTAATTTGTCGGATAGTCGGTCAAACATATTTTTTCTGTAGGGGCGGACCCAGGTGTCCGCCCTGCTTGAGGGCGCACACGCAGGTCCGCCCCTCCATTTTTAGTCACTCGTTCCCAAGCTCTGCTTGGGCATCATTGGGAAAATAGTGGGCCATGCCCACCCTACAATTTTGCCCAGGGCAGGCCAAACCCGCCTTTTGTACCCTTGTTATACCAGAAAACCCCAAACTAAAAACCGAAATCTAACCCTTAATCACTCCCAACGGCTTCAGCTTGGCCACCTTCTTGGCGATCCCGGCCCCATGCACCACGTCCACCACGCTGGCCACGTCTTTATAGGCCTCCGAGATCTCTTCGTCGATGGTGGCCCGGCCCGCGCCCCGGACAATGATGCCCTGCGCCGCCAACTCCTTAATGATGAATCGCCCCCGGGCCTCCTTCTTGGCCTGGTGCCGGCTCATCCTGCGGCCCGCGCCGTGGCAGGTGCTGCCGTACGTTTCTTCCAGCGCCTTCTGCGTCCCTACCAACACAAACGAGTACCGCCCCATGTCCCCGGGGATCAGCACCGGCTGCCCGGTCTCCCGGTAGGCCTCGGGCACCTCCGGGTGATGCGGCGGGAAGGCCCGGGTCGCGCCTTTGCGGTGGATGCACAGCTTCCGGGGCTTACCCTCCACCGTGTGGGTCTCAAGTTTCGCGATGTTATGGGCCACGTCGTACACCAGGTCCAGACCCAGGTCCCGGGGCCCCAGCTTGAAGACCTGCTCGAAGCTCTCCCGCACCCAATGGGTGATCAACTGGCGGTTGGCAAAGGCGAAGTTGGCCGCGCCGGCCATGGCCGCCAGGTAATTCTTGCCTTCCGGCGAGGTCAGCGGCGCACAGCAAAGCTGGCGGTCCGGCAGTTCGATGCCGTACTTGGCGCTAGCTTTGAGCATCACCTTGATATAATCTTCGCACACCTGGTGGCCCAGACCCCGGGAACCGGTGTGCACGATAGTCGTCACCTGGTCCTGAAACAGTCCCAGCTTGGCCGCCAGGGGCGCATCGTAAATTTCACAGACATAGCCCACTTCGACAAAATGGTTGCCCGACCCCAGGGTACCCAACTGGTCCTTGCCCCGGTTCATGGCGAAGTCGGAGACCAGGTCCGGGTCGGCGCCTTCGATTTTGCCCCCGGCCTCAATGTGCGCCAGATCGGAGGCCTCCCCGAAGCCTTGCTGCACCGCCCAACGAGCCCCGTCTTTGAGCACCTTCTTGAAAGCCGAGCCGGTGAGCTTGAAATCCTTGCGCCGGGACCCCACTCCCGACGGGATATTGGTGAACAGCGTGTTCACCAGGTCTTCCATACAGCAGGTAACTTGGTCCCGGTGCAATTTGGTGCGCAGCAGGCGCACGCCGCAATTGATGTCGTAGCCCACGCCGCCGGGCGAGACGATGCCTTCGTCCGGGTCGAAGGCCGCCACGCCGCCGATGGCGAAGCCGTAGCCCCAATGAATGTCGGGCATGGCCATTGAGGGGCCCACGATCCCCGGCAGGGTGGCGACGTTGGCCACCTGCTGGAGGCTCTGGTCGTCCTGGATGGAAGGGAGCATCTCCCGGGAACAGAAGATCAGCCCCCGGGTGCGCATCTTGCCTTCCCGGGGAATCTCCCAGCGGTAGTCGTCGATTTGCCGCAGCTTCACCATAAGACAGTTTCCAGTGGTCAGTAATCAGTGCTGTGCTCCTGATCCCTGACATATAATAACTTCACAGATCCAGGACCACCGTGGCCCGCCAGCCGCCGTGGTCGGGCACGATTTCCAGTTGATGAAAGGTCGCCGCCTTGACCGCGGTCTTGGCCGGATGCCGGGTCTCATCGTAAATGTCCCCCTGCACCCGAGCATCCAAATGCTCATCGGTCAGGGTCACCACGGTAAAATCCCGGCCCAAAAATCCATCGATATCAAAAAGATAAAGCAGGTGGTTGAGCCAGTCAACCAGGAGGGCTTCCCGGTCGCTGGAGGCCACGCTCACCTCTCGGATAACCCTGCGTCGCAAAAACCGCACGTCCGTCAGGGTGGCGCTTAAGGCGCGACCCGCATTTTCAAAGAGCCGGGGAAGACTCTCGCCCCACAAGCGCCAGGCCAGGTCCGCGGTATGCGGCATCTGACGATAAGGGCGACGCCGCCTCCGGAGAGAGGCCTCCGCGTTTCTGCCTTTCATAACTTAATTAAGTTAAGAACTTTACAACTTATATCAAGCCCTGGAATAATTCAGCCGGGCACAATTTCTACCCTGGGAGCAGGCCAGCTTCTCAGGCCGCTTCCCGCCGCAGCCAGTTGCCGGGATTCCGGGCCGCCTCCGCCCCCAACTCAAAGGCCTGAAGATTCGAGGCCAGGAATTTTTCCTTGGTGCGGGTGCGGATCAGCGCCACCAGGTCCGCGGCCGGAATCAGCAGATAATCGGTGGCCGTTAGTGCTCCCAAGAGGACCATGTTTACCGCCAGGGGACTGCCGGCTTCCCGGGCCCGGGCCCCGGCGTCAAAGGCCAACAGCCCTCCCACCTGTGCGGCCAGAAGCCCAAACATGCGCTCCACCGGCGGATACTTCGCCTGGCCGATGGCCACGGGATACGGCACGATGGTGGCCGCGTTGGCGATTACCAGGGTCCGGGCATGGCAGCGGTCCAGGGCCCGGAAGGCCTCCAGGGCCTCAAAGGCCAGGACGATGTCGGCTTCGCCCGGGGAAATCAGCGGACTTTTCAGATCTCCCAGCACCACCGTGGAGACCACGATGCCGCCCCGCTGGGCCATGCCGTGGGTCTCGCTCACCATGGGGTTATAGCCGGCCGCCAGGGCCGCCTCCCCCAGCAGGCGGCTGGCCAGGAGGGTCCCCTGGCCGCCGACGCCGGTGAGAAAAATGCGCAGGTTTTCGGTTTTCGGTTTTCGGTTTTCGGTAAAGGTCATTTGTTTAACCTTGTGCAATCCTATAGGGCGGCCTGTGGCCGCCTTTAGGCCCAGGAGGGGACGCCTCTTGCTCCCAAATTCTTAAGGGGTCGGAGCAGAGACGGGTGCCCCTTGCCCTCTCCCTCAGAACCCAATTATTTTCCCGCGCCCGCCGGCCGGATGTGTTCGCACCACTGCACGCAGAAGGCGCAGCCGGAGCACACGTCGGGGTCGATCAGCAGTTTGCCCGCTTCGCCTTTCTCCAGGTACATGGCCGGGCAGCCGAAATAGTCCAGGCAGTGGCGGCAGTCCTCACAACCCCGGGTCACCTGGAAGCGGGCCTGGCGCTTTTTGCCGGTGATGCGGGCTTCATACAAGACGCAGGGCGCCTGGGAGATGAGCACCCGGACGCCGGCGGCTGCCAGGGCCTCCTTGGTGGCCGCCAGGCTTTCTTTGTACTTGAACGGATTCACCACCCAGAGCTGGTTTACCCCCAGGGCCTTAACCACCCGGGGAATGGGCACGTGCTCACCGGGATAGCCCGGCGGCAGCATACTAACCCCGGGATGGGGCTGGGAGCCCGTCATGGCCGTGGTGCCGTTGTCCAGAATCACCAGGAGGAAATCGTGGCGGTTGTGCACCGCATTCACCAGGGCCGGCAGCCCGGCGTGGAAAAAGGTGGAATCCCCGATGAAGGCTACCACCTTCTGGCCCGTGGCCTGGGAGATCCCCGCTGCGGTGCTGATGGACGACCCCATGCAAATGAGGAAATCGGCCATGGACAGCGGCGGCAAGAGCCCTAGGGTATAGCAGCCGATATCCGTGGGAAAGACGCCCTCGACCCCCAGGTCCTTCAGGGCGATCTTCACGGCATAGTAAGTGGCCCGGTGGGGACAGCCGGGGCACAGGTTGGGCGGCCGGTCCGGCAAGGTATGCCCCAAGATCCCCTCCGGGATTGCCAGCGCCGGCGCCTCATACGCCGCGCCGAAAAACCGGGCGATCACCTGCCGCACCAGGCCTGGGTGGTATTCGAAGAGGCGGGAAAATAATTCCGGGTCTTTGCCCCGGATGGTCACCATCAGCCCCCTGGTCTGGGCGATAGCCTTGAGGCCCTCTTCCAGAAAGGGCTCCAGTTCCTCCACCACCAGGACCTTAGAAAGCGGCGCCAGGAAATCCTCTATCAGCCTCTCGGGCAGCGGCTGGGTGAATCCCAGTTCGAGCACTTTCACCTTGTCCGTCAAGCCTAATTCTTTCAGTGCGTCCGCCACGTAGCTGCGGCTCACGCCGCTGGTGACGATCCCCCAGGCGCCGTTGCCGCCGGCCCGATTGTAGGGAGAAACCTCGGCCAGGGCGCGGGCCTGGTCCTCCGCTTGCAGCAGGCGCACGTGGGCCTGGCGGGCCACCGCCGGCACCATCACCTTTTGGAAGGGCTCTTTGTGGAACTTGCCCAAGCCTGGCGGGGGGGGCAGCTCCCCCAGGGTCACCGGCCCCCGGGTGTGGTTCACCCGGGTGGTGGTGCGCAACAGCACCGGGACCTTAAGCTCCTCGGAGAGGGCGAAGGCCGCCTTGGTCATTTCCAGGGCTTCGTCCGGGTTGGCCGGCTCCAGCATGGGCAGTCCCGCCATTTTGGCGTAGTAGCGATTGTCCTGCTCATTCTGGCTGGAGAACAGCGACGGGTCATCGGCGCTGACGATCACCATGCCCCCCTTCACCCCCACGTAGGCCAGGGTCATGAGGGCATCGGCAGCCACGTTGAGCCCGACGTGCTTCATGGCGCACAGCACCCGCCAGCCGCAGGCCGCGGTGCCTGCGGCCACTTCCAGGGCCACCTTTTCATTGGTGGAAAATTCGAACCGGAGGTCGGTCTCCCGGGAAATTTCGTAGCAGCGGTCGCCGATCTCCGAGGCGGGAGTCCCCGGATAGGTGGTCACCAGGGCCACCCCGGCTTCCAGGGCGCCCCGGACTATGGCTTCATTCCCCAGGAAAAGCCGCCGCTCTCCGGGCTGTCCGGACAAAAGTTCTGACATAAGGTCCGTACCTGTTGGTTTCATCCGCCCGGCGCCAATACGTGAACCGCCGGGGCCAAAGAACTCCCCCGCGGCCGGCAGCCAAGCCGAGAAAATTTGCATAAATTATAATTATTAACATATTCCCGGCGAATTACGAACAAAAAAACGCCGCCAAGCTGGCGGCGGAAGCGGCAGAAGTTCAGGAATCCAGGGAAGGGGCGGGGACGGCAAATACTGGCGTCAGGCTTTCAGAGCCTGGTTCCCGAGAGAAATATCCGTTTCACCCCAGGGTTATCAGGCTTCCAGGAGGGGGGATACGAAAGCCTTCCCCTGGCGCACGGTCTCGATGGCGGCAAAGAGCGCCACATCCGCGTCCTCCTTCAGGAGATAGCCGTCCACGCCGGCCGCCTGGGCTTGCTGCAGATATTCTTTACTGCGATGCATGCTCAGAATCAATATTTTGATGTCGGGATACAGCTTCTTGATCTTCTCTGCCGCGGCCAGTCCCCGCAAACGCGGCATGGAAATATCCAGAATGACCAGGTCCGGATGGATTTTCTGGAGAAGCTCCAGGAGTTCTATCCCGTCTCCGGCCTCCCCCACCACCTGCATGTCGCGGTTTTCCTGAATGATCTTTTTTATGCCTTGGCGCACTAATACATGATCGTCGGCGAGCACGATGTTATAAGGAGCCATGGTGAACTTCCTTTCTCCGGTAATCCATTGCAATCTTACCGGTTTAACGTTCCATGACCATCCTGGTGTGGAAGATATTTGCCCCAGCCCCGGGGCGGGGGGACGCCGAGCCACTGCTTATTCCCCGGCATACCTTCTACCCCCTGAATCGGCGACACCCCTCAAGCCGGACTCTTACTCTCGCCGCCAGGACCCACCCGAAAGTCCAGGGCAAGTCAACCCGGGGGGAGGAATTTAGGCACCTTTTCGGGGATCGGTCGTTCCAAATCCAATCGATGTTCCAATAAGCAGCATCAAACCTAAGGAGTGTGAAAATTTACTATAATGAGGGAGTTGAGAATCCACCGATTCTCGTAACATTCCAAGAATATGGTATTTGATAACCATCCGCCAGGGCCTTGTCAATGAAGCCTTTGAAAATTATGCCTCTTTTTTAAGAAAATTTTATCATTTACGCATATGCAAAGACTTGTGAGAATAAATGGTTTTAGAATGAACTTGATGATGGGTAATTCCCGCAATAAAATAGCGTCTTCCCTCCCCTGCTTATTTAAATCATTAGTTTAAATAATATTAAAAATTACTTGTGGATAACTTCAGCTTTCTGGCTATCCGTAAATCTATCCAATTTTCTTGCTTGACTTGGTAGTAAGAGGCCTCGCCGCCAAAGTTTGGCTGGATCGGCAGAACTGCGGGCGCAAGGAGAGATCCGAAGCAATATTAAGCAATAAGGCAGGACTATGAGGCGCCGATCAGTCCAAAGGCACAAGCGGAATTGGTGCCTGGTGCGGTCCTCCGGGTACAATCCAGGGTCCGAGACACCGCTCCTCGGTTCCACCCGCCGAAAATATGATTCCCACATCGTTAGGAACTATATAGTTTATCCCTATTTTTTCTTGCCCCGCATCCACCAGGGGAGATCGCCGGGTCCCTGGCCCGCCCGCACCTGGGCCAACTCCTCCTTGAGCTGCGTCACTTCGGTCTTGAGCCGGCCGACCTCCGCCGCCAGGGACGGGACCTCGGCCTTGAACCGCTCCGCCTCGCCGCGCAGCCGGGCCGACTCCCCCTGTAATGCGGTGAGTTCAGACTTCACCGCGGCGGCTTCCCGGGCCGCGGCTTTGACCGCCGCCACTTCGGCCCTGAGCCCGTTAAGGCTGGCCTCCAGGTCCTTGAAACGCTCTTGGGCCTCAACGGCCAACTCCGGCCCCGGTTGTCCCCGGCCGCCTCGGCTCAGCACCGAAAGATCGGGGACTACGGTATCCAACGGATTGGCCTGGATAACGGCATCCAGGGGATTTTCGCCGATGGTGCTGCGCTTGGCCATATCGTCAACTCCCTTCTTGACTGATGATCTCGTCGGCCAGGGCCCGGTAATCTGCGGCGCCGGCGCACTTGTCGTCATATTGAATAATGGCCTGGCCGAAAGACGGGCATTCGGCCAGCCGGACGTTTTCCCGAATGACGGTGTGGTACACCACGTCGCCGGACCGCTGGCGCAATTGTTCCACCACCTCCCGGGCGTGGCGGGTGCGGGAATCCACCCGGCAGGCCAGGATGCCCGAAATCTTCAGGTCGGGGTTGAGGCGGTCCCTGACCACCTCCACGGTTTGCAGCAACTGGGCCAGGCCGCTCAAGGCCATGACATGGGCCTCCACCGGGACCAGGAGTTCCTGCACCGCCACCAGGGCGTTGACGGTGAGGACCCCCAGGGTGGGCGGGCAGTCGATGAGCACGTAATCCCAGCGGTCCGGGGGCAGGCGGTTCAAGTTGCGGCGCAGGATGGTTTCGGCTCCCACTTCTCCGGCCAGCATCTTCTCGGCCCCCACCAGCCACGACGACGACGGCACCAGATCCACCCCGGCTACCCCCGCGTCCTGCACCAACTCCAGCATCTCGCCATTGTCCGCAAAGATCCCCAGCACTCCCTTGCCGGGGCTTTTGACCCCGAACCACGCCGTAGTGGAATATTGCGGGTCCAGGTCGATGACCAGCACCCGCCGCCCCTTTTCCCCCAGGGCCGCAGCCAGGTTGACGCTGGTGGTGGTCTTGCCGCTTCCCCCCTTCTGGTTCGCAATGGCAAACGTTCTCATGGCGTGTCTGTCTCCCTCGTCAATCCATCCCCGGGCGGCAGGTGCCGCCGGAGCAGAGGCTGTGATGCTCAGGTCGGGCCGGAACCCCTTAAAAAAAGCGCCCGGGCGCAGTCCAGACCCTCATCAGGTCTGGAACGCTCGGGCTGCCAATCTTCTCAAGGAACGGCCTCATGCGGCGGCCTTCCGGTCTGTTGGTTGATTTTATCCACCTTGCCACAAGCGGACGCGCCTGTCAACTTAAGCGAGCGGCCTCAAATCAAACCTGGTCATCACTAAAGCTCAAGCTGACACCTCATTACTGAAATTTTTCTCGGGGAAAAATTTTCTCGGGTCACACCGGGGGATGCAAAACCTCGCGTAATCTGCGAAAATAATGGGGACCTGCCGCCCATCCTGCGAAGGCGAGGACGTGGCAAGAATATAAGCTCAGACTTCAGTTTTCAGGATCGCCCCATGACTCTATGGCCCCGGCTTCTGGCGGTTGCCCTCCTGTGCGTGACCAGCGCCTGTGTCTCCGCCGGCACCAAGGCCATCAACGACCCTGAGACCATCTCCCGGATCGAGGTGGGTAAGTCCACCCCGGCCGATGTGGTGGCTCTCTTGGGCTACCCCCTCACCGCCTCCTATGGCGAAAAGGGCGAGCCCACCTGGCACTATGCCTATACCACCGCGACGCCCCTGCCCACCGGTTACTTGCCCGTGGTAAAGGCCTTTACCCCCGATCTGAGCGAGACGACCCGGAGATTCGGGGTGACCTTCAATAAAGAAGGGGTGGTCAAAAGCCTGGGGCCGGAACAGCCCCCGCGGCTCCCTGAAAACCCCAGCCCCACTGGCTGATCAGGTTGCCCACTTGCATTTTTCCGAGCAAAATTAGATAAACCATACAAAACGACTTGCTCCGTACCTGATCAATCCTGGTCGCCGGTGCTGTGCATGCCTTCCCGGAGATCCGCATTTCTTGCCATTCTCATCCTGCCTGGAAGAAGGAGGGGGTCTGATGCGTCTGCTGCCGATATGCTTGGGATTTTTACTCCTGATGGGCAATGCCTCTGCGGCCCTGGCGGCGAGCGCCAAGGCCACGGCGCTGCGGCAAGCCAATGGCCTGGCCGTTTTCACCCCGCCTGAGAAATTCCTGGCCGGTAATTTTGTGGCTGACGAAATGAACCCCGGGTTCATTTTCGGGACGGTCAAAGCCTTTGCTGCCTCCCGCTCCTGTCCCGCGACCTGGCTTATCGAGACGGCTGATAAAAATCGCCCGTCCGGGCCGGGCGCCCCGGACGCGCCCGCGGAGTACACCCTCTACCTGGAGGAGGACTGCCCTGACCGAGTGGTCTACTACGTCTTCATCGACCAGAGTGACTTGACCCCCCAGCAATGGATCGACTGGCGGCAAAAGTTCCACAAGAGCAAGACCGGAGAGGAATTTGACGAGGCCAAATCCAAACTGGAACAGGCCTGCACCGCGGGTTGCGGGGTCGGCGCGGAGCTGCGGTTCATCCAGAAGAACGGGAAACTCATGACCAAATCTCCGGAAGCAGTTCTGCGGCAAGATCTCAAATTTGCCCCGATTTACGATCTGAACCAGCGGAAGAAGATCTTGCCCTAGGCTGGCCGCATCGGAAAATTTATGGCACGGCGAAAAGCCAAGGTAGGCTCGGCCCAGACGTTGACCGGTTACGGCATTCTGGCCGTACTGGCCCTGATTACCGTCGGGCTGTTCATCCAGCAGTCCCGCTTCAACCCCGCGGTGATCGTGGCCCAGCGCGCCCCGCTGCTGCCGGGCCGGCCCCAGGCCGCTTCCCATAAGCCGTCGGCCATCGCCGCACTCCTACCCGAAGTCTCCGGCTTCACTCCCCTGGCTCCGGTCGAGAGCTACAACCCGGATAATCTTTCCGATAAGATCGACGGCAAGGCCGAGCTCTACCTGCCCGCGGGATTCAAAGAGATGTCCTGCCGCAGCTTCGGGCTTCCCGCCGCGGGCGGAGCGCATGTGGACGTCTATCTTTACGACATGGGTTCAGCCCCCAATGCCTATGCCGTGTTCAGCGGGCAGCGCCGTTCCGGCTCCCCCAATATTCCGCTGACCGCCAACGCCTATGCCACAGCCAATGCCCTGTTCTTCACCCAGGGGCGCTTTTACGTGGAGATCGTGGCCGACCGGGCCTCCGAGGCGCTGCAAAGCCAGCTTTCGGCTTACGCCGCCGCGCTCCTGGCCAAGCTCCCCGCCGAGGGCAAAGCCAGCAAAGCCACGGACGCGACCGCCCTCTTTCCCAAAGAAGGCCTGGCCCCGGATACGGTGCGCCTCAGCGCCGCCGATGCCTTTGGCCTCGAAGGTTTTAACAACGTGCTCACCGGCGAATACCGCCTGAAGAGCGGCGCCGCCACGGCCTTTATCGCCAGGCGCGGCACCCCGGAGCAGGCCCAGGCCGATGCCAAGCGTTACCTGGATTTCCTGGCCGACAACGGTTACAAAAAAAACCAAGCGCCGGGGGACCTCTCGGTGCTCAACCTGGAAGACTCTTTTGAAATCGTTTTTGTCGAGGGTCAAATTCTGGCCGGAGTGCACGACGCCTCGTCGCTGGCCGCGGCGCAGGAACTGGCCGCCAATCTAAAAACCTCGCTCAAGGGAAAGCCGTGAAAAAAAACACGGATGAAAAAAACCAAAACACCAACGACTTGAACCGCCGGGATTTCCTCAAGCGCGTGGGGTACGCCTCGGCCGTGGCCCTGGCCGCGGGCGGCCTGGGCCTGACCCTCTATGACCCCAAAGGCCCTGCCCCGGGCGAAAGCCAGAAGGCCTTGACCGGGTTGGGGGATTTTGCGGTGCGTCCCGCGGCTGCGGGGCAGCCGACCATGGCCATCGTGCACGGCTCGGACCGGAAGGTGATGGTCGAGCGAGGCATTAAAGCCCTGGGCGGGATGGAGACCTTTATCCAGAAGGGCGACCGGGTGCTTATCAAGGTCAACGCCGCGTTCGCCACCCCCGCCTCCCTGGGGGCCACCACCCACCCGGACACCCTCGCCGCCGTGGCGGGCCTCTGCTTCAAGTCCGGCGCGGCCCAGGTAGCGGTGACGGACAACCCCATCAACAATCCCGACAGCTGCTTCGAGATCACCGGGCTGGCCGGGGCGGCCCGGGCCCGGGGGGCCCGGATCATTGCGCCCCGGGCCGACCTGTTCGCTCCCCTCAGCCTTCTTGGCGGCAAGCTCCTTCAGAACTGGCCGGTCCTGGCCGGGGTCTTCGCCGGCGTCACCAAGGTCATCGTCGTGAGCCCGGTCAAGGACCACCAGCGGGCCGGGGCCTCCATGACCCTGAAGAATTTTTACGGCTTCCTGGGAGGGCGGCGTAACGTCTTCCACCAGGACATCAACGGCATCATCACCGAGCTCTCCCAGATGCTCAAGCCCACCCTGTGCGTTCTGGACGGCACGGTGAGCATGATGACCAACGGCCCCACCGGTGGGTCGCTTTCCGATCTGAAGGACACCGGCACCCTGGTGGTCTCCATCGACCCCGTGGCCGCGGACGCGGTGGGGGTGGAGCTGTTGGGGCGCACTTTGGACGACGTGCCCTATATCACCATGGCCTCCAAAGCCGGCGCGGGCCAGGCCGACTACCACCGGCTCAACCCGGTGACCATCGACACCAAAGCTTAAGTTACGGTCATATCTCATGCGTATCGTCACCGTCCGCCGTATCAGCCAAGCCTTCTTCCTGGTGGTATTCTTGTGGTTCTGCGTCACTGCCACCCTGGGCGCGGCCTGGTATCAATTGCGCGGCTGGCCTATCAACTGGATCCTGGACCTGGACCCCCTTACCGCCCTGGCTACGGTCCTGGCCACCGGCACGCTCTATGCGACCCTCGCCTGGGCCCTGGTGGCCATTGCCCTGACCCTGTTCGTGGGCCGGTTCTTCTGCGGCTTTGCCTGCCCCTTGGGCACGCTCAACCAGGTCACCGGCTGGCTGGGGCGCCGGGGTCTGCACGCGCATGCCCGGGTGGAGGCCAATCGCCACCGCCGGCCTCAGGCGGTGAAATACTACCTCCTGGTCGCTTTGCTGGCCCTGGCCCTTATGGGCTCGGTGCAGACCGGGATCTTTGACCCGCTGCCCCTGCTGCACCGCAGCGTCAACCTGGCCCTGGTGCCCCTGGCCGACAACCGCCTGGGGGTGCTCAGCGATGAGCCGCGTCACTACGCCTCGGCCTGGCTGTTAGGGATCGTGTTCCTTTCCGTGGTGGGTTTGAACCTAGTCCTGCCCCGGTTTTTCTGCCGCTTCGCCTGCCCCCTGGGGGCGCTGTTCGGCCTGTTGAGCCGCTTCACCCCCTGGCGCATTGGCAAGACCTCGGATCGCTGCGGCGATTGCCGCATCTGTGAGGAATACTGCGAAGGCGCCTGCCGCCCGGCGGGCACCATCATCGTCGGCGAGTGCGTCATGTGCATGAACTGCCTGGACCGCTGCCCCGCCAGCCGGGTCAGCTTCGCCCCCAGGGCCTCCGCGGCCGGTGAGGCCGGGTTGCCGGACCTGTCCCGGCGCGGCCTGATCGTGGCCGGAGGCGGGCTGCTCCTGGCCTCCATGTGGGGGGTCGGCGGGCTGGCCGGGGTAAACCGCGACGCCGGCCTCATCCGTCCCCCCGGGGCCCTGGACGAGGACCGCTTTCTGGCCCGCTGCATCCGCTGCGGCCAGTGCATGCGCATCTGCCCCGGCAACATCATCCAGCCCGCCTTGCTGGAGGCCGGGGTGCAGGGCCTGTGGACCCCGGCGGTCAACTACCGCATCGGCCGCAGCGGCTGCCTGCCCAATTGCGTGGCCTGCGGCCAGGTCTGCCCCACCGCGGCCATCCGCCCCTTGAGCCTAGACGAAAAGCAAGGCGCCGGCGACTTCGCCGTTCAGGGGCCTATCCGCATGGGCACGGCCTTCGTGGACCGCACCCGCTGCCTGCCCTGGGCCATGGACCGGCCCTGTCTGGTCTGTCATGAATTGTGCCCCGTGAGCCCCAAGGCCATCTTCGTCCGCACCGTATTCGAGACCATCCGGGACGGCCAGGGTGTCCCGGCCAGGGTTCAAGGCGCGGGAGTGGTCCTGGACGCCCCCATCCCCACCGCGGTGAATCTGGCCAGCGGCGACTATTACCTGCGGGTCACCGGCCAGCCCGAAGCCGCGCTCCGGCGCATCACCGGCTGTGCCGGACCCAATCTGACCCTGGAAAGCCCCCTGGCCACCGGGGGCGTTCCGGCAGCCGCGGCCCCGGTAGATATCGTAGTGCGCTTGTCGCGTCCGTTTGTGGACGCGGCCCGGTGCATCGGCTGCGGCATGTGCGAGCATGAGTGCCCGGTCTCGGGGTTGCGCGCCATCCGGGTCTATGCTGAGAATGAATCCCGGTCCCGCCCGGGGCGTATGCTCATTTAGGGCGGTGCGCCGGGGCTCCGAAGGCCGCGCTTGACAGTGCGAAGCTCAGGAGAGCAGGTTATTCGAAATGACGCTTCTAAAAATCGGTACCCAAGAAGGATATGAAATGCCCAGCCTGCGCAGCCGCCTTCTCAGTTTCGTGATGAAACACCGTCATTTATTGCGGCTACAATTAAAAGCGACCACCATTGACTGGGATACCTCGATACCGGATTTACGCCAACAGGTCGAAAAATCTGCTGGCATGTTCGGCAAGCTGCCGGCCCAGATCGAAGCATCGCCTATTAGCATCGATGGCCTCTCGGCCGAATGGATCATGCCTATCGCCGCGACGAAAGACAAGTTGATCCTTTATTTTCATGGGGGCGGGTATGTGTTGGGTTCCTGCCCGGCTCACCGCTCGATTGTCGCCAAGTTCGTTAAGGGTAGTGAAGTAGGCGCATTACTATTCGGTTATCGTTTGGCCCCCGAACATCCTTTTCCCGCGGCGCTCGAAGATGCGGTGGCAGCCTATCGCTGGCTGTTGGCTGAAGGTGTTTCACCTGCTCATATCGTCTTTGTTGGGGATTCTGCGGGCGGAGGTTTAGGTTTGGCCACCTTAATTGCCCTCCGGGATCAAGGCATTCCCCTTCCCGCCGCCGGGGTGGCTCTTTCTCCCTGGACCGATCTCAAGTGTTCCGGGGAATCCTACCGAACTAAAGTTAAGGTAGATCCGGCCACCTGGAAGGGGTCATGGACGGTTTTCAGCAAATATTACGTAAAGGATAACGATCCTGGCTTGCCATGGATATCCCCTCTCTATGGGGACCTGCGCGGGCTTCCGCCTCTGCTCATCCATGTCGGCACCAATGAAGTTCTGCTCGATGACTCGATTCGATTTGCCGAAAAAGCAAAAGATGCAGGGGTAGATGTCACCTTGAAGGTTGGCGAGGGAATGTTTCATTGTTTTCCTGTGTGTACTCCCCTCTTTCCGGAAGCCAGGCAAGCAATGGATGAGATTGGGATGTTCATAAAGACCCATATCGGTACAAATAACTAGGAGGTGGCTATTATGAGCCGGAAGATCAAAGATACAGACCTTACCCGCCGGGATTTCGTCAAGACCGTCGGCCTCGCCGGCCTCGCGGTAGCCGCGGCCGGGGTGCCTGCGGCCCTGGCCGCGCCGGAGCCGCCGGCCGCGGCGGCCCAGCCCGCAGCCATGCCCAGACGCAAACTGGGGAAGACCGGGGTGGATGTATCCATCCTCTGCCTGGGGGGCATGTTCGATACCATCAACAACCAACTGCTCCTCAGGCAGGCCCTGAAATGGGGGGTCACTTACTGGGACACGGCCGAGTCCTACGGCAACGGCCTGAGCGAGGAAGGGATGGGCCGGTTCTTCTCCCGCAACCCCGAGGCCCGCAAGGAGATCTTCCTGGTCACCAAGCTCCAGACCAAGGGCGGCAAGCTCACCGAGCGCTTGAATAAGGCTTTGCAAAGGCTGCAGACCGACCATGTGGATCTCTTCTTCATCCACAGCCTTACCGATATCAATGAGATGACCCCGGCCCTCAAGGCCTGGGCCGCGGAGATGAAGAAGGCCGGCAAGATCAAGTTCTTCGGCTTCAGCACCCACACCAACATGGCGGACTGTCTCGCGGGCGCGGCCAAGCTGGACTGGATCGATGCGGTGATGATGACCTATAACTTCCGGGTCATGAATGACCCCAAGATGCAGGCGGCCGTGGACGCCTGCGCCAAGGCCGGGGTGGGGCTGGTGGCCATGAAGACCCAGGCCGGCGGGCCGGGGACGCCCAAAGGCCCTGGCACGGCCAAAGCGGAAATGGTTGACCGCTTCCTGAAACGAGGCTTCACAGACAAACAGGCCAAGCTCAAGGCCGTGTGGGAGACCCCCCAGATCGCCAGCCTCTGTTCCCAGATGCCCAACCTGACCATCCTCTCGTCCAATGTAGCTGCGGCCCGGGACCAGGTCAAACTGGCCGGTGAGGAGTCCGACTCCTTGGGCCGGTATGCCCTGGAGACCGAGGCCGACTACTGCGCCGGCTGCGGCAACCTTTGCCAGGCGGCCTTGGGCGGGGTCGTGCCCGTGAACGAAGTCATGCGCAGCCTGATGTACCACCGGTACTATGGCGAGCCGGAACTGGCCCGGTTGACTTTCGGCGCACTGCCCTCAGAGGTGCGGCAGCGTTTGGCCGAAGTGGACTTCTCCCCGGCTGAGCAGGCCTGCCCGCAAGGCCTGGCCATCGCCTCGCTCATGCGCCAGGCTAAGGAGTTGTTGGCTTAGGAAAATCAAACAGGTAGGGAAAAAATGTTCAGAGGCCGCGCTGCCGTCCAGGCGGCCTCTGAAGTTTCACGGGCAAGGGTATTGTATTACTGGTACTGTATGTAAATTGGCTTCGGGTTCAGCTTCAGCACGTCCTGCGGGGTCATCAGCGCGTCGCCCTTCTTGGTGTCATTGTGGTAGAAGAGCTTGAAGCCGGTATACTCCACCGGGTGGGCAACGATGTAATCCCGGTACGAATCCCGCTTCAGCCAGGGGGCGCCCCAGCCGTCCATGTTCATGACCACCTGCACCTCGGGGCGGAGCGTGACCTTTTCGGCATTGGTGACCATGTTGCGTGTGAAGCGGTGCACGATGAGCACCTTGGGCGGGAGATTGTACTTTTTCACCAGTTCCTGCAGGTAGCCGGCGGCATAGTTGATATCCGCGGCGTCATAGGTGCCGATCTTTTTGCACGGTATCTTGCCGCTCTTGATCAAGTTGAACTCCGGGTCAATCCCCAGGTGCACGTCCGGATTCTTCAGGATCCATTCGAAGCGCGGCAGGATGGTGCGGAGGTCGGAATGGCCGGTCTGGATGTCAAGGAAGAGGATGCCGTTTACCTCCTTGGCCCAGCCGTAAACCTCGTTGACCAACGCGTCCGGATGGATCATGCGGTACTTGCCGGACTTACCCGGCTCCCCCTGGGCCACCACCGCGACCAGGTGCAGGGCGGGCTGTACCGGCAACGACGGGTCCGCCGCCTCCCATTTGGCCACCTCACCTTTCAGGCGCCGCAGCATCTCATCCTTGGGGTACTCGCCCAGCGCCCCCATCTTTTTGGAGCGCGGGTTGCCGTAGTAGGCGACGATGCGCTTCCCCGGCAGGATCGAACCCGGCAGCGTCGGCGGGGTTTTCACCGGCCAGCCGTGCTGTTTGGCAAACTCGGGGTCCTCGCCGGCGTTGTATTTGCCCGGCGGGGCAATTTTCCCGGGCGGGGCGGCCTGTTGCCATTTGGGCAGCTTGGCGGCCTTCTTGCCCTTAGCAGTTTTTTTAGCTTTAGCTTTAGCCGGAGCCGCGGGTTGGGTTGCCTGGACCTCGGGAGCCGCGACGGGCGGGGTTGCCGGCGCCGCAGGTGCGGCTGGAGTCGCCGCCGGCGGGGTCGTTGAGGCCGCAGGCGCGGCTGGTTCCGGTTGAGTGCTCTCAGCCGCCGCCAGAGTGCCGGGTCCGGCGATGGTGAAGCCTGCCAGGATGAGCAACACAGCCAGGGCGGTCGCCAGCAGGGGGACAAATTTCCGAATAGACAATTGCAAATGCGGGTACGTCACGAATAACTCCTTGAATGAAATATGCGGCGCGGCCGGGGGCTCGCCAAACTCAGAACAGACGGGGTGCAGCCAAAAGTCTGCCCCCTGAAATCTGCAATGGTCCTCCACGCACTTCTACCAAAAATTTTAATCTAACTGACCTAGAAAGTATAACCATTTGCAGTATTCTATTATATCGACGCATTTTGCGCCTAAATCAACGAATATTTTCTCTAGTCGTCATGGCTTCATCTCACCCCTGATCTATTTGCTGGTGGGGGGCATGAATCCGGCCCCCCGCCCCGCGCCCTAGATAAACCGCCGCATCATCTCGTCGGTGACTGCATCCACCGTCTCCGGCCGGATCCGGTAGTGGCGGCAGATATCCTCCACCTGTGTCAGCCGGTCAGGATCTTCCAGGTCCCGCAAGCCCGCCAGGACCCCGGTCCGCCGGCCTACCTGATAGAGCAATTGCAATTCGGGGTCCAGATCCAGGAAAGTCCGCACGATCCCCACGAGGAGCGCCTGATCCTGGGGCAGTTGGCCGTCCACTTCGGGCAGCAGATTCAGGATGTGATCACTTTTAATGGCGCTGGTGACCCCCGTCAGCGCTTCCAGAAACAGCAGCAGTTCCCGGGCCATCATGATGTCCGTGGGTTTGAGGAAGCGGCCGGCCACGTAATCTGTATATAACGGAGTTGAAGGCGGAATAGCCAGGGTCCGTAGCCGGATGAAATCAGGGTTGATCTCGCTTAAGGCCGCGGCCGTTTCCGTGGCGTGGAACTCCAGCAGCTCCTGGCCTCCCAGACCCGGCATGTAGTATTCCGACAGCTCCATCCCCGCGGCCTTGACCTTCTGCCCCGCCAGGATGTGCATCCGCTTGGTGGTGCCTTTCCGCACCAGCTTCAGGACCGGGTCCGCCCCCGATTCCATGCCGATATGAATCCGGCTGAGTCCCGCTTCCCTGAGTTCGGCCAACGTCTGGATGTCCAGCGCCGCCATGCTGTTGGAGCGTGCGTAGGAAGTCACCCGGGTCACCCCGGGAAAGCGCGCCTTGAGATGCCGCAAGATGGCCAGCAGGTCTTCGGGGGGCAGCACCAGGCTGTTGGCGTCCTGGAGAAAGACCTGGCGCCGGCCGTATCTTAGCCAATTCCTGGCCGCCACCCAGGCCTGGCGGTCGCCTCCCGGCGGGGCCTCTTCGGCTCCCTGCTCCAACCGCCGCACCGCCTCGTACACCGCGTCAATATCCCGCTGCACGTGGGCCACGGACCGCACGGAGAACCGGGTGCCCTTGTACACCGGGCAGAAGGTGCAATGATTCCAGGGACAGTTCCGGGTCAGCCGCAGCAACAGGCTGTGGGCCTCGCTGGGGGGCCGGATGGGTCCCTGTTCCAGGCCCTGGTAAGCGGAATCCGGGTTGTCCGTCTGGTCAGGCATCGCCGCTCCTTTCGACCTCAAAGGTTCTCATAAAAACCTCGGGGGGGCAAGCTCGGCAAACGGCAGTTGCCGGTCGCCAGGGAATGGCAGGCCGTGATCGTGGAGAGCAACCTGGAGCCCAACCGCCTGACCTACTCGATCGCCGACCACTTTTTGCCGGGCTCGGCGGGGAAATTGCTGCCCCTGGTTCTGCAAGAGCTGTGAGAGGGTTTTCTGTTTGCCGTTTTCGGTTTTCTGTGAAAAGAATTGGTTTATCAATAAGTTACCTTAAAGTTTGGAACATCCCGCCTATGGCTGTCCTCCGGAACGGCGTAAATAATCCTCAAGTTATGGAAATTTAAGGGGTTTCACGACGCCCAGCCCGACCCGCCGGGCCGGGCTGAAGCGGCCTAACGGTGAGTTTAGGTGATTTAAGCGGCACCTTTGATCCCAAAAAGTAAACTTTTGTTTCATAGATCCTCAAAAAAGCGGGACTGACCCGGACTCGAAGCGAGGCGCGGCCGCTGAGGGGCCGGATATTTCCGGACCCTGACCACTCTGTACCGTACTTTGGCCCGCTCCGTGCCGCAAGGCAACCACATCGCAGATAAGCTATTATCTAATGAATCCAGCATGATGGCTTTTATCCCGGGGGATTGTTCCGCATCCGGCGGAAAGAGAAGGGCCACGGGCCGGCGCTGAGGGCTTGGATTGAGAGACAGACCATGCCGCATCATACCGCTTGATTTCGGGGTGAGGACAGCGCGGATGGGAAGGATGACTGGGTTTGGGAATGGGAAGCGTGGATATATAGTGAGTTTGCAGCGGACGATTTTTGTTATATTATGAAAACTTACTGGTCCCTATTTTTTGCCGTATGCCGGGAAAGCGTAGGGCGGGAAAGCGAAGCGCATCCCGCCTTTAGTAGCCGTAGCAATTGGATTAGGCCTGACTTATGCCGCAATATATTCGCGTTTGTTCCTGGCGGCACGTTCTTCTTCACGGTCACGCTGCTGGAACGCCGCCGGAAACTCTTGACCGAAAACATTGACCACCTCCGGGAGGTGTTCAAGGCGGCCCGCCGCCGCCGACCATTTAGCATCGAGGCCATCGTGATTTTGCCCGATCACCTGCATTGTATCTGGACCTTGCCTTCCGGGGATGCGGATTTTTCCACCCGATGGCAAGATATCAAAGCACGATTTGCCGCACAAATTCCCGGAGGGGAAAGACTTTCAGCCCGGCGTTTGCAGAAGGGAGAGCGAGGCATTTGGCAGCGACGCTTTTGGGAACATGTCATCCGTGATGAGGGTGACTATGAGCGTCATGTAGATTACATCCACTTCAATCCGGTAAAGCACGGTCAGGTTACGAGGGTCGCGGATTGGCCGTATTCAAGCTTTCACCGCTACGTGGAACGTGGCATTTATAACCTTGATTGGGCGGCAGATGATAAGGTTCGGAATCTAGAGATGGAATAATGCTAATGGCGGGATGCGCTTCGCTTTCCCGCCCTACGGCTACGGGCTACCCCCCTTGAGAAAAGGGGGGATTTATCCTGCCCGTTAAATCCTTTATCTATGTCCAGAAACCTGTGATCTGGGTCCGGAAACCTGTTGGCTTTTGCCTCGGGCTTGGCGGGGTGCGGCTTGACGGGGGGCGGCTGTTTTCGGTTGGCTGCGGCGCGGCTGAGGCGGGCGCGGCGGGCGGGCGAACTCGGTGTTGCGGGCCGGGGCCGGTTTTTGATAATCAAAGCCGTCCAGGGTGCAACGCTCTACTTTGGCGTGGAGGACCCGCTCGATGCTGCGGACCATATCTTCATCTTCCCGGGTCATAAAGGTGAAGGCATCACCGGTCTTGGCATTGCGGCCGGTACGTCCGATCCGGTGCGTATAGGCATCGGGCGAATCCGGCATGTCGTAATTGATCACGTGGGAAATCTGGGTGACGTCGATGCCGCGGGAGGCAATGTCGGTGGCCACCAGGATCTGGAAGGTGCCGTCGCGGAAGCCGGTCATCACGGCCTGGCGCCGCGCCTGGGAGAGATTGCCCTGGAGTGAGGCGGCCCGATAGGCGGCCTTGCCCAGTTGTTCCTCCAGCCGCTTGGCCCGGTGTTTGGTGCGCGTAAAGATCAGCACCGACTCAGTATCGGTATGGCGCAGCAGTTCGAGGAGCAGCGGGGTTTTGAGGTGCGGCTCGACCGGATAGAGCAGATGCGAGACCGTACTGGCCGGCCCGGAGGTATCCACCTGGACCTTAACCGGGGCTTGGAGGATTTCGCGGGTCAGACGCAGAATATCAGCAGGCATGGTGGCCGAAAACAACAGCGTCTGGCGCTGGGCCGGGACGTGCTTGACGATCTTTCTGATATCGGGCAGAAATCCCATGTCGAACATCCGGTCGGCTTCGTCCAGGACGAGCACTTCGAGATGCGACAGGTCGATGGTGCCCTGTTTGAGGTGGTCCAGCAGGCGGCCGGGACAGGCCACGACAATCTCGGCGCCGCGTTTGAGCTTATCCACCTGGGGATTGAAGCCGACGCCGCCATAAATCGTGACGCTCTTGAGTCCGGTCCGGCCACCCAGGGCGCCGATGGCTTCGTGGATCTGCTCGGCCAGCTCGCGGGTGGGGGCCACAACCAGAGCCCTGACCTGCCCGCGCGCGCCTTTCATGAGGCGATGGAGGATGGGCAGCACAAAGGCCGCAGTCTTGCCGGTGCCGGTCTGGGCGAGGCCCACGAGGTCGTGGCCTTGCATGACCAGCGGGATGGCCTCGGCCTGGATCGGGGTGGGCGTAGTATAGTGCGCCGCGGTCACGCCGGCCGCGACTTTAGTGTCAAAACCAAATTTCTTAAATTCCATAAATTCCTTTTGTTCTTAGTCCGGGGAAAAAATCACCCGGTGTATTCATAGGGTTACAATTGCGGTGCAGGGTCTTGGCGACCAAGCCGCAATCAAAGGCCGGCGCAGGCGACTCGCCGGTGTAGGCGCAGCGCAGGCCAAAGCCTGCGGCTACCTAAAGATAGCCATCATCGCCAAGGCAGACGGGCGCCCTAACGTTACCACGCCAGGGGGCCAAAATTGGGTTTGGGGCTGGAGGGGTCTTGCGGGTGGGGTATCACTCGGAGCAAGAAAGGAATAGCATTCTCCCCCACCCTAGCCCTCCCCCATCAGGGGGGAGGAGCACCAGGAAGGAATGCTTGACTTGCTCCGACGACTAGCTAAGCGCCTTGCAGGGCGTTGACCTGCCGGGTGAGGCGGGAAATCTTGCGAGCCGCGGCCCGCCAGTGGATGGTGCCCTTGCCGGCTACCCGGGCGATGGCCGGGATCGCGCTCTTCAAGGCCGCCTGGGCCTCTTCGGGATTCTTTTGGGCTACCGCCTGGCGCACCTGGCGCACTACGTTCTTGACCCGGGTTTTGCGGCTCTGGTTTTGCAGCCGCCGTTTTTCATTCTGTCGTGCCCGCTTCAGGGCGGATAAATGTCTGGCCAATGTCATCCTCCGAATTTAGGCTCGCTGCCAAAAGTTTCTTCTGATCCCCCCCTCAACCTAACCCTCTCCCGCCAGGGGAGAGGTCAAGAAAAGGAAGGAACTTTCGGCACCCGCCATAGTGCTCTATAAGTGTGTCTTAAGCAAGCGCGTTTGTCAAGGGAGTTGGCTTTCCGGGTACTGCCGGAAAAAGGCCTTGAAATAACTGACCCCCGAGACCAGGGTGGCAATGAGGGCCAGCCATAAGAGCCACATGCCCAGCCCGTGGAAATCGATGCCGTCGTACGGATAGTGCAAAATCAAGGCGGTCAGCGCCGCCATTTGGAGCAAAGTCTTGGCCTTGCCCCAGCGGTCCGGGGCCAGGACAATGCCTTCGGAGGCGGCCAGACCCCGCAGGCCGGTGACCGCCAGCTCCCGGCCCACGATGAGAAAGGCCATCCAGGCCGGCACCCGGCCCAGGGGGATGAGCATGATCAGGGCGGCCGAGACCAGGAGCTTATCGGCCAGGGGGTCCATGAACTTGCCCAGACGGCTCACGAGACGGTGGCGCCGGGCCAAAAACCCGTCCAGGAAATCGGTGGCTCCCGCCAACATGAAACAAACGGCCCCGAAAAAACTGGCCCAGGGTCCCGAAAAAAACAGGAGCACCACCACCACGGGGACCGCGGCGATGCGGGCTCCGGTGAGGAGGTTAGGGGTACCCCAACTATGGTTCTCGACCGGGCTCATCTCTAAGATTTGCGGGCGCGCTCCCAATCTTCCAAGAACTTTTTCAAGCCGCTGTCCGTCAGGGGATGCTTCATGAGCTGCATGAGCACCCCAAAGGGCACGGTGGCGATATCGGCCCCGGCCAGGGCCCCATCCAGGACGTGGAGGGGATGGCGCACGGAGGCCACGATAATTTCGGTATCGAAACCGTAATTTTCAAAGATAGTGACAATCTGCTCGACGATCTCGGTACCCCGATGATTGATGTCGTCGAGGCGGCCGATAAAGGGGCTGACGTAGGCCGCGCCGGCTTTGGCGGCCAGCAGGGCCTGGAGCGGCTGAAAGATCAGGGTGACGTTGACCCTGATGCCCTCTTCGGCCAGAATCCGGGTGGCCTTGAGGCCGTCCGCGGTCATGGGGACTTTGACCGCCACCCATTCATGGATCTGGGCCAGTTCCCGGGCTTCGGCCACCATGGCCTCGGCGGTGGTGGCCACGACCTCGGCGCTCACCGGCCCCTGCACCAACTCGCAGATGGTGCGGATGTGATCCTTGAATTGCTCTTTGGTGCCGATGCCGATCTTGGCGCACAGGCTCGGGTTCGTGGTGACGCCATCCACCAGGCCCAGGCTATGGGCCTCCTTAATCTCGTCCAGCTTGGCGGTATCGATAAAAAATTTCATAAAAGACCTCTCATCATATCATAAAAGTCAATTGCCGCCACCACTCAGGAAGCGTTTTAAGCAGCCCTCAGAGCAGAAAAAATACACCTTGCCGTCTTTTTCGGTCCGCAAAGCCTCTCGCCGGGGGATGAAGGTCCGGCAAATGGGGTCCTGGACCAGGACGTCGGGTTCCCGGTTATTCAGGGGCTTGGGGGCCTGGGGCCACAGGCCCAGGGAGACGGCCACCTTTTTGATGATCCAGTAACCCAAGTAGCCCAAGATCAAGCCAGAGAGTATGCGAAACATCAGGCCCTCTCCTCAATTATCCAGAAATCGGCACCAGCGCCGCCAGGTCGGCGGGGTCCAACCCGGCCAGCAGTTCGCCGGCGCTTTTCTGGAGCACCGGGTGCCAGGCCTGGGGGGCAATCTCGGCCAAAGGGGCCAGCACGAAGGCCCGGCGATGCATCTCAGGGTGGGGCACCACCAGGTTGGGAGCAAAGATCACTTCGCCATTATACAATAACAGATCCAGGTCGATGACCCGGGGCCCCCACTTCTCGCCCCGGACGCGGCCCATGGCCGCCTCCACGTGGTGCAGCAGCCGCAGCAATTCATCGGGCCCCAGGCGGGTGCGCACCCGGGCCGCAGCGTTGACGTACCAGGGCTGGCCGGCCGGCCCCAGGGGCGGGGTGCGATAGAACCGGGAAATCCGGGTGACTTCGACCTCGGCCGCGGCGTTGAGCAGCTCCAGGGCCTGGCGCACCTGCGCTTCGGGGTTCCCGAGGTTTGCCCCCAACCCCAGGTAGGCGATAACCGGGGCCCGTTCAGTGATGACCGCATATCCCAAAGGCATATCTTATACTATCTTATTTCTCGCCCTGGGATAAAGGCTTTTTCATCAGCGGCGCAATCGCCGGGGCTAATTGGGCGGCGATGCGGGCGGCCACCAGCCGGGAACCCCGGTCGTTGAAGTGGGCCACGTCACAGATATTTTCTCTGACCGGGGGAATCTCGCCGGCCAAGTCGATCACCAGCACCTGGTTTTTGGCGCCCACCTCCCGGATGGTGCGATTGAGCCGGTCGAAAGCGCTCTTAAATTCGGTATAAGTGATGCCCTGGCTGGTTTCCAGGCTGTGCATCATGGTTTTGATGAGCGGATCGGGGTGATCGGTCAAGCGGCTGGCCTGGGTCATGAGCACCGGGAGAATCCCCCGGGCCCGGCAGAGGTTGATGAAGGTCTGGAGATTCAGGGTAAATTCCCGGACCAGCAGGTCCTGGTCGATGATGGTTTTCTTGCCTCTGACGTCCTTAAACTCGTCCCCATTGGCTTTGCGGCCGAACTGGAACAATTTCTTGATTTCCCGGGAGAGATTGGGAAAAGTCATATCCCGGACCAGATGGAAGGTATCTTCCAGGTCTTTGCCCACCGTCTTGAAAGTGGGCGGCTTTTCCACCAGGGGCGAGCGGGAGGGATTGGTATTCCAGTAGGTCTTTTCAAAGACCAGGATGGCTAGATCGTTGATGTTTTCCATCAGGACGACGACATCGGGCTTGAGGGGCAGGACCTTATTGAGCAGAATATTGAGGCAATGCAGGGTGTTGTTGCCACTGCGGCCGGCGTTGTAGGAGTTGACCTTAAGGCGGGTCTGCTGTTCCAGCAGGCGCCCTGCCAGGTAGGGGAAGCGGTTGGGCTCCTCGACGTAGATGCATTCGGTGGTGGAGCCGCCCAGGAAGGCCAGCACCAGTTCGGGGTGCTCGTGGACTTTGGAGGGCATGATAAAGCCCTGACGATCCACGCGCACCACAAACTTTTTCTGTTCCAGGCCGTCGGACATGCGCATGGCGTCGGCGTTGGGCACCAGGACGTCCCGGTATAAGGGGTTTAATTCCCTCAGTTTAATGTAGCGCTTGATGCCGATGGGATCGATCTGGCCATGGGTCCTGTAGGCCAGGATTTTTTCGGTCACTACCGCCAGGCCGCCGATGAAGAGCAGCACGAGGACGCAGATGACCTTTTTGGGATTTCGTTCCAGCCAGGTTTTGCGGGTTTGCCGGTTATCCATCAGTTCGGAGAAAAGGGGTCGTGATTCATATATTGTCTGATTTCAATCTAGCCATAATATGAAGGTTGGAGTTTTAAGTTCCGTTTTCTTAAAATGTGATTTAGTGGGATTATCAAGTGGTTATTTAATCCCCCCTACCCCCCTTTAGAAAAGGGGGAGAAAAAAACCTGTTTTTGAGGGTCATTCTCATTATGAAGCCGCACGCCTTTGGCTTCATTTATGTTCCCAGGTTTCGTTGCACCCGGGCCTGGTCGGCCAGGACATAGGCCAGGAGTTCCCGGGCGAAGGGAGATGAAAGATGGATGCGGTCCAGGTCCAGTTTGGCTTTAAGGTACTGGAGGCGCAGGAAATCTCCGTCCGCGGCGCTGTGGGGCAGGATTCCTGAGAAGAAGAAGCCGAAAGTTTCGGCCGCGTCGCTTAAGTAGGGGGTGCCGCCCTGGGCCAGGGGCAGATTAAGGCCGACGATGGCGGCCCCGGCCATGTCGCAGAGGTCGGCCCGGGCCTGTTCGATTTCCGGCAGGGTGTCGATACCGATGCGGTTGACCTGAATGGTGCCGGCGCCGGTCTCTTTGTCATAGTGCACCGCCAGTCGGCCGTGGCCGAGAGGGCCGCTGGGCTCCAGAAATTCCCGGGGCGCGCCCAGGTTCCCGTAGATCCGGGCCAGCATCTCCCGGTGCCGGGAAGGGGCGCAGAGCCGGGCGGGGGCCGGCTCCGTCAGGTACTTGAAGTAATAAACCATGCTCTCCCGGGGGGCGCCCTGGTCGGGCTCGTGGTCCCGGAGCTGTTTAAAATGGGCCTGCCAGTCGAGGAGTTTGACCGCGGTCACGTGCATACCGCGGCTGTCGCTGGCCGCCTGGCTGATGGTGTGGACGGTGACCGCCTCGCCAAAGAGGCCCACCAGACCCAGCCGCAGGATTTCCTCCTGGAGGCGGTCGCCCATACACTTACGCAACCCCTGCCCCCGGTGGGCCGGCGCCACCGCCAGTTGCCCCAACTCGGCCAGGGGCCCCCGGTTCGGGCGCTCCACCCCCACGTGTCCCACGATCTCGCCGGTGTCGGATACGGCCACCACCCCCACGTGGGTGCCGGTTTCCAGGTCATGGGCCAGACGTTCGGGATAATAGAAATCTTCGTTGGTATAGGAATAGCCGTACACCCGGTACATCAACTGGGCTACTCGGATGGCATCCTCCGGTTGCAGCAGGCGGATGGTGTAATTGCGGGCGCAGGCCGGCGCGGCCGCGTCGTGAGCGGGGTGCGGAGGGGGCGCCGAGGGCGGTTCCAGGCGGCAGGACCCGACGCGGTACTTAATTAGGCGCAACTCTTTGCCTTCCAGGCCGTGGTTGATCCAGTGCACCTCATCGGCGCCTTGATGGATCAGGGCCAGGCCCCGGCCGCGGCGGCGGTCTCGGGAAGAGGCGTCCTGGTCAGGCGGAGACGCTGCCGGGTCCAGGCTCTGGTCGAAGGGCAGGCCCCGGTCGCACACCGACAGGGTCAAGGCTGCGGGGGTTAATTCTCCTACCAGGAGAACGCGGCCCGCTTCATCCTCATCAAAGGCGTGTTCGATGCTGTTCCGGCAGGCCTCGGACACGGCCCGGGCCAGGGGGTCGGCCTGGTCGGCGGGGAGGCCGGCCAGTTCGGCCAGACTGCGCACGTGGCCCTGCACCAGATGCAATAATCTGGCATCCGCGGGCAAGGTGAGTTCGGTTCGGAGGGCGTCAGGCATTAAATATAGTTTTCGGTTTTCAGTTTTCAGTTAAAGGAAGTGACCTTGCATAGAGGACGATTTTTTATGGGGCTTAAGACCTTGGGGTGTGGGGGAAAGAGACTTCGCCCTTATCACCTTTCCCCATGCCATCTTGCCTCAACCCAGCTTGGCCAGGCGGGCCAGGGCCTCTTCCAGGCGGTCCTTGGGCACGGTCAGGGCCAGGCGCACGTAGCCTTCGCCCGGTTCTCCCAGGCCGTTGCCGGGGATGGTGACGATCCCGGCCTGCTCCAGCAGGTGGGCGGTGAAGGCCATGGAGGTCATTCCCGCGGGAACGGGCATCCAGACGTAGAAGGTGGCCTTGGGGGGTGCCACATCGTAGCCCAGTTTCTTGAGGCCCCCCACCAGAATATCCCGGCGTTCCTGGAGGATGGCGCAATTTTCCCGGACGCAGCTCTGGTCCGAATCCAGGGCGGCGATGCCGGCGATCTGGATGGCGTCGAAGGCCCCGGAGTCGATGTTGCTCTTGATCTTGCCCAGGGCCGCCAGCACCGCGGGGTTGCCCACGGCCATGCCCAGGCGCCAGCCCGTCATGTTGTAGGTCTTGGACAGGGAATGAAATTCGATGCCCACCTCGCGGGCCCCGGGGACCTCCAGGAAACTGGGGGGCTTATAGCCGTCATAAGCCAGCTCGGTATAGGCCGCGTCATGGACGGCCACAATGTTATATTGCCGGCAGAAATCAACTACCCGGGCGAAGAAGGCCTTGTCCGCCACCGCCGCGGTGGGGTTATTGGGATAGTTGAAAAAGAAGGCCTTGGCGTCCCGGGCCACCAGCGGCGAGATATGGTCCAGGTCCGGCAAGAAATTATTTTCCCGGGTCAGGGGGAGGAAATAGCAGCGGCCGCCGGCGAACAGGGTGCCCATCTGATAGACCGGGTAGCCGGGGGAGGTCATGAGATTGAGGTCCTCGGGGTCGTTGATCCCCAGGGGCAGGTGGGCGATGCCCTCCTTGGAGCCGATGAGGGTGAGGACTTCGCCGGCCGGGTCCAACTCCACCCCGAAGCGCCCCTGATACCAGCGGGCCACGGCCTCCCGGAAGAGGTTCATACCGGAATAGGCCGGGTAGTGGTGGGTCTTGGGGTCCTGGACCGCGTCGATCATTTTATCCACGATGAAGCGCGGGGTCGGCAGGTCCGGGTCGCCCACGCCCAGGTCGATGATATCCACCCCCCGGGCCTTGACTTCGGCCTTCATGTCGTCGATGGCTTTAAAGAGGTAAGGCGGGATCAATCCCAGGCGGGCCGCGGGTTCAAAAAACTGCGTCATTTAAGATGCCCTTTCTGATGAATCAGGAAAAAATCATTTTCCCCTCCCCTGGTGGGAGGGGATTAAGGGGAGGGGGTTATAACTAACCTAAGATGCAAACTATTTCACCCCTTACCCTAACCCTCCCGATCAAGGGGGAGGGAATTTTAGACTTTTCACGCCACTATCCTTTCGGCAACGAGACGATTTCTCAAGGTGCCGATACCTTCGACCCGGATTTCCACCACGTCGCCGGGCTGCATGGGGCCGATGCCGGAGGGAGTGCCGGTGGCGATGACGTCCCCGGGCAACAGGGTCATGATCCGGGAGATAAACGCCACCTGGGCCGCCACCCCGAAGACCATGTTACCGGTGTTGCCGTGCTGCCGGCGCTCCCCGTTAAGGTAGCCCTCCACGGTCAGGTGGTCCGGGTCGGCAATCTCCGTTTCAATCCAGGGGCCGAGGGGCGCGAACGTGTCAAAACTCTTGGAGCGGGTGAACTGGCCGTCTTTTTTCTGGAGGTCCCGGGCGGTGACGTCGTTGATGCAGGTGAAGCCCAGGATGTGGTTGCGGACATCCTCGGGCCGCACGTGCCGGCAGGTGCGCCCGATCACCACGGCCAGCTCGGCCTCGTAGTCCACCCGCCGGGACATGGCCGGATAGACGATGTCGTCTTCCGGGCCGATCACGGCGGTGGAGGGTTTCAGGAAGATGAGCGGCTCCTCAGGGATGGGGTGGCCGAACTCGGCGGCGTGGTCGCGGTAGTTTAACCCCAGGGCCACGATCTTGGTGGGCTCGCAGGGAGCCAGCAGCGTGACCTCCGGCAGGGGGAGGACCTCGCCGGTGGTATTCGCCAGACCGCCGTCATAGGGGGCGCCCTTAAGGACGTTAATTTTTTCGCCTGTGAGGAGGCCGTAGCCGGTGCGGCCTTGCAGTGCAAATCTGACGATGCGCATGGTTAAGCTATCAGCCTTCAGCTTTCAGCTGTCAGCCAAAACCCTCCACTGAGGTTTAATCTTGTTCCCAAGTACAACTGGGAACGAGGAAAACAGGATCGGTGGCACAGGCTTTCCAGCCTGTGCCGACGCTTACTTTTCCCTAAGGCTGCATGGAGATGGTGGGCAGTGCCCACCCTACGTTTTATTTCAACCCCAGGACATCCTGCATGTCATAGAGGCCCGGCGGCTGGGAGACGATCCATTGGGCTGCCCGGACCGCGCCCCTGGCGAAGTTGTCCCGGCTGTGGGCCCGGTGAATGACCTCGATGCGCTCGCCCATACCGCCGAACAGCACCGTGTGTTCCCCGACGATGTCCCCGGCCCTGACGGTCTGGATGCCGATCTCGTCCTTGGTGCGCTGGCCGATGATGCCGTGGCGGGCATAAACCCCGGCCTTTTCCAAGTCCCGGCCCAGGGCGTGGGCGATGACCTGCCCAAGTTTGATGGCGGTACCGCTGGGCGCGTCTTTCTTCAGGCGATGGTGGGCCTCGACGATCTCCACGTCGTAGGCGTCGCCGAGCACCCCGGCGATGTCGGCCACCACCTTGAACAGGAGATTCACCCCGACGCTCATGTTGGGGGCGAAGACCAGGTGAGCCCGGGAGGCCAGGGCGTGAATTTCGGCGATCTGGGGCGGGGAAAACCCGGTGGTGCCCAGCACCATGGCCTTGCCGGCATCGGCCACGGTGTGGAGATTGGCCAGGGACGGTTCGGGATGGGTGAATTCGATGACCACCTGCCCTTCGGGCAAGACCTCGGCCAGTGAATCGACCACCGTGATGCCCTTGGGGGGCAAGCCCACGACTTCGCCCACGTCACGGCCCACCGCGGCGTGCCCAGGCGACTCCACGGCCCCCGCCAACTGGATGCCGTCCGCCGCCTCCATCAGGTGCACGATACGGCCGCCCATGCGGCCCGCCACGCCGGTGACGATTGCTTTGATCATAAGACCTCCTGAAGCGGTTAGCAATTAGCGATTAGCAGTTAGCCAAAAAGCCAGGGGGGCACCAAGGGGCATCGCTAAAAGCTAAAAGCTAACTGCTAATTGCCGACTGCTGACTGCTCATCAAATCAACCCGTACTTGTGCATCACCTGGCGCAGTTTGTCTTCGTTGGCCGGGGACATGGGGCACAGGGGCTGCCGGACGTCGCCGGTACACTTTCCCAGCAGTTTCACCGCGGTCTTGACCGGGACGGGGTTGGTCTCGAAGAACATGGCCTCGGTCAAGGGCCACATCTTATAGTGCAGCGCCTTGGCCTGGGCCAGGTCGCCTTTGAGAAAGGCGTTGCACATCCCCGCCATATCTGCGGGGACCACGTTGGAGACCACCGAAATCACCCCCATACCGCCCACGCACATGAGCGGCAGGGTGGTGAAGTCGTCCCCGGAGAGCACGGTGATTTTGTCGCCGCACAGCTCCAGGGTCTTGGACCCCTGCTTCAGGTCGCCGGTGGCGTCCTTGAGACCCACGATATTCGGAATCCCGGCCAGGCGGGCCATGGTTTCGGGCAGCAGGTTGAGGCTAGTGCGGCCCGGCACATTATAGACCACGATGGGAATCTTGGTCTGTGACGCCACGGTCTTATAGTGCTGGAAGAGCCCTTCCTGGGTCGGTTTATTGTAGTAAGGAGTGATCATCAGGGCCGCATCCGCGCCGGCCTGCTGGGCGTGCTGGGTCAGCTCCACGGCTTCGGCGGTATTGTTGGAGCCGCTCCCGGCGATCACGGGCACCCGTTTTTTCACCTGGTCGATACAGGTCTCCACCACCCGTTTGTGCTCGGCGTGGGACAGGGTGGGGGATTCGCCGGTGGTGCCGCAGGGCACGATGCCATGGATGCCGCCTGCGATCTGGAACTCGATGAGTTCCCGATAGGCCGCTTCATCGAACTGGCCGTTCTTGAAGGGAGTAACAATGGCGGTAAAGGCTCCCTTGAACATGGTGCTACCTCCTTACTTGAGTTCGTCGACCCACAATTCTCCCTGGTAGGCCACCAGGGCGTCGCCTTCCAGGAAGACCTCGGCAAAGGCCTCCCCTTGGAGCGTAAAATAGACGGTCAGGGCTTCCCCGCCCCGGGTGTGGACGGTCACCGGGGACTTGACCTGGCCCAGACGGGCGGCGATCAGGACCGCGGCCACGGAACCGGTGCCGCAGGCCAGGGTCTCGTCCTCCACCCCGCGCTCATAGGTGCGAATCATCAGCTCCCGGGAGCCCTGCACCCGGATGAAATTGACGTTGGCGCCCGCGGGCGCAAACATCGGATGGAAGCGGATGGCCCGGCCCCATTGGGCGACGGGTGCCTGCTCCAGGTCGGTGACCGGCACCGCCACGTGGGGCACCCCGACCTTGAGGAAATGGCCGGTCAAGGTCTCGCCGTCCAGAGGGATGGTCCGGTTCAGGCTGAGGTCGCCCACGCCGGCCATGAGCAGCTTGACCCGGCGACCCTTGACCTCGGCCTTGATGGTGCCGGCCAGGGTTTCAAAGGTGAGATCGGGCGGGGCGATGCCGTTGATTACCGCGAAGCGGGCGGCGCAGCGGCCGCCGTTGCCGCACATCTCGGGTTCGGAGCCGTCGGCGTTGTAGAAGCGCCAGCGGAAGTTCGCGGTGGGGCAGGCCTCAATCAGGATAAGACCGTCGGCCCCGGCGCTCATCTGGCGGTGGCATACCCGCCGGGCGAACTGGGGCTGTTCGGCCTCCGGGATAAACCGGGCCCGGTGGTCGATGATGACGAAGTCGTTGCCCCCGCCGTGCATCTTGAAGAAGGGGAGGCGCGGTCTGGTTTCGGTGGTCATGGTTTTTAGTAGTCGTTCCCAAGTGCAGCTTGAGAACAAGGAAAATGGTGGGCCGTGCCCACCCTACATCTTCAAAGTAGGAAACTCAAACTATCGCCCTAATCTGGTTCCCAAGTTCAACTTGGGAACCAGATTAAATCATCCTATTTCAGGAAATCCGGGATAGACTCCCCCCAGATAAGCTGGCGGTATGTCTCCCGTTTTCTGATAACATAAAAATCCTGATCCTGCACCAAGATTTCGGGCACCCGGGGGCGGGCGTTGTAGTTGGAACTCATGGAAAAGCCGTAGGCCCCGGCGCTCAAGACCGCCAGCAGTTCCCCGGGGGCAAACGCGGGCATGAGGCGATCCTTGGCCAGGAAATCTCCGGTTTCGCAGATGGGCCCCACGATAGAGGCCTTGACCTGGTCGCGCTGGCCTTCGACTACCGGCCACAGGCCGTGATATGAGCCATAGAGGCTGGGGCGGGCCAGGTCGTTCATGCCGGCGTCCACGATGATGAAATGCTTGGCGTCGCTGGCCTTGGTATAGAGGACCTTGGTCACCAGGATGCCGGCGTTGCCCACCAGCACCCGGCCGGGTTCCAGGATGAGGGTGCATTCCAGGCCCTTCAGGTGTTCGATCAGTTTTTGGCCGTACTCCGAGGGGGGCGGCGGCGCTTCCTGGTCGTATTGGATCCCCAGGCCGCCCCCCAAATCCAGGTATTGGATGCGGATGGACAAGGCCCTGAGGCGGTCGATCAACTCTTTCAAGCGCTCCAACGCGTCCACAAAGGGGGACACCTGGGTGATCTGGGAGCCGATATGGCAGGCCACCCCTACCACTTCGAGGTGCGGCAGTTCCTGAGCCCGGCGATAGTCCTCGAGGGCCCGGTCGATGTCGATGCCGAACTTGTTCTTTTTGAGCCCGGTGGAGATGTAGGGATGGGTCTGGGCGTCGATATCGGGATTGATCCGCAGGGCCACCCGGGCCTTGAGCTTCATGCGGCCGGCGATGCAGTTGATAAGCTCCAGTTCCTGGGAAGATTCCATATTAAACAGCAGAATCCCGGCCTTGAGGGCCGCCCTGATCTCATCGGGCCTTTTCCCTACCCCGGAATAGACGATTTTGCCCGGGTCCATCCCCGCCTGGACGGCCCGATAAAGTTCGCCGCCGGAGACGATGTCGGCGCCGGCGCCCAGCCGCCCGAATAGCCGCAGGATGGCCAGGTTGGCGTTGGCCTTGACCGCAAAGCAGACGATGTGGGGAAACTGGGTGAACGCGGCGTCGAAGACCTGGAAATGATGAGCCAGGGTGGTGGCGCTGTATAGATAACACGGCGTGCCCACGGCCTCGACGACCCGGCGCACCGGCACGTTTTCGCAGTAGAGTTCACCTGATTGGTAATGGAAATGGTGCATTTAACTTCAGCCTTTCGAAAGAGAGCTATCAGCTGTCAGCTTTCAGCAGTCAGCCAAATTCGGCGGGCACAGCCCGCCCTATAAAAGTTCTGCCTGTCGCGGCCTAGAGCATAGGGCGGCCTGTGGCCGCCGACATCAGGCTAATACGTGATCGACATCGTCTCCGAGGGTATGCTTTCGTTGGCCCGGGGAGAGTCGTCCACAGCGGTCACATAGTAATGATAGGTCTGACCCTTGCGCACCTGGGAATCCACGAAATAGGGCTTTTTGACCAGTTCCTTGTTCAACAGTTGGTACTTTTCCTCGCCGCTCTCCCGCCGGTAGAGGCGGTAGCCCGCCAGGTCCGGGACCGGGCTGGGCTCCCAGCGGAGTTCCACCCCCTGGGTGGTGGCCACCGCCAGCACGTTCAGCAGGGGCGGCGGCGGGGTGCGTTTCTCGGGCATAGCCATGCGAGTGGGCGAATCCAGGCTGGCCAGCAAATCTTCTCCCAGCCGGCGCACAGCTTGAACCTTATAAGTATATTCCACATCGTTCAACACCGCCACGTCCTGGAAATTATTGGCGGTCACGGGCTTGGGCGTCAGGCGCAGCCAGGGGCCTTGGCCGGAGAGGCGGTAGATCAGATAGCCCGCCAGATCCCGGGCGGGGGAGCCGTCATCCAGCGCGGTTACCGGACTCCAGGAGAGAGCGACGAGCTTATCCCCGGGCACGGCCTTGAAGCCGGCGGGGGTCCGGGGCAGCCACCCCCAGGCCTGGCTCAGGGTCCGGGAATAGGCCCCCGGGTAGCCGTCCTGGTCATAGGCCGCCACCCGGTAATAATACCGGTGGCCGGGGACCAGTTCCCGGTCCCGGAAGAGCAGGGCCTCGCCCTGCACCTCGCCCCGCTGGGGATAGGCCAGGTCGATATCGGCATATAAGCTGAAATCCGAAGAGGCCAGGGCCTCCGGGGACACCCCCTTGAGCGCGGCCCGGTACACCCGGCAGCCCTGGACCTGGGTCAAGGGCTGGCCCAGGAGGTTTTCCCGGGGCAGCAGCCAGGTCAAGACCAGGGCGTTGCCCTCCTGATTCACCTGAAAATCCCGCACCGGGGCCGGCACGACCCGATCCGGCGCAAAGGGCGTCATCTTTTTGCCGCAGGCACTCGCCAGGAGCAGGAGGCAGAGGAGGAAAAGAAGGGTTTTGGGTTTTGGGTTCTGGGTTTTGGGGCAAAAAACTGCGGATAATCGCGAGGTCGGCGAAACCGACCCCGGAACCCGGAACCTGGAACCTATAACCCGCTTAGATTTTCTGCTCATGCAGATTCAGTCCTATTTCCGCTTCGGCCCGTTCCAGGGCCTCGGCTACCCGGGCCGGGGCGGTGCCGCCCGGGGAGGTGCGCCGGTTCACGGAGTTGTCGATCTTCAGCCAGTCGAACACCTCGTTATCGGCCAGGGGCGCGAACTGCTGAATTTCCGGGAGGCTCAGTTCCCACAGTTCCTTCACCTGGGATTCGGCGTAGCGCACGGTATTCCCCACCTGTTCGTGGGCAGTGCGGAAGGGCACGCCCTTGGTCACCAGGTAGTCGGCCATGTCGGTGGCGGTGAGAAAGCCCCCGTGCAGGGCCGCGGCCATGCGCTCCGGCCGGACTTCCAGTGATTCCAGCAAGCCTCCCATCAATTGCACGGAGGCCCTGACCGTGTCCACGGTGTCGAACAGGTGCTCCTTGTCTTCCTGGAGGTCCCGGTTATAGGCCAGGGGCAGGCCTTTCAAGGTCATGAGCAGGCCCATGAGGTGCCCCGCCACCCGGCCGGTTTTGCCCCGGATGAGTTCCGGGACGTCGGGGTTCTTCTTTTGGGGCATGATTGAGGAGCCGGTGGCATAGGCGTCCGGCAGCCCCACAAAACCGAATTCGGACGACGACCAGAGGATGAGCTCTTCCGCCAAGCGGCTCAAGTGTACCATGATAATGCTGGCGTGCGCGGCAAATTCGAGGATAAAATCCCGGTCGCTCACCGCGTCCAGGCTGTTGCGGAAGGTTTGCGGGAAACCCAACGGCGCGGCCACGGCCTGAGGGTCGATGGGAAAGGTGGTGCCGGCCAGGGCCGCGGCCCCGAGGGGCGAGACCTTGATGCGCTGGAGGGATTCGCCCAAGCGGGCCTGGTCCCGGCGCCACATCTCGTCGTAGGCCAGGAGGTGGTGGGCGAAGAGGATCGGTTGGGCCCGCTGCAGGTGGGTGTAACCGGGCAGGATGACCCCGGGATGCAGATGCGCCAGGCGCACCCCCGCCAGGCGCAGGCCCCTCAGGTCGGCAATGAGACCCTCGGCTTCCTCGGCGAGGTAGAGGCGCACGTCCAGGGCCACCTGGTCGTTGCGGCTCCGGGCGGTATGGACTTTCTTGCCCACCTCGCCCAGCCGATTGGTGAGGCGGGACTCGATGGCCATGTGGATGTCTTCCTGGGCGGGATCGAACTCAAATTCGCCGGATTCGATCTCCCGGTAAATCTCCGCCAGCCCGGCCGCGATCTGCTCGCCTTCCGCCGGGGTGATGATGCCCTGCTTGGCCAACATGCGGGCGTGGGCGATGGAGCCGGCGATATCCTGGCGATAGAGGCGCCGGTCAAAGCTTAAGGAAGTGGTGAAATCCTCCACCGATTTGTCGGTGTCGCCCTCGAAACGTCCGCCCCAGGGTTTTTGCGCCATGCGATTTTCCTTCTGTTCCTAAAAGTTCAAGGTTCAAAGTTCAAAGTTCAAGGTTAATGCAGAATACGAACCGCGCACTATGATAAAAAGCTTACTCCTTCTTGTGACTTACGGGTGGGCTAAGGCCCATGAGGAATTAAGTTATCCGGGACCGAATTGCCTTATCGGGCCGCAGCCGGTCAACCTGCCCGGAGGTTCAGGGCCGGAAGGACTGCAATTCATAGGTCCGGCTTTCCGTGAGCAGTTTGCCGTCGGCGGATTTTTTCTTGATGACGACCGTGCTCTTCACGACCCCGACGTTGGGGGCGGACCATTCGTACCCGAGTACGGAAACCCCATCGCTTTCGCCCGTTTGTTTAACCTTCAGGCAATCCTTGAAAGTGCCGGCCGGAACTCTGACCTCATCTGAGACGCTTTCAATGATCAGATTAAGGTTTAACGAGGTTTTGCCCACCTTGGTGGTCATATTCCAGCTATTGCGATCGACGATGGGAAACTTGAGATGGTATTCCTTGGGGGTAATGACCGTCGGGGGCGCGTTTTCGGCGGGCTGGTCCGCATAGCGGTAGATGCCGGTATCCGTCTTTTCCATTAGTTCGAAAAACGTGTGTCCGGCGATCTCCCATTTCCGGGGGGTGACCTTGACGCCGTTGACTTCCCGCGGCGCCAGGTTGGTAATGGTCAATTTTTGCGGTTTGCCGCCATCCGTGGTGACATTATACTCCCACCGCAGGCCTTCCTTTAAGGGATAATAGGACTCGTCCAGTTCGCCGCACCGGCCAGTTCCCGACATGAAGACCAATAAACCCAACATCAATGCCGCCACGATACCTGTCGTTCGCATGGCTATCTCCCTGAGGAATGACGTGGTTCCATGAGCTGCGTCATGGGGTCCGGCTTCACTCGCCGGCGATGGATTTCGGCCAGGAGATCCTTTTTAAGCCGCCGCCGCACTCGGGACAATGAGCCTGGGCCAGCTGCTCGGCGCTTGCCAGTTTATGGAAATGGCCGCAGTGTCGGCAGCGGGCCACCGGGCGGTAATCGATCCAACCCTGATCTTTCCAAAACCGCCAGGTGCCGTATTTCCAGCGGTAGAGGAGTGCGGTGTACAGACAGCTCAGGCCCACCAGGTGCGCGCTGGAGATAAAAAAAGCCCGCCAGGAAATCAGCGCGGTGACCCCCATGACCATCAGGAGACGGGACGCCAGGCGCCAGGATTTGTTCCAGATATATGAGTCCGCCAGGGTCCAGGGCAGCGGCACCCCGAACCAGGGGTTGGGGCCGGGCCGCCAGAAGAGCATGAGCAGCCCCAGGGCCCAGCATAATCCCGAAGCCAGGTAGTGCGAATGTTGCAGGGATTACCGCCTCCTTTAGGGGTTCAAAGTTCAAAGTTCAAAGTTCAAGGTTGAAAATCAAGAACATTGCCCCGAGGACTGAAAACTTTGAACCTTGAACTTTGAACTCACTTCCCCTCCAGCTTGGCCCGGATCTTCAGGCGCAGGGCGTTCAAGCGGATGAAGCCGGTGGCGTCGGCCTGCCGGTAATCGCCGCCGGCCTCGAAGGTGACCAGATGCGGCTGGTACAGGGATTTAGGGGCCTTGCGGCCCACCACCGTGACGTTGCCTTTATAGAGTTTCAGCCGGGCGGTGCCGGTCACCGGTCTTTGGGCCTCGTCGATGAGCTTTTGCAGGGCCTCCCGCTCCGGGGCGAACCAGTAGCCGTTGTAAACCAGTTCGGCGTAGCGGGGGCTGAGGCTGTCCCTGAGGTGCATGACTTCCCGGTCCAGGGTGATGGACTCCACCGCCATGTGCGCCGCCCGGAGGATGGTGCCGCCGGGGGTCTCGTACACGCCCCGGGATTTCAGGCCCACGTAGCGGTTTTCAACCAGGTCCACCCGGCCGACGCCGTGTTCGCCGCCGATCTCGTTCAGCACCGCCAGCAGGTTAGCCGGGCTGAGGCGCTGGCCGTCCACTTCCACCGGGTCGCCTTGCTCATAGAGGATCTCCAGATAGCGGGGCTTGTCCGGGGCCGCCTGGGGCGATTTGGTCATCACGAACATATCGGCCGGCGGTTCGGCCCAGGGGTCTTCCAGGATGCCGCCCTCGAAGCTGATGTGCAGGAGATTGGCGTCGCTGGAATAGGGCTTCTCCTTAGTCACCGGCACCGGGATGCCGTGCTGCTTGGCGTAGGCCACGCAGTCGGCCCGGCCTTGCAGGTCCCACTCCCGCCAGGGCACGATGATTTTCAGGTCCGGGGCCAGGGCCTGGTAGGTGAGCTCGAAGCGCACCTGGTCGTTGCCCTTGCCGGTGGCGCCGTGGCTTACCGCGTCAGCCCCGGTCTTCTTGGCTACCTCGACCTGGGCCTTGGCGATCAGGGGCCGGGCGATGGAGGTGCCCAGGAGATAGGCCCCTTCATAGAGGGCGTTGGCCCGGAACATGGGCCAGACGAAGTTCCAGACGAACTCCTGTTTCAGGTCCTCGACGAAGACCTCGTCAGCGCCGGTGGCCTTGGCCTTTTTCGCCACCTCGGCGAGATCGTCGCCCTGGCCCAGATCGGCGGCAAAGGCCACCACCTTACACTGGTAAGTTTCCTTGAGCCACTTGAGGATTACCGAGGTGTCGAGGCCGCCGGAGTAGGCGAGGACGATTTTTTTGATGTCGGACATGGTAGTTTCCTAATAATAAGGTAGGGTGGGCAGGGCCCACCATTGCTTCTGAGTTATTGCCGAAGGCGGGATGCGCTGCGCTTTCCCACCCTACGGCTCTTGGGAACCAGAAAATGGTGGGCCGTGCCCACCCTACATCAGGCACAGGCTGGAAAGCCTGTGCCACCGGGTTTTCTGATCCCTAACCCCTGATCCCCGTCCCCTATCCCAACAACCATTCCAGCAGCGCTTTCTGGAAGTGCATGCGGTTTTCCGCCTGGTCCCAGGCTGCGGATTGGGGGCCGTCCAGGACTTCGGCGGTGATTTCTTCGCCCCGGTGGGCCGGCAGGCAGTGGAGCACGATGGCTTCGGGTGCAGCCAGTTTCATCAGCTCGCTATTCACCTGGTAGGGCTTGAAGACCTCTTGCCGGGCCGCGGCCTCGTCTTCCTGGCCCATGGAGGCCCAGACGTCGGTGTTGATCACCTGGGCCCCGGCCACCGCGGCCCGGGGGTCCTGACCCAGGAAGACGCGGGCGCCTTGAGCCTGGGCCTGGGTCAGCAGCGCCGCGTCGGGCTCATAGCCGGGCGGGCAGGCCAGGTGCAGGGCGAAGTCTAGGTGCATGGCCGCGGTGATCCAGGAGTTGGCCATGTTGTTGCCGTCCCCCACCCAGGCCACCTTAAGATTGGTGAGATCGCTAAAGTGCTCCTGCATGGTCATGAGATCGCTCAAGACCTGGCAGGGGTGGTGGGTGTCGGTGAGGCCGTTGATCACCGGGATGGTGCTGTGCCGGGCCAGTGCCGCTACGGTCTCCTGGGCAAAGGTGCGCACCACCACGCCGTTGACGTACCGGGACAGGACCCGGGCGGTGTCGGCCACCGGTTCGTTCCGGGACATCTGGGTCTGGCCCGGGGCCAGGTAGATGCTGCTGCCCCCCAGTTGGGCGATACCGGCCTCGAAGGAGACCCGGGTGCGGGTGGAGGGCTTGTCGAAGATCATGGCCACGGTCTTGCCGCTCAGAGGGGTCGGGTTCTGCCCCCGCTGATGCAGGGCCTTGAGCTCCCGGGCCCGGGCCAGGAGGTGTTCGATCTCCTCCCGGCTGAGATCCAGAATGGTTAACAGGTGCCGGGTCATGGGAAGACTGCCTTGAACGCGTCCTGCAATACGGCCAGGGCATGGTCGAGTTCATGGGGCAGCACCACCAGGGGCGGCAGCATCCGGATGACGTTGCCCTGGGTGCAGTTGATCAGCAGGCCCCGCTCCCGGCAGGCGGTCACTAGGCCTGCCCCCTCCTGGGCCAGTTCCAGGCCCCACATGAGGCCCAGGCCCCGCACCTCTTTGATCACCGGCGCCTGGCTCTTCAGTTCCAGGAGGCCCTTATGGAGGTAGTCGCCCTTGGTGCGCACCGCGGCCAGAAACTCGGGACGGCTCAGGTGGCCGAGCGCAGCTTTGGCGGCGGCGGCCACTACCGGACCGGCCCCGAAGGTGCTGGCATGGGTGCCGGGGACAAAGGCGGCGGCCACTTGGTCGGTGGCCAGGAGCGCGCCCATGGGCAGGCCGTTGGCCAGGCCTTTGGCCAGGGTCATGATATCCGGGGTGATACCGAAATGCTCGTGGGCGAAGAGCTTGCCGGTGCGGCCCAGGCCCGCCTGAATCTCATCCAGGATCAGCAACAGCCCCTTGTCGTTGCACAACTGCCGCACGCCCTGAAAATAATCCGGCGACGGCAGGTTGACCCCGCCTTCGCCCTGGACGGGCTCCAGCATGATCGCGCAGACCGTGTCATCCACCGCCTTGGTCAGGGCGTCCAGGTCGTTGAAGGGCACGAACGCGAACCCCGGCAGCATGGGTTCGAAGCCCTGCCAAAATTTGGCCTGGCCGGTGGCGCTCAATGCCCCGAAGGTGCGGCCGTGGAAGGAGTTCTCGGCGGAGATGATCTTGTAACGGCCCTCGCCGTAGCGTTCCCGGGAGTAGCGCCGGGCCAGCTTGAGGGCGCCTTCGTTGACTTCGGCGCCGGAATTGGCGAAAAAGACCCGGTCGGCAAAGGACAGGCGCACCAGGTCTTCGGCCAGCTCCACCATGGGGGTGGTATAATAGATATTGGAGACGTGGACCAACTGCGTCAGTTGGGCCGCGGCGGCCGCGGCGACGTCGGGATGGGCGTTCCCCAGATTGCAGACCGCCAGCCCGGCCACGAAGTCCAGATATTCCTGGCCGGCGTCATCCCAGACCCGGCAACCCTCGCCTTTGACCAGCACCAGCGGCTGCCGGCCATAGGTGTTCATGATGACCTGGTCGGCCCGTTCCATCCAATTTTGGCTTGGCAATTTTCCTCTCCCTGTCAGTTCGAGTTCAAGGTTCAAAGTTCAAGGTTCAAAGTTAAAAACCAGGCCTGTGAACCGGAACTTTGAACTTTGAACCTTGAACCTCGAACTATCCCACAATCTCCGTGCCGATGCCGGGGTCGGTGAAGATCTCCAGGAGCACGGCGTGGAGCAGGCGGCCGTCCAGGATATGGGCCTTGCCTACTCCGCCGGCCACCGCGTCCAGGCAGCAGTTGACCTTGGGGATCATGCCGCCTTTGATGGTGCCCGCCTCGATCATGGCCAGGACGCCTTCCCGGTTGAGGGTGGAGACCAGGTGGCTGTCCTGGTCCAGGACCCCGGCCACGTCGGTAAGCAAAATCAGCTTGGCTGCATGCATGGCCTTGGCCACCGCGCCGGCCACCAGGTCGGCGTTGATGTTATAGGTCTCGCCGGCCTCCCCCGCGCCCACCGGGGCCACCACCGGGATGAAGTGGTGCTCCTGGAGGGTGCGCAGCAGTGCGGCGTTGACGCCGGTGACTTCGCCCACCAACCCGATGTCGATGATCTCCGGGGGCTCGTCCTCCCGGGGGCGGTAGTACTGGAGCTTTTTGGCCAGGAGCAGGCGGCCGTCCTTGCCGCTCAAGCCCACCGCGGCGCCGCCGGCGGCGTTGATCAGGTTGACGATCTCTTTGTTGATCTTGCCCGCCAGGACCATCTCCACCACGTCCATGGTGGACTGGTCGGTGACTCGCAGGCCGTCCACGAACCGGGTGGGGATGTTCATCTTTTCCAGTACCTTGCCGATCTGGGGGCCGCCGCCGTGGACCACCACCGGGTGGATGCCCAGGTACTGGAGCAGGGTAATGTCCTGGGCGAAGGCTGCCTTGAGTTCCGGCTCCAGTTGCGCCGCGCCGCCGTATTTGATCACCACGGTCTGCCCCTGGAAGCTCTTCATGTAGGGCAGGGCTTCTATGAGGGTTTCGGCTTTTTTGATGTATTCCTGGGTCATGTTATGGTCCTGGTTCAAAGTTCAAAGTTCAAAGTTCAAAGTTCAAGGTTCAAGGTTTTTTGACTTTGAACTTTGAACTCACAAAATATACCGGCTCAAATCCTCGTCTTCGATGAGCGCGGCCAGGCGTTCCCGGACGTAGGCGTCGGTAATGGTGATCTCCTGGGTCGTCAGGTCCGGGGCGGTGAAGGAAATCTCCTCCAGCAGCTTCTCCATGACCGTGTGGAGGCGCCGGGCCCCGATATTTTCCATGCGGTCATTCACCCGGGTGGCCAGGCCGGCGATCTCCTTGATGGCCGCAGGGGTAAAGGTCAGCCGGATGCCCTCGGTGTTGAGCAGGGCCTGGTACTGCTTGATCAGGGCGTTTTCCGGCTCCATCAGGATACGTTCAAATTCCTCGGCCCCCAGGGAGTTAAGCTCCACCCGGATGGGGAAGCGGCCCTGCATCTCGGGGATCAGGTCCGACGGCTTGGACAGGTGGAAGGCCCCGGAGGCGATGAACAGGATGTGGTCGGTGCGCAACATGCCGTATTTGCTGTTTACGGTGGTGCCTTCCACGATGGGCAGCAGGTCCCGCTGCACCCCTTCCCGGGAGACGTCGGGTCCCCGGGTCTGGTCCCGGCCCACGATCTTGTCGATCTCATCCAAAAAGATGATGCCGTTCTGCTCGACCTTGCGCCGGGCTTCCTCCACCACGCGGTCCATGTCGATGAGGCGGCTGGCCTCCTCCTGAACCAGGTATTCCCGGGCCTCCGAGAGCTTTACCTTGCGCTGCTTGGTTTTGCCGGGAAAGAGGTTGCCCAGCATATCCTTAAAATTGAAGTCCATTTCTTCCATGCCCGCGGCGGAAAAGATCTCGACCACCGGGGTGGTGCGCTGGCTGACTTCCAGCTCGACGAAGCGGTCTTCCAGGCGGCCGGCCCGGAGCATGCTTCTCAGCTTCTCCCGGGTATGGTCGCCGTTGTCTTCCTGCTCCGGCGGGGTCGAGCCCGGGAGCAGCAAATCCAGCAGGCGCTCTTCCACCGCCTGGTCGGCCTTGGCCTGGACCTTGTCCCGTGCCTCGGCCTTGACCGCGGCGATGGCCAGCTCCATCAGGTCCCGGACCATGGATTCCACGTCCCGGCCCACGTAGCCCACCTCGGTGAACTTACTGGCCTCGATCTTTAAGAACGGGGAGGAGGTCAGCTTGGCCAATCTCCGGGCGATTTCGGTTTTGCCCACCCCGGTGGGGCCGATCATGATGATGTTCTTGGGCGCGATCTCGTCCCGCAGATTCTCGGGAATCTGCTGGCGGCGCCAGCGGTTGCGGAGCGCAATGGCCACGGCACGTTTGGCGTCCTTCTGTCCCACGATATATTTATCCAACTCCGCCACGGTCTCCCGGGGAGTCAGGTGATCCCCGCAGACGGGGAGTAATCTGAGCAATTCCATGGTTGCAAGTCCTTTATGTTATCTGCGTCCATCTGCGTTTATCGGCGGTTTAATTATTAGCCGCAGATGAACGCCGATACACGCGGATTATAGAAAAATGCAGGGTGGGCATGGCCCCCCCATTTTCAATCTGAATCGAACTTTTGCCCCGGGGGCGGCCAGGGACGGCCGCCCCACCAAAACCACCCATTATGACGGTGGGGCGGGCCTCTGTGCCCGCCAGCCTTAAGCGAATCGGTTTCGGGTCATAAATGATTTTCAAAACCAAAAACGTAGGGTGCGCACTGCGCACCACCATCCTTATTTTCAAGGGTTAAATGATAGGTGGGTCGTGCCCACCCTACATTAATCACAATTCCTCGATCACAACCTCTTCATTGGTATAGACGCACAACGAGCCGGCAATCTTCATGGCTTCCCGGCAGATGTCCGCGGCGGAGAGCTGGGTGTGGCCCATCAGGGCCCGGGCCGCGGCCAGGGCGTAGGGGGAGCCGGAGCCGATGGCCATCACGCCTTCGTCGGGCTCGATGACGTCGCCGGTGCCGGAGACCAGAAACGCCGAGGTGGCGTCCACCGCCAGGAGCAAGGCCTCAAGACGCCGGAGCATCTTATCGGTGCGCCAGTCCTTGGCCAGTTCGACCACCGCCCGGGTGAGGTTGCCCTGGTGCTTCTCGAGTTTGGCTTCCAGGCGCTCGAACAGGGTCAGGGCGTCGGCTGTGGAGCCTGCAAAGCCCACGATGATCTTGCCTTGATAGAGCTTCCGGACCTTTTTGGCATGGTGCTTCATCACCATGTCGCCCATGGTCACCTGGCCGTCGCCGGCCACCGCCACCTTATCGCCCCGGCGCACCATGAGGATGGTGGTGCCGCGGAATGTCATCTCGTTATGGTTCATGTCACCGTATCTTTTCGTTCCCAAGCTGGGCTGGGGAATGAGGTAATCAGTGCCCAAGCTGGAGCTTGGGCCAAAATTGCGTTCCCAAGCAGAGCTTGGGAACGAGGGGGGGAAGGGGCGGATTATCGGTTTTAACTTTCCTTTTCGCCTTTTTCCCTTTTCGCCCTATTTACTCCGGGGATGGGCCTTGTCGTACTCCTCCATCAGGTAATCCAGGTTGAGGTGCAGGTACCGCTGGGTGCTGGAAATAGAGGCATGTCCCAGCAGTTCCTGGACCGCCCGCAGATCGGCCTGGCCCTCCAAGAGGTGGGTGGCGAAGCTGTGGCGCAGGCCGTGGGGCGTCAGACCCTGGGAAAGGCCGGATTGCCGCACCCACTTGGCCACCAGCCGGGCCACCCCCCGGGTGGACAGGCGCCATCCCCGGGAATTGAGGAACAACGCGGTCTCGTCCCCGGTCCCCTGCTGCTGCATCATCCGCTGCCGCAGGGGCAGATAGGCGGTGAGGGCCGCCTTGGCCGGTTCGCCCAGGAAGGCCAGGCGCTCCTTGGCGCCTTTGCCCCAGACCCGCAGCACCCCGGGTCCCAGGTCCAGGTCTCCCAGGTTGAGCCCGGCCAGTTCGGAGAGGCGCAGGCCCCCGCCGTAAAAGACCTCCAGGATGGCCTTGTCCCGGCAGGTCCCGAAATCATCGCCCTGGGGCTCGCCCAAGAGGTGAAAGGCCTCGTCCACGCTCAGGAAATGCGGCAGGACTTTTTCCAGCTTGGGGCTGGGAGCCAGCTTAGCCGGGTTTTGGGTCAGGACCCCCAGACGCTGCAGGTACTTGAAGAAGGTGCGCAACGCCGAGAGTTTCCGGGCCACGGTGGTCTTGCGGAGGTGCTTTAGGGCCGTGGCCAGAAAGGCCCGCAAATCCTGGTAGGTCACCTCGGCCAACCGGGCCTCGGCCCGGCGCTCCTGATAAAACTCCAGAAACTGGGTGAGGTCCACCCGGTAGTTTCTGACGGTATGGGGCGACATCTGGCGCTCCACCTTCAGGTACCGCAAAAATTCTTCCAGATGAGTGCAGCCGCACATCGCCATGGCAGGCCCCGGAGAGGGTTTTCCCTCTGGTTCCGTTTAACTCATTTAAAAGATAGATAATATCATGAAGTTTCGCCATTGCAAAAAATTTCGGCGGCCCGGAACCGGGAAAAGGCTCAAGTAAAATGGGGAGATGGCCGTTAAATTGGCGAAAGGGACACGCCAGCAGGGAGATGGCATAGTCACCTGGCAGGGGCGGGTTCAAGGCCCGCCCCTGCCGGGGCGTCGGAAGCGCGGGGTCCGGGTGAGTGGTCGTGCGCCTCAGTTGGTCAGCACCTGGGTCCGGGTGGGGGCCTCCAGGTATTGGTCGATTTCGGCGCTCAGCTTTTGGCGCTCCGGATTATTGAACCACCTTTGCCAATGCTCCAGAGATTCCCAGGTGCTGAGCACCAGGTAATAGTTGGGGTCATCCACCCCGTGCAGGGTCTCGCCGCTGATGTACCCGGGCTGCTGCATGGCCTTGACCCGGAGTTGGCGCAACAGCCGCACGATTTCGCCCACGTTCTGTCCTCGAATCGTCCTTTCCATCAACACCTTGACCATGTTGTCTCTCCTTCTGGTGAATGGGTGAGGAGGAGATGTTAGCCTCTCCCGGGCGCTCGGGCTCCGGGAGGGGTCCGCGGCCGGCCCGGTCTTACCATCAATATATGATTCGGAGCGGAAAGGGAATTACCTTCACCCCGCCCCGGCCCTCCGCCATCCAGGGGGAGGAGAAAAAGGAAGAAAACTGCTTTTTTCCAAAGGACTGCGTTCTCGCCTGGATTAATAATATAACAGATAGCCCGAAAGTCCAGGGTGATGGGCCAGGCCCGCTCTTGAGGGATGCGCGGCGCTGTGGTATGATCCCCATGGGGAAGTGGGTACTGTATGGTCAAACTAGCCGAATTGCGCCAAAACCTGGACAGACAGGAGGAAACCGGGCTTTCTCCTTATGCCACCAGGAGTATGGCGGCCATCCGCCGGCGCTTTGAGGAGCGCATCGCCCAAGGCCATCGCCAGAATTTCGCGGTGGACGCCGACCGGATTCTCCACTCCCAAGCCTACACCCGTTATATTGACAAGACCCAGGTTTTTTACCTCATACACCATGAGCATATCAGCCACCGGGTCTTGCACGTGCAACTGCTGTCCAAGATCGCCCGCACCATCGGCAAATTCCTGCGGCTGAACGAGGACCTCCTGGAGGCCATCGCCCTGGGGCACGATATCGGCCATCCTCCCTTCGGCCACGATGGGGAGCGCCTGTTGTCGGCCCTCTGCGAGAGCCAAGGCATCGGCCCCTTCCTGCACAGCATCCAGGGGGTGCGGTTTTTAGACCGCCTGGAAAAGCAGGGGCGGGGACTCAATCTGTCTCTCCAGGTGCTGGACGGCATCCTCTGCCATGACGGCGAAACTCACCTGGAGCGCCTCTCGCCCCAGGGAGACAAGACCTTCGCCGTCCTTACGGACGAGATCCGGGCCAAGCTGGCCGACCCGGAGACTTCCTTGAAGCCCATGACCCTGGAGGGCTGCGTAGTCCGGCTGGCCGACACCATTAGCTATATCGGCCGGGATTTGGAAGATGCCATTACGCTGAAGCTGGTGCAGCGGGAGGAATTGCCGCCGGAGGTCAGCCAGGGCCTGGGCCGCACCAACGGCGCCATCGTCTACAGCCTGGTGGCCGATCTGATCACGCACAGTTATGATAAGAATTATGTGGGGTACAGTCCCGAGGTCGGCGGCCTCTTGAAGCAGCTCAAAGAGTTCAATTACCGGCGAATTTACGGCAATGCCCGCATTAAGACCGAGACGCCCAAGATCGAGTCGCTGTTCCGGCAGCTTTTTGATAAGTTCTTAGATGATGTGGAGGCGGGCCGGGAAAATTCGCCCATCTGGACGGATTTTTTGGGCACCATGCAGCCCGCTTACCGGGACAGCCACCGGCCGGCGGAGATCGTCCGGGATTTCCTGGCTTCGATGACCGACGCCAACTTTTTGCGTACCGCCCAGGAACTGTTGTTCCCCCAGCCGTTGCGGGTCGGGCTGGATTGAGGAACCATGCGCCTCATGACCTTTAATCTCAGGTTTGCCAATCCGGCGGACGGCCCCAATGAATGGGAGTTCCGCAAGGACCTGGTGGCGGAGATCATCATGAACCATTTGCCGGATCTGGTGGGCACCCAGGAAGGCACCATTCCTCAACTCCGTTACCTGGAAGAACATCTGCCCGGCTACCGGCCCTTAACGGCCCATCGGCAGGAGGACCCCACCTGCCAGTACCCCACCATTTTCTACCGCGCCGATCGTTTTCAGGTCAAGGAGAGCAATGAATTCTGGCTCTCCGAGACTCCCCAGGCGCACCGCAGCATCAGTTGGGACTCGGCCTTTCCCCGCCTGGTCACGTATGGCCTCTTTCGGGAAGAGGGCCGGTCCACCTGGTTCTATTTCATCGATACCCACCTGGATCATATCTCGGAGGCGGCCCGGCGGGAGGGCGCCAGGCTGATCCGGAAATTTTTCCTGCCTTTGGAGCGGCCCCTGATTTTGGTGGGGGATTTCAATGAGCCGCCGGGGGACGCAGTGTATCGCGTGCTCCTCGATGAGGGCAGTCCTCTCCGGGATACCTGGATAGAGGGTGACCCGCCGGAGGCGGAGGCCACCACCCAGCACGGGTTCGACGGCCGGCCCCGGGGTCACCGCATCGACTGGATACTAACCACCGCGCCCTTTCGAGTCCGGCGGGTAGCTATTGTCACGGACCACCGGGATGAACGCTATCCTTCGGACCACTTTCCTTATGAAGCTGAGGTTGACTACTGAGATGATTCGTAAAGTTTGGCTGGTCTTATCGCTGTTGCTGTTTACGGCTGCCGCCGCTTACGCGGGCCCCGACGCAGCGCCTCCCTTGTATCAACAACTGGCCGGTGGCGAGACCGAGATTCACGTCGAAAAGGGCATGACCATAGGACGTATGGCGGCGCGGAATGGCGTCCGCTGGTCGACGGTGGTCCGGCAGAATCACCTGAAAAAGCCTTTTAAACTCAAACCCGGTATGGTCATCAAAATCAACAATATCCATATCGTGCCCGCGGAGCTGAAAAGCGGCCTGGTCATCAATCTGCCGGAATTGAACATGTATCACTTCCAGGATGGGGTCTGTCTGCGGCGCTATGCCCTGGCCGTGGGCAAACCCAGTTGGCCCACGCCCACCGGCACTTACAAGATCGAGGAAAAACGTAAAAATCCCACCTGGAACGTGCCTCCGTCCATCCAGGAAGAGATGGAAGAACATGGCCAGGAAGTGGTAGAGAAGGTCCCCCCCGGGCCCAAGAATCCCCTGGGGAAATTCTTTATGGCGACCTCGGCCTCCGGGGTGGGCATCCATGCCACCAACCGCCCCTGGAGCGTAGGCTCCTATGTGTCCCACGGCTGTATCCGCATGCTGCCGGACGAGATCTCCCAGCTCTTCCCCCAGGTGGCGGTGGGCACGCCGATAAAGATCGTTTACCGCCCCATCAAACTTGCCCTCACGCCGGAAGGGCGGGTCTATCTGGAGGCCCATCCTAATATCTACGATTGGGAGATGAAACCCCTGGAATGGGTCAAGGGGATGGCCGAATACTACCAGATCGAGGATCGTATTGATTGGTGCAAGGTTCCGGCTTTACTCAAGGCCCGGGACGGGATCGCCCACGATATCACCAAAGATGCCAGTGCGCCGCCTGCCGCCGGCAGCCCCAAGGAAGTCCAGCTTTCCCCTTTACACGGCAAGGCGGCCAAGTTAGAATAGACTCCGTCCGGTGTCCCTCAACCGGGGTTGATAACCGGGCGGGCGGCTGGCGATTGCAATTCTCAGCCCTCTCCCCTGCCGGTTTTCCGGGAGAACACCTTGCCTGATGCGGATGATGCCCTGGGCCAGGCTATCCGGGAAGAAAACCGGAAGTTGCGATACCTGCGCTTCATGGTGGACCTAGCCCTCTACGAGATTCGGTCCGGGTCTCTCTCCCTATCCCAAGCGAGAGAAGTGGTGGAGAACCTCCGCCGGCAGGCGTTGCTCTTGTTCCCCGGGAAAGAAACGGCTTTTGACCTCATCTATCGTCCCCGGTTCCGGGGGGCTATTACCGAGACTTTTCAGCTTCATTGACAAAGGACGCCACTATGACTCGATCCAGGTTAGTGCTCTTGGTATTGGGATTCCTCTTGCTGTTCGGATTGTTGGGGCCAGTCCTGGCCCAGCAGCCGCCGGCCAAGTGCGGTCCTGATCACGCCATCCTTTACAAGCGGGCCGTGAAACTTCTGGACACCGCCGAAAAGAAGCTGACCCAGGGTTATACCGCCGAAGCCAAGTCCATGGTGAAAGAGGCCAACTCCCTGTTTACTACCCTGCAAAAGGAATGCGGCCCCGAACAGAAAGACCGCATATTGACGGATCAGGAGACTCAGCAGGAGGCCATCAACCAGAAGCTCGGCGCGGATGAACGGGCCCAGGCGGACCGCTTGATGCAGTCAGCGGAAGACAAGGAAAAGAAGAGCACCAAGGCGGAAGGCGCGCAGTCGGAGTTGGCGGTGCGGTACCAGCGGGAGGCGAAGTCCGAATACGAGCAGGCTCACAAACGCTACATCAAGGCCGAAATCTACGCGTTGCGCAATCAGCAGATGGTCTTCGGTTTTCTGAACAAGTGATGGGTTTTAGGAGCCGGTGGCGGAGATAGCACGATGCATCTCAAGATCACGGCGGCGGTGACCGGACCCCTACAGGTGATCTCCTACCTGGTGGCCTGCGAGGACTCAGGCGAAGCCCTCCTCATCGATCCCGGCGGTCCCTCTCCCCAGTTAGCGGACACTCTTAAGAGCGAAGGCTGGCGGCTGCGCTGGATTGTCAATACCCACGGTCATGCCGATCACATCGCCGGGAATGATTTATGGGCCGCGGCCACCGGCGCCCGCATCGTCATCCACCGGCTGGACTGGGAGTTCTTCAGTACCCCGGAAATGCAGGCCGCAGCGCGGGCCGAGGGGTTTCCGCCGCTGACCCGGGCGGATGTGCTGGTGGCTGACGGCGACCGTATCCCCCTCGGGGCCGGACAAGCCTTGGTCCTCCACACCCCGGGCCATACCCCGGGCGCCATCTGCCTTTCCTTCCCCGGCCATCTGTTCACCGGTGATACTCTATTTGTGGGCGCCGCCGGCCGCACCGACCTGCCGGGGGGCTCTCTCCCCCAACTCATCGCCTCCCTGGAAGCCAAGATCATGCCCCTGCCCGACGACACCCGCATCTGGCCCGGCCATGACTATGGCGAGACCCCGACCTCGACCCTGGGGCAAGAGAAGTTGGAAAACCCTTTCCTTACTGATTTTTTCTAAAACCCGCCGGCCAGTAGTGCCAGTCTCTCAGGTCCTTTTGCTCTTGCATCACCACCGGGACAGTCATACATTTAGAGGACGAGGATGACATGACTACTTCCCAGACCTCCTGCCCCTGGCTGCGCCAGCCGCCCGAAGGGCTTTTTGGCCGGCTCCTGGACAGCCTCGCGGATACCTATGTTCTGGTGCTGGATCAGGACCACCGGGTCACGTATGCCAACGTCTCTTTCCTGGAACACTTCGGTCTGGGGTGGGAAAATATTTGCGGCCGCCCGTGTGACCTCCTGGGGAAGCTTTTTCGGGGGACCGATGCCATTGAGGTAGGTTTTTGCCCCACCGAGTTAAGTCCCCTGTATCCGGCCAAAACCATCCTGACCCGGGAGGTGGAGGGCAAGGCGATCGTCTATGAGTCCACCATCTACCAGTTGCATGGCGCCGAGCAGGCCGCCTGGACCGTGTGGTCTCTCCGGGACGTCAGCGACCGCTTTCGCCTGGAATCCCAGGTCCGGCAGATGGACGATTTGGAGCGCAACCTGGTCCAGGCCTCCATGGACGGGATCATCGCCAATAACATGCTGGGTGATATCCTCATTTTCAACGATGGCGCCGCCAAAATTTTGGGTTACGCTCCCGAGGAAGTCATCGGCAAACTTAAGGTCTATAAGCTCTATCCCAACAATGTGGCCCACGAAATTAAACGGTTGATTTACGACCCCGGCCACGGCGGCGCGGGCATCCTGGAAAATTATGAAACCCAGGTCCTGCATAAAGACGGCACTCCGATCCCCATCTGGCTGTCAGCCCGCCTACTCCACGAAGACAGCCGGGAGGTCGGCATCGTCGGCTATTTCAGGGATCTCCGGGAACGGCAGCGGCTGGAGACGGCAGTCCTGCGGAACGAACGGCTGGCGACCCTGGGCAGGATGGTGGCCCGCATCAGCCATGAAATTAAGAATCCCCTGGTGACCATCGGGGGTTTCGCCGGCCAGCTCAGGCGCACGGCGGGGCTGCCCGAGGACGCCCGGCGCAAATTGACCCTTATTTATCAGGAAGTGCAGCGGCTGGAAAAATTTCTGGCCGACATGAGTACGTTCAGCAGAGGCGCGCCGCCGCAAAAGGTGATGGCTGACCTCCCGGCCCTGATTCGGGAAGTGGCGGAGCTTATGGACGACTCCTTTAAAGAGCGGGGCGTCGCCTTCCGCCTGGAGACCCGGACCGATATTCCCCCGATTAGCTTTGATCCCGGGCAGATTCGCCAGGTGCTCATCAACTTGTTTAAGAACGCCCTGGAGGCCATGGGCGACGGCGGCGAACTGCGCGTCCAGGCCGACCTGCGGCGCGATCACCTGGTGCTCACCATTACCGATATGGGCCACGGCATCCCCGCGGATCAACTGCCCAACCTCTTTACGCCGTTTTTCACCACCAAGGAGGGCGGCACCGGCTTGGGCCTGACCATCGTCCAGGGCCTTATTACCCAGCATCAGGGCGACATCAGCATCGACAGCGAAGCGGGCCGCGGCACCACCTGCACTATCCGCCTGCCCCTGGCCTCGGCCTAATCCTCTTTATCGCCGCCAACCCGTAAGGGGGGACACACAGGTCCCCCCCTACAGGCCAAATCTTCCGGCAGGAAGACCACTTCCCGTTCCAGGGCTACCCCCTGGGTCCGCCAGACCTGCTCCTGAATTTCGCTGATGAGGGCCTTGACCTGGGCCGCGTTGGCCTGGCCCTGGTTGAGGATAAAGTTGGCGTGCCGGTGGGAGACCAGCGCGTCCCCCAGGCGGCGTCCCTTGTAGCCGGCCTGGTCGATGAGCCAGCCAGCCGCGGGCCCTTCCGACGGATTTTTGAAGACGCTGCCGCAGGTCCGGGGGTTGGCGGGCTGCCGGGCCTGGCGGGCCTGGAGCAATTCTCTCATGCGGGTCTGGATGACTTCGGGATCGGCGGGCCGGGTGAGGGCGAATTCCGCCTCCACCACCAGCCAGTGAGGGAAGTTCAGCAGCAGCGAGGACCGGTAGCCCAGGCCCAGTTCGGCGGGGCAAAATTCCAGGAGTTGCAGCCGGGGGGTGACCACCCGGACCAGGGCAAGAACGCCGGCCAGGCTGGCGCCTTCGGCCCCGGCGTTGAGCCGCACCGCCGCGCCCACGGTGCCGGGGATGCCGGCCAGAAACTCGAACCCGGTAAACCCCAGCCGCGCCGCGGCCTGGGCCAGCCGGGGCAGGGCCACGCCGGCCCCCACCCGCAGCGCGTCGCCGTGCCGCTCGAGGCCCTGAAGACTTTTGGCCAGATGCAGGGTCAGGCCCGGCAACCCCGCATCGTCGATGAGCACGTTGGAGCCCCGCCCCAGGAAGAAGAGGGGCCAGCCCCGGTCCTGGGCTAGACTTAGGAGACGATAGACGTCGTCCAGGTCCGCGGGGACCGCCAACCGCGCCGCGGGGCCGCCGATGCGCCAGGTGGTGAGGGGGGCGAGGGGAAGGTTAGAGGAAATCGCGCTCTTAATGCTATCCATGTCAGGTATTAAGGTTCACACCAGGGGCTTCTTCCGCGGGATTGACATCCTTTTGACGGGCTGAAGGGGCGATTGCTCCGTGAATTTTCTGAGGGGTGAGGGAAACTTTATATCCCAAGACGTGGAGGATATCAGCCACCGTACGTAAAGTAAGATTCCGGCCGCCATTCAGCAATTGGGAGATAAACCCCTTGGATTTGCCCAGGCGCTCCGCCAGTTCTTTCCGGGAAATCTTCTCCATCTCAAGAAGTTCACAAAGTGTTTCCGTGACTTCTATGATTAATTCCTCTTGAGCCAACAACCTGGCAAACTCGGGGTCTTCCGCGTATTTATCCAGCAAGGTCTTTTCTGGTTCTTTTTTCATATTTTTCCAATTTCTGCGTGAATGGAGTTTATATAAAGATAAACTATTGTCAAGAAAAAATCAGGGTCCTATAAAAATTGTCACCACTTACCTTCATGCCAGAATGCCCCACCCGCCTTGACAATTATGGACAAACAAGGTAGCGTTTACACGATAGATCAAGGGGGAGAACAAGATGGGCAGAGGGTTTTGGGGAGGGGTGGCAGGCATCCTGTTGGCGGTGCTCATGGGCGCCGCGGGGGTGCAAGCTGAGGCCCCGCCCGTGGCTTACGTGGGGCTGAAGTACAGCCTGGTGCGCCAGGGCCTGGATAAAGATTACGTCTTTAAGACCTTCGCTGACCCCCGGAACCAGTTCCTGCCGGACGTAGTGCGCAAGATCGCTTTTCTGCGCAAAGAGCCCCATGATATCTATAAAAAATTCCTGAGCCCCGCGGTGGTGGCCCAGGGCCGGGCTTATATGGACGCCCACCGGGACACCCTGTGCCGGGCCGAGGCCAAGTATGGCGTGGCCCCGGAAGTCATCGTGGGCATCCTGACGGTGGAGTCCGGCTTGGGCAGCAACACCGGCAAGTATCCGGTCTTCAACGTTTTTGCCTCCCTGGCGGTCATGGATTCCCCCGAGATCATCAGGGAAGTGGGGCTGAATGCCTCGCCGGACCGCTTGAAAAAGAAGGCGGCCTGGGGCCGGCGGGAGCTGGCCATCTTTTTGAAATACTGCGCCGCCCACCATCAGGATCCGTTCTCGCTCAGCGGCTCCTGGGCCGGGGCCATGGGGTACTGCCAGTTCCTGCCTTCCAGCCTGGACCGCTGCGGCGTCTCGGCCAGCGGCAAGGGACAGGTGGACCTGTTCACCCACGACGACGCCATTTTCAGCATCGCCTGTTACCTCAAGAAGAGCGGCTTCAAGCGCAACGACCGCGCCACCTGGCGCCGCGCCGTCTATAGCTACAACCATTCCGATGCCTATGTGGATACGATTCTGACCCTGGCCAACTGGTATTGACGGCATCCCCATGGATAAGAAAGAGGTGGCGGCCGTCCTGGAAGAGATCGCCCTCCTCCTGGATCTGTCCGGAGAAAACCCTTTCAAGGTGAGGGCCTACGAAGCCGGGGCCCGGGCAGTGCTCACCTTTCCGGGGGACCTGGCCGCGGCTCTGCAATCCGGGGACCTGGCCCGGGTCAAGGGTATCGGCAAATCGCTGGCCGGGGTCATCGATGAACTGCTCAGCCGGGGGGACGCGGCCCTCCATCGGGACCTCAAGGCCAAGACTCCCCCGGGGCTGCTGGAACTGCTCCAGGTGCCGGGCCTGGGCCCCAAAAAGGCCCGGGTGCTGTATGATGAACTGCATATCACCGGCCTGGGGGAACTGGAATATGCCTGCCGGGAGAACCGCCTGGTGGGACTGGCGGGCTTCGGGGCCAAATCCCAGGACAAGATCAGGGCCGGCCTGGCCGGCCTGAAACGCTACGCCGGGCTGTTTCGGCTGGGTGATCTGCTGCCCCTGGCCGAATCCCTGACGGCCCGCTGGCGGGGCCTCCCCGGGATAGAGCGCCTGGAGGTGGCCGGCCCGGTGCGCCGCCGTCTGGAAGTGGCCGACGGCCTTGATTTGGCCATCGCCACCTCTCAGCCGGATCAGGTTCTGGCGGCCCTGGAGAAGATCGCGGGCCTCCAGTTCGCCAGCCGGGGCTCCGGTCAGGCCGAAGCCGCGCTGCCCCAGGGGGCGCCGCTCAGGCTGAACCTGGCCGAATCCGCGGCCTTCGGGGCCGCCTGGCTGGCCGCCACCGGCAACGAAGGGCATTTCCGGGCCTTGCAGCGCCTGGCCCGGGAACATAACCTGGAGTTGACTGCCCGGGGATTGTTTGAGGCCGGGGCGCTGGTGCCCTGCCGGGAGGAAGCCGACCTTTACCGGCGTCTGGGATTGCCCCTGGTGCCCCCGGAGTTGCGGGAGGACCTGGGCGAGATCGAGGCCGGACAGGCAAACCGCCTACCCCGGCTCCTCAGTTCCGAGGATATCAAGGGGTGCTTCCACGTCCACTCCTACTACAGCGACGGCGTCAATTCGCTGGAGGAGCTGATGGGCGGGGCCGTCCACAGGGGTTGGAATTTTCTGGGGCTCTCGGACCACAGCCAGTCGGCCTATTACGCCGGAGGGCTCAAACCCCCGGACCTGGAGCGCCAAAAGCAGGAGGTGGAAGCCAAAGGCCGGGAACACCCGGATTTTGCCCTGTTCTGGGGGGTGGAATCGGACATTTTAAGCGATGGCGCGCTGGATTATCCTGACGAGGTCCTGGCAGGGTTCGATTTTGTCATCGCCTCCATCCATTCTCAGTTCAACTTAAAGCGGGAGGCCATGACCCAGCGGCTCTTGACGGCCCTGGCCAACCCTTATTGCACCATGCTGGGGCATGCCAGCGGCCGGCTCCTCCTGGCCCGGGAACCCTACGAACACGACCTGGAGGCCATTTTGGCATTTGCCGGCGCCCACCGGGTGATCATGGAGATCAACGCCAGCCCTTACCGGCTCGACCTGGACTGGCGCTGGCTGCGCCGGGCCAAGGAATTGGGCATTTTAATCAGTATTAACCCCGACGCCCATAGCCTGGAAGGCCTGGATGACGTAAACTATGGGGTGATGATCGCCCGCAAGGGCTGGCTGACCCCGGAAGACGTGATCAATACCTACCCTCCGGCGGAAGTGGCGACTATCCTCCGCCGCCGCCGGGCGGGGTAGAGTAGAGATAAAGTTTTTGGGGAGGGGGCCAGGGGCGGACGGCCCCTGCCCCCTCCCCCAACCCCTTACTGGGATTGGGAGGAAGGTGAGGGAGTTGGGGAAATTCCCCACAATTCTCATAGCCCTCTCTTAACAAGAGCTGAGAAAGGCAAAGATATGGCGGGATCGATAGACGTAGGGATCGTGTTGGGCAGCGCCTCGGATTGGCCCCAGGTGGAAGCCGCCGCGGCGCTCTTAAAGGATTGGGACATCGCCTTCGAGGTGGTGGTGGCTTCTGCCCACCGGGCTCCCCGCCGGGTCCGGGCTTACGGCCGGGACGCCGCGGCCCGGGGCTTGAAGGTGATCATCGCGGTGGCCGGGATGGCGGCCCATCTGGCCGGGGTCCTGGCCGCGGAGACCACCCTGCCGGTGATCGGCGTGCCCATGCCCGGTTCCCATCTCAAGGGCCTGGACAGCCTGCTGTCCACGGTGCAGATGCCCGCGGGCGTGCCCGTGGCCACCATGGCCATCGGCAGCTCCGGGGCTAAAAACGCCGCCATCTTTGCCGCCCAGATCCTGGCCCTGAGCGATTCCGGGCTGAAAGAGCGCCTCCAACGCCATAAGCAGGAGTTGGAGGAGAACGTGGCCCAGCAAGCGGAGCAGATCCCGGCCGAGTATCGCCGGGGGGAATGATCCCAATCCTTCTGGAGGACAGTGCGGCCATGATGATCACCACCATGGTGGACCTGGGCATTGACTTGAGCGCCCTGGAGCACAATTATCGCAGCTTGCGCGGGCTCTGCGACCCTCAGGTCAAGATGCTGGGGGTAGTCAAAGCCGATGCCTACGGGCACGGGCTGGTCCCCGTGGCCCGCAAATTGGCCGCGGCCGGGGTGGATTATCTGGGGGTGGGTTCTCTCGAAGAAGGTCTGAAGCTGCGGGGGGCCGGGATCAAGCTGCCGGTGCTGCTGCTCCTGGGCATCCTGCCGGAGGAAGCCGAACGGGCCGTGGCCGCCGACCTGGAGGTGGCCCTCTTCCGCCTGGATGTGGCCCAGGCCCTGGCCCACGCTGCCGGCAACCAGGACAAGAAGGCCAAAGTGCATCTCAAGGTGGATACCGGTATGGGCCGCCTGGGCGTGCTGCCCCAGGAGGCGTTGGCCTTCCTGGGGGGCCTGAAAAAATTGCGCCACCTCAAGGTCATGGGCCTGATCTCCCATCTGGCGGTGGCGGATCAGGAAGACAAGACCTATACTTTAAAGCAGATTCAGGCATTTACCACGCTGTTGGCCGCGGCCCGGGACGCGGGCTGGAAGCTGCCGCTCAGCCATATTTCCAACAGCATCGCCCTCACGGAACTCCGAGCGGCTCACCTGGGCCTGGTGCGGCCGGGACTCATGCTCTACGGGTCGCCGCCGGCCCCGGACCGGCCGCCGCCGGTGGCGCTGAAACCGGTGATGTCCCTGGCGGCCCAGGTCCTCCAGGTCAAGCGCCTGCCCCCGGGGAGCAGCATCAGCTACGGCTGCACCTATACCACCGCGGATTGGAGCGATATCGCGGTGCTGCCGGTGGGGTATTGCAACGGTTATAGCCGGCTTATTTCCAACCGGGGCGAGGTCCTCATTCACGGCCGCCGGGCGCCCATCCGGGGCCGGGTGTGTATGAACCTCACCATGGCGGACGTCACGGGGATTCCCGAGGTCAAGGCGGGCGACCGGGCCGTGTTCCTGGGCGAGGATCAGGGCGAACGCCTGCGCGCCGAGGAGTTGGCCGGCTGGGCCCAGACCATCAGTTATGAAATTTTCTGCGCTTTGGGGACCG
>JALNYP010000012.1 GCA_023229795.1 Syntrophobacterales bacterium
GACCGCCTCCACGATTTTGGGGGCAAGGTGGCGGGGACCCTGACTTTTTCCGGGCCCAGCCGCAGCATTTCGCCTTTCTGCTGGGATACGGCCTGTGGGAAGTGCAGACCGCGCCGGCCGGGGTAAGCGGCTTCCGGCACACTATCCGGCCCCGGTCCGGCGAGGTTGACGTGGCCCGCTCCAACCCCTCTTTCACTGCGGCCATGCGCTTCGGCCGCCAGGTGATGAAACGGCGCTTCGCTTCGTGTTTCATCGATCAGATCCGGATGGACTTCGCCCGGGACGGTTGGGCCAAGATCAGCGGCACCGTGAAAGGCACCGGCAAAGTAACGGACAACACCCGGGTGGAGGAAGTGGCCGCGCCCCTGAACACTACCGGCCTGACCCTGGCGGCGGACGGCGTGGCGGGGGAGACCCCTATGGTGCGCCTGAGCAACGTCCAGGCCGTCCGGGTGCTCAATCCCGCCACCCAGGCCTGGGAGGAAGTGGCCTACCAGGCGGTGTCCGAGGCGACTCCGGGAGTGATTGCCATCACCCCGCCGGGAACCAGCGAAGCGGTTACCACCTACCGGGTCTATTACCTGCCAACCGAGAGCGGCTGGATGAACCTGCCGTCCCGGGTGGAGGAGTCCCCCCTGAAAGTGAGCCAGTTGGAAGTGACCGTGGGGGGGCGTTGGGATGGGAACACCTTTCAAGGCGGCTATCAATTGTCCACCGAACTGCGGACGGTCACCTGGACCATGAAAAATAACCTGTCCACGGAATCCACCCCCGGAGCCGGCGGCAATTACGCCAACCGCGCCTTTAGAACCGGACGGGACCAGAGCTTGAAATTCGATAAGGATTTCAGGGACTTTCTCCTGGCCCAAAACCTGAGGGACAACGACACGCTGGGGATTTACCTGAAGGCGGCGGGGCCGGAGTTTGAGCCCGGCGTCAACTACCAGGTGGAGCTGGTCTTCCCCCGGGTGGCGGTGCTGGGCGCCACCGTCAAGGTGTACCAGCGGCGGTTGGGAGAAGAGGTGGAATTTGCCGTCCTGGAAGACGACACCTATGGCTCGGTGACGGCTTACGTTCAGAATCAGGTAAGCAGTTACGTCGCTTAACAGCTTTCGCCAAGTCGCAAGGATCACGGAGATAACATGGCCAGAATCTTGGGAGAAGCCCGCCATACCCTGGCGATCCAGGACCCGGTCTCCGGGTCGGTAATCACCCTGATGTACCGGCGGCCGACCTCGGAAGAGCGGGTGGCCTACCAGGTCTCCGCCTTTCGTCTCGAAGGCGGCGAACGCCGGTTTTGCCTGGGGGAGACCCGCCTGAGGTTCGGGCTGGAGATCCTGACGGGGTTCGGAGCCGGGGATTTCCTCATCACCGCAGAGGAGGGGGAGATCCCTCTGGACCCGGACCGGCATCCTGACTGGAAGGCGCGCCTGGCCGAAGATGCCCCGGATTTGGTGAGCTATCTGGCCCAGCAAGTTTTCGAGGGCATGCGGGTGGCGAGCCGGGGGGAGCCGGAGTGGGATTGAGTCAGGCCCCCGGAGCAGGCCCCGGGGACTGGCCGCTCTTGAAAGAATTGCAGATGCTGGCCGGCGGCCGGCTGTGCGGTCCGGAGGAGCGTCAGCGGTGCCGCACGGAAAGCGGGGGGTTCGCGGATTGGGCCTGCGCGGCCTGCACCGAGCGGCTGCGGCCGGAGGCCGTTTCCCCCTGGACCTGGCACCTGGTCTTTTTATACCAACTGAGCCGGGCCGGCTACCCCTTTCAGGCCAACGATCTCAGTCTTGAGACCTGGCTGCTTCTGGGGACGGTGCGCCGGGTTCTGGAAGGGGCGCAAAGAGGATAGCATGGCTACCACGAAAACCAAAAGCAGTTCGTATCAGAAAAAGCTGGAGGATTATCGGGCCTACCAGGACGAGATGCTGAGCCTCAGCCGGGAATACAGCCAGGCCCGCCTGGCCGTCTGGACTGACGAGGTTCGATCTCTGCACGACACCTGGAACAGCTTCTCCCAGGAGTGGCAGAGCGACCTGTCGCAGATGGCGTCCCTGGCCGGGAGCCGGTTTGAAGAGATGGCGGCACGGGGTGAGGCGGCCGCGGGGCTGATGGCTCAAAGCTGGCAGAAAAACCTGACGGACGTCTCCGGGGCCGTGGAGAACTGGGGGGAGAACCTCCTCCAGACCCTGACCAAGGTGGCGGAAGCCTGGGGGCAAAGTGCGGGCAGCCAGGCCGGCGCCAGTAGCGGCTGGTCGTCCCTGTTGGGCTCCGTGGTGGATATCGGCGGCTGGTTTCATGAGGGCGGCATCGTGGAGGCCCATCAAGGGATGGTGGTCTCCCCGGGAACCCTGATGGCAGATGAGCAACTCATCCTGGCCCAGTCAGGGGAGGGCATCCTCCCCCGGGAGAGCATGGCCCGTCTGGGAGAGAAAAATTTCGAGAACCTGAGAACCGGCAAGTTCGATCTTAACCAGGCCCAGACCGCGCCCAGGTTTGACGTGACCATTCAGGTCCAGACCCTGGATGCCGCAGGCGCCGCGGGCCTGGATTGGGACCGGCTGGTGCAGCGCCATCTCTTGCCGGCTTTGAGGCAAGAGGCGGGCCGGCGCTGGTAGGGAGGCAAAATGGCTAACGCGCGGTTGGAATGGCTGGACCCGGCGGGCAACCGCCAGAGCTACGCCTTGCCGGTCAACTTCACCTGGGACTATCAAGAGCTGGCCCAGGATGAGACCGACCGGGAACGGGCCCTGGACGGCACGATGCGGAGTTATCTCAGGGGCTTGAAACAGCGCTGGGGATTGCAGTTCCAGTTCATCTCCACGGCCCAGAAAGAGGCGCTGGCGGCCATCAAGTGCGCCCAGGCGGATATCGATTTCTACCGGGAGGGCAGCGGCGCCAAGACCTTCACCGGCGTCTGGACCAATGACCTGGATTTCCGGGAGGTGGCTCCGGGGCTGTGGTCCGGGAGCATGATCCTGGAAGAGGTATAGGCAACAGGGTATGCGGCAAGCTGCGGCGGAATATTTGAAAGAAGAAGCCCGGGCTCGGGGCGCCCGGCCCCGGGTAAGGGCGGTGCTCTCTCCCTTTGAGCTGGATTATGGGCTGGCCCCGGGGTCCGGGGAGTTCGTCGGCACCGCCTACGGCGGGGACGCGGGGAGCCTGGCGATGGCGGACGGCTATTATACCTCCGGCTCCTGGACCTCGCCGATCACCCAAACCTTTTCGCCTTACGTGGACCAGGCGGTCCCGTCCTGGGACGAGCCGGGCGGACACATGGAAGTGGAAGTCCGGCTCCGCACCGGGGTGACGCCGGAGTCCGTGCCACTGGCGCCCTTTGATTTGATAACCCCGGGGACGGATATCGCCCTGTATCCCTATTTTCAAGTCAAAGTGGACTTTCAGGAAATCATCCGGGCCTGGGCGGTGGACGACCTCGCGGACGCGGATGACTTCACGGCTGACGCCGTGGACCAGGCCCCGGATGGCGGCTATGAGAGCCACGCGGCTGACACCTATAGCTGCCTGGCCGGCTTTGCCCTGGCCGGGCGGCTCACCCTGCCGGAATCAGAAATCATCGATCCCGGCGGGGTGCGGGTGGAACTGGCCCGGGATTTCAGCGAACTCAGGGCCGCCGACCACGTCCTGGTTCTGGACAACCGGCAGGGCCAATGGCTGAATCGCCCCGGCAATTCCTATCTTCAGGGGCTGGATTGGACCCGAAAGCAACTGGCGTTGTACCACGGCTGGGAACTGCCCGACGGCACGGTGGCCTGGCAGCTCCTCTACCGGGGCGTGGTGCAGCGGCTCTCGGGGATGGCCCACGGCTGGCGCCAGCCGCACCGGGTCCGCCTGGAAAGCCAGGATTGGGTGGCCGCGGCCCTCAAACAGATGATCGGGGTCCCCGCCCCCACAGGAGAGCGCCGGCCGTTCATGCGGGGCAGCTATCTGGCCTCGGGGGAGTTGGTGGCGGTAACTCCCGCCGCGCTCGGCGAGATCACCAGGAGCGGCAGCGGCAGCGCCACCCTGCTGCTGATGAAGACCTACCGGGGGGAGTATGTGCAGGATTATCTCCTCGAGGCGGAAACCAGCGGTGAGGTGGGCGCGGCCAGCTTCCGCTGGTCCCTCGATCAGGGGCAGAGCTGGCAGAAGACGGGTCTGACCGCGGCCGGGGCGGATAAGCCGGTGACCTTGGATGAAGGCCTGTCGGTCTATTGGGAGCCGGGAGTGGGGTCGGATCTGGCCGCGGGGGACCGCTGGACGTTTACGGCGTCCCCGCCGCTTTACCAATACCAGGTGTTCGGCGCCCCCTTCGAAGCGATCACCACGGTGTATCTCAACGGCGAAGCCACCCAGGACCGAGTGACGGCGGACGCCGCCACCGGCCTGATCCAGGTGAGCGGCCGCAGCGCCCAGGTGGAGGCCCGGGTGGTCAAGGATCACACCAGCCATCCCGTGGACGTGGTCGCGGACATCCTGGAGGAGGTGGGGCTAGGTGAGGCCATCCAGCGCGATTCCTTTGCCCTGGCCAAGAGTCTCACCCCGGAATACGCCTTTGGCGTGCGGTTTGAAAATCTCAGCGCGGCCCAGGCGATCCGGGAGATCGTCCGGCGCGGCCTTTACGATCTCTGGACCGATTTCGGCGAGATCAAGATCAGCCCGTATCTGGGAGAAGCATAACTTTATCAGGTGCGCCGGGCGCACCGCAGAGGAGCAGCATGGGACGCGCACAATGGGCCCGAGCCTCACAATTTAACTGGGTTTTCGACAACGTGGGGGGGACTCCCCTTCAGGAGGCGGTGGCCGGCAACTGGCAGAATGCCGCGGCCACGGTTCAGGAGGGCGGCCGGGTGGTCATCAGCGCCCCCAACCCGGGCGGCGGCTGCATCTTTTGGGTGCGGGGCGTTTGGCCGGCAGAGACCACGTTCCCCTGGGAAGGTTTCTGGGCCGACCCCATGGGCGGGGACCTCACCAACTATTTCTCGGGCGGGTCTTTTGCCAATGAAGGGGAGGCGACCACCATTACCCTGGGGACGCCGCTGCCGGCCGGTACGCCGGTGCAGCTCTACTATATTTATGGCACCGATGAGGCGGCCCTCAAATATGAGCCGCTGAACAACTATCCGTGCATCCGCCGGGCCTGCCGGTCCCGGGATGATTACACCTATGATTTCGCGGTGGACCGGCTGCTGGACCTGATGGTCCTGCTCCACCAGGCGGGACGGGAGCGGGGCCTGGATTATAGTCCTCTGATCCGGTTCCTCTGGGACGCGTTTGAGCCGCGGGAGGAATCCCGCACCTCGCCCCTGATGCACGATGATTTTGAGCGGCAGCAGTGGGATCGGGGGGCGCATCTGCTGTATCGCGACGCCACGAGCGGCGCCGCGGCCTTTCAGGTCTTTCAGAGCGAACTGGCCCCGGGCCGCCCCGGCCGGGCGCTCCACGTCAAGGCGGAGCTGCCCGCGCTGGGGGACGCCGCCTGGTTCGGCTACGGCCTGGATTGGTCCAGGACCTCCGAGCCCTTCAAATCCATGGACTGTCTCAGCTTTACCCTGCAAGGCGCCGCCGGGGTCTCCCACCTGCACAATCTCACCAAGATCGGCAGCGGCAGCGCTACCCTGGTGCTCCGGGGGGACTACGCCGGGCAGGAAAAGCGGCGGTTTGCCGTCCTGATGGAGACCACGGGAGAGGTGGGCGCGGCCACGTTCCGCTGGTCCCGGGACGGCGGGGCGTCCTGGGAGGCCACAGGTCTGGTCAGCGGGGACCGGGAACACCCGGTGGTTTTGGAGGACGAGCTTTCGGTGTATTGGGAAGGCGGCAATGGGACCGACCTGGCGGCCGGAGATTACTGGACGTTTTGGGCCGGCGAGCCCGCGGTGCATCCCCGGCGTCTGTTGGTAAGCCTGAATGACTCCGGCCGGGATGATCCGGACCCCTGGACCCCCGAACATACCTATGTTCACGCCGTGGTTGACCGTTTTGCCGACCCCACGGCCTTTGTCCTGCCCTTCAGCCAGTTCTGGCGTCTGGACAACCTCATCGAAGACGGCGACCGCGTCCAGGCCATGTGGGGAGCCTGGTACTCCGCCACCCAAGTGGACACCAATGAGATCACCATCGGCAGCCGGGAAGAGACCGAAACCCTCCTGGGGGAGACCTTTTATACCCAGCGGCAGATCACCTGGGACCTGTCGCCTTACGTCACCGCGTTCGGGGTGTGGGCCGGTATCGACACCTCACGCTGCAACTCCGCGGGACATGCCAACGTCAATTTCCTCCTCAAGCCCGTGGTGAGCGGGTTGGGTTCTCTGACTATCCGGGTCAAGGTCAAGGACGCTAACGGCAGCTATTTTTATAAAGACGCGGCGGTGCAGGTGAACACCTGGCAGCGGGTGGTCATAACTTTGGCCGACCTGGGGCTGGAGTCCGGCTCCTTCCCCCTCACCCATCCCCTCCAGGTGGTGGATGTCGGCATCCCGGCCTCTCCCCCCAGCAACGGGGAGTTCTGTCTTGCCGACCTCAAATTCGACGATCATGTAACCTTTGCCGCGGCGGCGCGCCTGAGGGTGCTGGAATTCAAGATGGAGCAGCAGGGCCTGCCGGAGCATGAGTGGTGGCTGGATGAGGTGGCCCTCAACCTTTCCGCCCCGGACCCTTATCCTTATGCCCCCCGGCTGGCCATCTCCCTGACCCCGTACGGCCAGAACCCCTGGCGCGGGCCCACCCCGGTGCATTACGCCCAGCCCCTGGCCCCGTATCTGGTGGGGGCCCTGGACCTCAGCCGGACCTATCTCCAGTTGCAGCAGGACGCCCAGGCGGAATTCACCCGGCGTTACGGGGGCCAGCCGGGGCCCATTATGCCGGTGCATACCAGGAATGACGTGGAAAATATCGCCTTGTGCGGCGAGGAGGATTTTTTGCGGTTTTCCTGGTGGCAGCGCTACCGGGATTACGGCCTGGTGGCGGGGTTCTGGCACTTCAACGGGGGGCTCACCGACGCCTCCGGGAACGGCCGCACCCTGGCCTGGCAGGGCGGCGGCGCCCCCGGCTATGCCGGCGGCCTCTGCCAGCCGGGCGCCACCGCGGCGGATCTGGACGGCAGCCATTTTTTAAGCCTGGATGACTCCGGCCTAAACCTGGGCACGGAGGATTTCACCCTCGAGATGGTCCTCAAACCAGGGGAGTTGGCCGACGGCGCCCGCCTCATCAGCAAGATGGCCCCGGCAGGGGCAGGCTATGAGGTATGCCTGGGTCCCGGCGGGGCGGTCCAGGTCGGGCTGGCGGATGGCAGCGGCTCCACCCTGATAACCTCCAGCCCCGGGCTCAACCTGGACGCCGCGGCCTATCATTACCTGGCGGTGGCGGTTGACCGCGATGGACAATTGACCTTCTGTGTGGACGGCTCTCTTGGAACCGCCGCCGCAGCCCGGCCGGGCAGCCTGGATAATGATCAGGCGTTCAGCGTGGGGCGCCGCTCTGGCACTGCCGCGGACTTTTTTCAAGGCAGAATCGACATGATCCGGGTCCACCGGGGCCGGGCCCTGGGCGGGGGCGAACTCCAGGACAACTGGCAGATCATCCAGGGGGAGCTGAACGGTTCGGCCTATCCGGAACTCGGCAGCGGTCTGGGCCAGTATTGGGCCTTCCTGCGCTTGGCGGAGTATTTCTTCCTGACCGCCGACGCCGGGGCCGGGGAGATTCTGGCCAACTGGCTGGCCTGGCTCGATCTCTATGGAGTTTCCGACGGCAACGGCTGGCAGGTCCCCACCCAATTTTCGGAGTTCGGATTCACCTACGGGGTTTATGATCCGGGGCAGACCGCGGCCCTGGCCCTGGGATGCCTCTGGATTTATCTGAAGAATGGCGATGACCGGGCCGCGGCCTGGGCGAGGCGCTTCCTGGACGACCTGCGGGAAAACCGCCTGGACGCGGAATTCGGCGGCTATAAGAGCGACTACCACTACGCCTGGTTGAACGGCCTGGTGCTGCGGGCCTTCGGGCTGGCGGCCCGGGGCGCCGCGGGGCAGGCTTATGTCTTTCCGGCCCGGCCCGAAGACCGGGACCATTTCGAGGCCCTCATGGCCTGGGTTTGGGGTCACGCCGGGGACGAGAAGCCCAACGTCCTCAATGCCGGCCTGATTCCTTTCGCCTACAGCGAGGCCGCGGATATCTGGGAATACGCCCCGAACTATCTGGCCATGAGCCGGATGGGGACCCTGGAGGCGGTGGTGGCCATGCTGGGCGCAGCCCTGGAGTACGGCAAAGGGCAGGGGGACTGGACCTGGTGGCAGGGCCTGCTGGACTTTGTCCTCCAGGACCACCTGACGGAACTCTCCGCGACCCAGATCCGCGCCCTGACCCTGGCCTATGAGCAGGCCGGGCCCAAGAACCTGGTGCGGGTGCTCTACGCCGATTACGACCAGGACAACGATAAGTATGCCGAGGCCCGGGAGGACGCGGCCATCAGCGCCTGGGGGGAGCTGGCCCAGGAACTGGATTGCCGTTACGGTTCTCCGGTGATTTTGGAGGACCCGGAAGTGGCGAAGCTTCTGGCCGACCGCCTGCTGGCCCGGTTAAAGGCGCCCCGGGAACTGGCAGAGGCCGAGACCTGGCTGGAAGGGGTCCGCCTGGAATTGGGCGACACGGTGGCCTTGTCTTCGGACTTCCACGGCTTGGACCGGGAGGAATTTGTGGTCAGCGGCAAAGACCTGGACCTGACCCAGCGGCTGGTGCGGCTAAGCCTGGACCGGCCCCTGAGCGCGTCCTGGCCGTGGGCCGTGGACGCGCCGGGCAGCGACCACGACGCCTGGGCCCTCGACGCAGGCAGTTCCTTTGATGTCAACTGGGACTTACGGGCTGAGGCCGGGTAAATGTGCAAGCCCGCCTCTCCTCGGCTATCCTGGTGCGCGGTGCGCACCCTACGTCAACTTTGAACCTTGAATCTTGAACTTTGAACCAATCGAGCGAGGTAATCCATGTCTCTGATGTACCTTCCCCAGGCCAAATGGGGCAGCGGCACCGGCCGCCAGGTTATTTTGAAAGGCGATTTCGCCAAACTGGAAGCCGCGGTGCTGGAAGGCTTCGAACTTACCCGGCCGCCCGCTCCGGAATACGTGGACAGCGCCACGGTGCAAGTCAAGGCCACGGCCGACTGCAAGGCCGGGGTGATGCTGTGCGGCTTTCCCTCCCCCCTGGCCCGGGGCCAGTGGGTGGCTGGAGGGCTGAGCGACGGCCGCTACCGGGAGAACGCCGCGCCGGTGAGCCTCAACCTGGCCACCGCCGGGCACCTTTGGGGGTCCGAGAAAGCCAACCAGTGGTATGCCGTCTATGCCATCGCTGCGGCGAGTGACGCCATCTTTGCCCTGAAGGCTATGCCGGTGCTGCGGGTGGCTTCCCAGGACAGTCAGGTGATCACCCTGAGGAACAACGCCAATGGGGCCAATATCGGCTACGGGTTCACCGCCAACGAACTGGCCGGGGCCGGCCTGCTGATCCTGAGCGGGGCCTCCCGGGGGCTGATCCGGAACCTCATCGCCAACAACGACGACAACGCCACCGCCGGCACCCTCACCTATGGCGGCACAGCCCTGAGCCTGGCCCAGGGGGATTGGGGCATCGTCCTGCCTTCCACCAATTTCCTCTATCTCGGCATGATGTTGAACGATGCCGACAGTAATCTGGCGCCCTTTTACCAGGAGGCCGGGTTCACCAGTTACCGGTCCCCGCGGCAGCTATTCGCCGGTCCCATCAACGGCTACACCCTGATGGACCTGGGCCTGGCGGCGCCGCCCACCGCCTGCCGGGTGGAGGGCTATGCTGCGGCCGCCAACGGCTACGATGTGAAGCTGGCAGTGTCCTATGACGGGGCCAACCCGGCCCTGGTGGTGCATGCCTTGCCGCCGGCTACGGTGTTCCAGGGAGAGCGGGGGGCCATCCCCTTTGCCTGCCGGGTGCCGGATGGCGGCCGGGTCTATCTGAACAACGACAACACCGCCAATCAGGCGGTCAAGATCACGGGCTGGAGGGAATGATGAATCTGCAAGGCAAGAAAACCTATATCACCGCGGCGGTGGTGGCTCTATCCAGCTTTGCCCTGGCCATGGGCTGGCTGACCAAGGAACAGTACCAGGTGATCATCGGCCTGTTGGGTTCCCTGGGACTGGCGGCGCTGCGCTCCGGTGTGAGCAAGGCCACCACGGATGAGGCCAGAGCCGGCGGTGGGGCCGAGCGGGCGGCCGTCCCCGCCGAGTCCGGCGGGCTGTCGGGCGCGACCTCGGTGGAAGCCTCCAAGGGATGAATCAGGCAAGGGGCGGGCCTTTGGGCCCCGTCCCGGCGCAGCATGGGGATCTGTGGATAGCCATATGAATTACCAGGACTTAAGTGTGCATGTGGGGGCTTTGGTGTCACTCCTGGGCGTCTTTGCGGGGGTGAGCGCCCTCCTGTTGTGGCGCATGCTGGTGCGCATGGAGAAGAAGCTGGACGAGTTGGCGAACCATTTTTGCGTCTGCCGCCAGGAACTGGCGGATCGCTTCGTGCCGCGCTTCGAACACGAGGTGGAGCACCATGGCCTCTGGGAAGCCTTTAACTACCATGGCCATGATATGCGGGGCAGGGTGGTCAGATGACCGACGCGCGGGCGGATTGCCTGGTTGGAGGCGCATTCGACTATCTTTGGTAGCCGCAGGCTTTAGCCTGCGCCTGCACCAGCGAGACGCCTGGGCCACCATTTGATGGCGAAGTTATAAAGAAATCTGAACCATAGAGGCGTAGGGGGCGGACCTATGTGTCCGCCCGCTTAATTAGGGCGCATAGGCAGGTGCACCATCCTAATTTACACTATTGCAATTGAGACTCATTTATTTTAAAATACTCTTAGCCTTGACATTCTGCTAAAAATGCCTAAGATTTTCATTACACTCTAAATTAAGGATAAGCCTTCTCCTATGACGACTTTGGCGGCTTTGGCAACAAAAGATGCCCTCGTTCTGGGATGCGATAGCCTGGGATCAGTAACTAAATGGATGTTAGATCCATTTATTCTACTTGGTGAATTTTTTGATCCACAGGAAGGTTATAAGCTTAAAGTTGATAAAGATGGCACTCCACTTTTAAAAAAATTTGATGATGTTTATAAAAAATCGGAGTTAATTCCATATTACCATATGACTCACGTTTCAAAATTATTTTCCCTTGAGCCACTGGGAATGGGTGTAATGGCAACGGGCATTGCTTCAATTGGAAACAGAACCATAAAAAGTTTAATTCGTGAATTTAAAGTAAGTGAATATGCTTTTACTAAAGACGGAATGAATTCAACTGATTATACCGTAGATAGTATTGCACAAGCGCTGTTAAAATTTATTGTTGGATATTATGAGATAGAATATTTACAGTGGACCTCTAAGCCAGAATTGGAATTTATGATCGGAGGCTATGATAAAACAAAACAGGTTCCAGATATTTATAGAATATTCGTTAATGAAAACAAAATACAACATATTTTTCAAGGGGAAGCACCATTCGGAATAGCATTCGGTGGGCAGATGGACGAAATTCAGAGAATTGTTTTTGGAACAGATTGGAGAAACAGAATACAGTTAAATGATAGAGCTAACAAGCTTCTTGAAAAATACCGGAATTTGCTACAGGAGTACCTAAAAGGAAAAGGAATTGTTGAAGAGTTGCCCCAAATTGATAATTTTCACGACGAACTTTCACTTTTTAAGGATTGGAATCTAACTCAATTTGAGGCTAATTGGGGAGATTTTTCAAATCAAAATGCAATTGAGTGCGTCAGTTGGTTTGTTGGAATAATGATAAAGTCACACGAGTTTAGAAGTCACCTTCCTATGGTAGGTGGAAAAGTACATTTGGGTTTAATAACAAAAGATAGGGGTTTTAATTTCATATCAAAGGAAGAATACATACACGAAGGGCATGAGACGCCCATGGAGGAATTACGAAATGAATGAAAATGTGAAATATATGACAGTAGAAGAGTGCAAACTTTATAGAGAATTGGCTGCAAAACATGACGAATCTGTACTTACAATGTCAGTATCCCTTCCATGTTTTCAACCACATTCGAAGGTTAAAAATTCATCGGGAAACAAAGCTAAAAAGTCTAACAAAACTCCAACTCATTTAATACAGCACCTTATGAATGATCCAGCCTAAGGTCTCTGAACTCCAATCATTAAATAAGAACCGCCTAAGGGCGGTTCTTTTATTTGCATATAGATAGAAAGTTATTTTAGTTTTCTCTCTTTATGATCGTGAACGATGGAAGCCCTAACCGGCAAAATCTGACTATGCGTATGCAGATGCGCCGCTTCACTCGGCTAACAAATGCATTTAGTAAGAAACTGAACAACCTCAAGGCAGCCGCCACCCTGCATTTCGCCCATTATAATTTTGTCCGGTTCATAGTTCACTTCGTGTCACCCCGGCCATGGCCGCGGGCATCACCGATCACCTGTGGTCAATCTCAGAGCTTATGCGAGAGGCAAATTAGGACAGTACCCAGCCGCCCCCAGGGTTGACGGTCAGGGGTTTTTCTGATAGGCCTTGCATAGTAAGGGACAGCTGGCATGAACCTCTTAGACCTGGGAATCATCGTGCTTCTGGGCTTGATCGCCTTAAGGGGCTATTATCGGGGCCTGTTTCAGGAGCTGGCGGTCCTGGTGGGGGTGGTGGGCGGCATAGTGGTGGCGGCCCATACCTACCTCCGCCTGGCGGTGCTGCTGCAACCTTGGATTACTGACCCGCTCTACGCCAGGGGGATCGCCTTCGGAGCCTTGTTTGTGGCGGTTTACTGGCTTACCCGGCTGGTGGCTCATTTTCTCCAACGGGTGCTCTACCATCTCTACCTGGATTTCTTCGACCGAGTTCTGGGCGGGACCTTTGCCCTGGCCAAGGGCGCGCTCCTCATCGGCTTCGGCCTGATGTTCCTGGGGGTGTTCATCCCCAAAAACTCCCACCTGCTCCAGGGCTCCGTCGCCGCTCCCCATCTGGTTTATTTCTCCCAACAGTCCCTGGGGTTGCTACCCCCGGATTTCAAGCAACGGCTCAAAGAGTATCTGAAGGAGTGGCAGCGGCCCCGGGAAAAGCACCAGGCCGAAGGGGCCGGGGTGCGAGAGGATCAGGACCCTCAGCCTCCGGCCATCCTCAGGCCCTCCCGGGGCCGGTGGCCCGGGGCCTGAACCGGCGGGAATCCTTTCCCTTCTGGAGTTTACCGACATGACCGGCAATAACGGCGATCCGGGCGCGGCGCTCAATGAATTCGTAGCTATTGTCCGGCGGCTGCGAGGCCCGGGCGGCTGCCCGTGGGACGCCCAGCAGACCCCGGAGACCTTGAAGACCTATGTCCTGGAAGAAGCCTATGAATTGATCGAGGCCCTGGATAAGGGGGACCCTCCCCACATCAAAGAGGAACTGGGGGATCTCCTCCTCCACCTGGTATTTCTGAGCGATCTCTATGAGGAGCAGGGGCATTTTTCCCTGGCGGAGGTAACCGCGGGCATTGCGGCCAAGATGATCCATCGGCATCCCCATGTGTTCGGGGACGCCAAGGCCGAAACCCAGGAGGAACTGCGCCGCATCTGGCAGCAGGCCAAACTTAAGGAGGGCAAGACTCCGGCCTCCCTGGGCAAGGTCTCGCCGGCGCTGCCGGCCCTGGTCCAGGCCCAGCGGTTGGGGGAGGCCGCGGCCCGCATGGGGTTTGATTGGCCCAACATCAAGGGCGCCCTGGAAAAGGTGGAAGAAGAATGGCAGGAGTTCCGGGAGGCCCTGGCCCAACCTGCCACCCCCGCCTGGGAGGAAGAGCTGGGAGACCTGCTCTTTTCTCTGGTCAATGTGGCCCGTTTCCTTAACATCGACTCCGAAGGGGCTCTGAGGCGCACCATCTTTAAGTTCGTCAAACGCTTTAACGTGGTGGAGCGCACCCTGGCCAAGGCGGGCAAGACCCCGGAGACCGCCACCCTGGAAGAGATGGACGCCATTTGGCAAGCCTGCAAACAGGCCAAAGCCCCGTCTCCGTGAAGCCGGGGGCCGCTTCCGGCCCTCTGGCGGAGGTGACTTTTTCGCTGGATGAATTCTTGTCAAGACCGGGATAAGGTGATAGATTTAACAAATTTAAGGGGTTAATGAGACATGCCATACCGCCGGTCCCGGGGTTCCATCTCCCTGCCCTTAGTTACCCTGGCTATTCTGGCCGGCGCCATCCTGTTATCCGTCCTGTTTTATACCTTCTGGCAGCGGCTTAACCGTCAGGTGGAAGTCATTCTCCAGGATCAGTTCAACCAGCAGCAACTCTTCCTGGCCCGCAAAATCGCCGACAACGTCGAGTCCTACTTTGATTTTGTGGAAAATGCCCTGATGGGCTATGCCGGGCTGTTCCAGACGACCCCGCTCAATGACCCGGAGATGGACGCCGCGCTCATGGAAAGGTTTGCCCGGCATCAGCGCTTCGGTATCCTGGAAATCCGCCGCTACAACGCGGCGGGAGTGGGGGTTCAGGTTTTCAGCATTTCCTCGACCCCTGCCAAACCCGCCAGCCTGACGCTGCCTCCACTTTTTCTTGACTGGGCCAAAGACCCGGCCCACCGGGGCAAGCTGTTTTTGAGCGAAACCTTCGTATATCCCGCGGCCCCCTGGAAAGGGGATAGGGTCATGCGGTTCTTGACGCCGCTCTACTTGCCCGGTTCGCCCTCGAAACTGGCCGGGGTGCTGGAGTTCTTGATCAACCCCTTTTTCATCTGCCAAAAGGCCACTGCCGATGTTCAGTCCGGCCGGACCGGCTATGCCTGGATCATCGATCAGGACGGCGTCTTTTTGGCCCACTATGAGAAGGATTTTGTGGGGAAAGACGCCCTCAACGTCCGGATCGCGCGCAACCCCAACATTATTTTTAAGGGGCTGCGGGAAATCCAGGCCGACATCCTGGCCGGAAAGGAGGGGGTGGGCGAATACACTTCCGGCTGGCATCGCGCCCATCTCGGGATAACCCCCAAGCTGGTGGCCTACACCCCCATCAGGTTTAATAAGGGCCTGATCACCCAGGTCACCGAGGTCCAGGACCCGGCCCACAACCTTTGGGGAGTGGCGGTGGTGGCCCCGGCCGCCGAAGTCTCCGGCAGCGTGGCCAAGGTGCTCCATCAGGAATTATTCCTGGTGGGCCTGTTCTTCATCGTGGTCTTGGGGGCCAGCGGCGCGCTCATCGGAGTGGCCGTGGTCTTCAATAAGAGCCTGAGCCGCCAGGTGGAGCTCAAGACCGAGGAGTTGTTGGAGTCCCAGGAGCGTCTGCTGCACTCCGAGCGCTTTGCCGCGGTGGGGGAAGCCGCGGCTTACGTCAGCCATGAAATCAAGAATCCGTTGATGGTCATCGGCGGTCTGGCCAATCAGGTGGCCCGGCGCCTCCTGGAGGACCCGGCAGCCCAGGAAAAACTGCAAATCATCCAGAATGAAGTGAAACGCCTGGAGTCTTTCCTGGGGGACCTGCGGGATTTCCTGCGGCCGGCTTTGCCATCCAAACAGGAAGTCGACCTGAACCAGGTGATCCAGGAAGTCGGGGCCTTGATGGGAGACGCCATCCGGGAGAAGGGGGGCACTCTGGAAGAGAGGCTGGACCCGGATCTGCCGGCCATAGAGGCCGATCCCAACCAGATTAAACAGGTGTTGGTGAATTTGGTCAAGAACGCCGCGGAGGCCACGGAAGAACGCGGTAAAATCCTGGTAAGCTCGTGGTCCCGGGACGGCCAGGTCTGGTTTGCCGTCCAGGATACGGGCAAGGGGATGTCCGAGGAGGTTCTGGATAAGATTTTTCATCCGTTTTTCACCACCAAGGATAAGGGCACCGGCCTGGGATTGGCGGTGATCAACAAGATTATTACCGATCACCACGGCGCCATTACCGTGGACAGCACTGCCGGCCAGGGCAGCACCTTTACGGTGAGATTGCCGCAAAAAGGCGCGAATGCCGCGTAAGCGCTCGTCCTCCAGCGAAGCTACGCCCCAGGAACATCGCAAGCGCCGCCGGGAGCGCATCCTCATCGCCATCCTGCTGGTCCTGGTGGTGGCCATTACCTCCCTGGAAATTCATCTGGTGCACCGGGGCGGCCAGCCGGTGACCGGCAGTCTCCTGGCCTTCGGACTCCTCAATCTCAACACCTTCCTCCTGCTGCTCTTTACTTTCCTCATCTTCCGGCACCTGTCCAAACTCTTTTTAGAGAGGCGCCGCCGGGTCTTCGGCTCGCGGTTGCGCACCCGGCTGATCCTGACTTTCATCACCCTGACTTTGCTCCCCACCCTCTTTCTTTTCTTTATGGCCTGGCAGTTGATCTCCAGCCGGGTGGATTACTCCTGGGACCGCCAGGTGGAGCAGTCGCTGAATCAGGCCCTGAACCTAAGCCGGGATGTCGCTTCGGGGCTGAAGGGCAAACTCCTGGCCTGCGGCCGCCTGGTAAGCCTGGAACTGGCTCATAAAGAAGATTGGCGCGAGGAAGACCGGGCCTCGCTTTCGGCCTTCCTGAAAGAGCAGCGGGAAGTCCTGCATCTGACGGGGATAGAGATCTTTGATCCCCAGGGAGCCACGCTGGCCGCCAGTTACGCGCCTGACCTGGAACGCCTGCCGCCTGCGGTCCCGCCGTCGGGTGACTTGGCCGCGCTGGCCCCGGAAAAGATTATCCGGCAGACCGTTGCCCAGGGGGAACTTCTGACCCTGGCGGCGCCCCTCAAGGACGCGGCCGGTTCCCTGGAAGGTTACGCGGTGGTGCGTCAACTCATCCCCCAGGCGCAGCTCCTCCAGATCGCCGCGGCGGCCAAGAGCCTGGAGGACCTGCGCCGGCGGCATCTGCTCTTTAGCCCCGTCAAGGTCAGCCATTACCTGACCCTGATCATCGTCACCCTGATTGCTATCATGGCCGCCATCTGGCTGGCCTTTTACATGGCCCGGGAGATCACCACCCCCATTCGCCAACTGGCCGAAGGCACCATGAAGGTGGCGGGCGGGGATTATGATATCCATATCGATCTGGAAGGCCAGGATGAAATCGGTTTCCTGGTGCAATCCTTCAACAAGATGACCCATGACTTGCAGCAGAGCCAGGCCCAACTGGCCGCGGCCTATCGCCAGTTGAGCGACAGCCACGCCCTGATTTCCACCCAGAAGCGGGACATGGAGATCCTCTTGAAAAACGTGGCCGCAGGGGTGATCGGCATCGACGCGGAGGGCCGGGTAACCAGCATCAACGATTCCGCCGCCCAGATGCTGCGCCTCAAGCGGGAAGACATCCTGGGCCGGGACTGCCGGCTGTTGCTGCCCCCCGGGGAATTCAACCGCATGGCCGACGTGGTGGCCGCGGCCCGCAAGTCCTCCCGGGGTACGGTGGCCAGGCCCCTCCACCTGGTCTTGCCGGATCAGACCCTCTACCTCCTGGTCAAGACCACGGCTTTAAGGGATGAGGGGGGACAGGATCTGGGGGTGGTGCTGGTCTTCGAGGATTTGACGGAACTGGAGCGGGCCCAGCGGTTGGCGGCCTGGCGGGAAGTGGCCCGGCGGATCGCCCACGAAGTGAAAAATCCCTTGACCCCCATCAAGCTGGCGACCCAGCGCCTGCAACGCCGCTTCCTCGGCCGCCTGGGTGAGGATGCCCCGATCTTCGACGAATGCACCCAGATCATCATCACCCAGGTGGATGAACTCAAGAACCTGGTCAATGAATTCTCCCGGTTTGCCCGGCTGCCCCAATTGACCCCGGGCCCCCAGGACCTCAACGCCCTGATCCGGGACACCCTGCTGCTCTACCGGGAGGTCCAGCCCCGGGTCACCCTGGAGTTCCGTCCTTGTCCGGACCTGCCGCTCCTGCTCCTGGACGGGGAGCAGGTCAAACGGCTGCTCCTCAATCTGCTGGATAACGCCCTGGCCTCCATCAAAGGAACCGGAACCATCACGGTCTCTCTGCGGCGAAGTCCGGCTGACGGCCGGGTGGAACTCACCGTGGCCGACACCGGCGCCGGGGTGCCGGACCGGGACAAGGCCCGGCTCTTCGAACCTTACTTTTCCACCAAGCGGGGCGGCACCGGCCTGGGGCTGGCCATCGTCAATTCCATCGTAGCCGAGCACCAGGGGTTTATCCGGGTAGAGGACAACGTGCCCCGGGGCGCCCGGTTCATCATCGACCTTCCCATGCATAGGGCCGAATATGCCGACACTGCTGGTAGTTGACGACGAGCCCCAGATCCTGCAAGTGGTCTCGGGCATTCTCCGGGACGAGGGCTTCGAGGTGGTTTCCGCCCCGGACGGGGAGACCGCGCTCAAGCTGGTGGGAGAGGCGGCCCCGGATTTGGTGCTCCTGGACATTTCCTTGCCGGGCATTGACGGCCTTGAAGTCCTGCAGGAGCTGAAGCGGCGTTTTCCATCCCTGCCGGTGGTGATGATTTCCGCCTACGGCTCCGTGGAAAACGCAGTCAAGGCCACCCGCCTGGGAGCCTACGATTTCATCGAGAAGCCGCCCCACGCCGACAAGATTCTGCTCACGGTGCGCAACGGCCTGGAACTGGCCCGCCTGTCCGAGGAGAACCGGCGGTTGCGCCAGCAGGCCGCGCCGGAGCGGGAGATCATCGGCAAGAGCGAGGCCATGCGCAAGCTCAAGGAGACCTTGACTCTGGTGGCCCCCACCAACGCCTCGGTGCTCATCACCGGAGAAAACGGCACCGGCAAGGAGCTGGTGGCCCGGGCCCTCCATGCCTATAGCCGCCGCTCCCACCGGCCCTTTGTGGAAGTCAACTGCGCCGCCATTCCCGAAGACCTGATCGAAAGCGAGCTCTTCGGCCATGAAAAAGGGGCCTTCACCGGGGCCACGGAACGCTACCGCGGCAAGTTCGACCTGGCCCACGAAGGCACCCTCTTCCTGGACGAGATCGGCGACATGAGCCTCAAGACCCAGGCCAAGATCCTGCGCATCCTGGAGGAACAGCGCTTCGAGCGGGTCGGGGGCCAGCGCTCCATCCAGGTGGACGTGCGCGTCGTGGCCGCCACCAACAAGAATCTGGAGGAGGAGATCGCCAGGGGAGCCTTCCGGGAAGACCTCTACCACCGCATCAATGTCATTCCCCTCATTGTGCCGCCCTTAAGGGAGCGCCGGGAAGACATTCCCCTGCTGGCGGCCCGCTTCCTCAAGGACCTGGCCCGGGAAAACGACGCCCCGGCCAAGACCTTCAGCCCCGAGGCCCTGGAGGCCCTGGCCTCCCAGCCCTGGCCGGGCAATGTGCGGGAACTGAAAAACTTTGTCTGGCGGGTGGCCATCTTGAGCCCCAAGCCGGTCATCGTTATGTCCGACCTGCCCTTCACCGCGCCGGAAAAGGCCCAGGACGAAGGTGGCGAGGCGGAATTCATCGATCCCTTTCTCCAGGTGCCCTCCTTCCGGGAGGCCCGGGCCCTCTTTGAAAGGCAGTTTCTGCGGCGCAAGCTGGCGGAATGCCGGGGCAACGTCAGCCTGCTGGCTGAGAAAATCGGCCTGGAACGCTCCCATCTGTATCGGAAACTCAAGGCTTACGGCTTGGAGCCGGGGAAGGAAGAAGGGTAGGGGGAAAAAATCTGAATGAGGCGAGGTATAAAGAATTCAAGGCATCGCGGACCGCGGCGGGCGAAACCCCGCCGTTTTTTTTGGGGCAGCCCGCTAAATTTGGTGGGGGTATCTCCGAGAATTTGTAAAATTAATTTTTATCCGGCTGTGTCGATAACCTCCTTATAAATTCTGCTTCTGAAAAGGTGGAAAATCAGAGGTGGGGCTGGTACAGTAACGATACGCTACAGCAGTGTCCGGGCCGCGAGGTAGATCAAGACGTGATTGTTCAAGCTAATTCCCAGCCGCAAGAGGCCGGCCCGCCTGATAACGCCAGGCCGGTAACCCTGTTTTCCGCCACCATTATTGTCGTCGCCAACATGATCGGCACCGGGGTCTTCACCACCCTGGGCCTCCAGGTGGCCAGCCTGCACTCGCCGTTTGCCGTCCTCATGCTCTGGGTCTTGGGCGGGGTGGGGGCTTTTTGCGGCGCCATGTGCTATGGAGAGCTGGGCGCCATGATGCCCAGGTCCGGCGGGGAGTACACCTACCTGTCGAAAATCTATCATCCGGCCATCGGCTTCCTGTCGGGCTGGGTGTCCCTGGTGGCCGGCTTTGCCGCGCCCATCGCGCTGGCGGCCATTGCCCTGGGCGAATACGCCGGCGCCCTGTACCCGGGCATCGACAAGACAGTCATCGCGGTGGCCGCCATCGTCATCCTCTCCATCGTGCACCTGACGGATGTGAAATTCGGCTGCCATTTTCAGAACCTGTTCACGGTGGGCAAAATCCTGATCATCGTCTCGCTCATCGTCCTGGGCTTTGTCGTGGCCCATCCCCAGCCCCTGGCCTTAGTACCATCCCGCGGCGACCTGAAAGCGGTATTCAGCCCGGCCTTCGCCATTTCCCTGGTGTATGTCTTTTACGCCTATTCCGGCTGGAACTCCTCGTCCTATATTGCCGGGGAGATTCGCCGGCCCGAAAGGAACCTGCCGCTGTCGCTGTTTCTGGGGGCCACCTTCGTTTCCCTCTGTTATATCCTGATCAATTATATTTTTCTCCGTACGGTCCCGATCCAGGAGTTGGCCGGAGCCATCGACGTGGGCTACCTGTCGGCTAAGTCCATCTTCGGCCGGGGCGGCGGCACGGTCATGACGCTCCTGATCTGCCTGGCCCTGATCTCCAGCCTCAGTTCCCTGATCATGGTGGGCCCCCGGGTGACGCATACCATGTGCGAGGACCTGGAACCCTTACGCTTTCTGACCAGGAGGAACCAGCGCGGCGCTCCGGTCTTTGCGGTGATCCTGCAATCCGGGGTGGCGATCCTGCTGACTTTGACTTCGACGTTTAACGCGGTGTTGACCTATGTGGGGTTCACCCTGGCCCTGTTCGCCTCCATGACTGTTTTGGGGGTCTTCGTCCTGCGCCTGAAGCAGCCGCAGGCGGCAAGACCCTTCAAGACCTGGGGGTACCCGGTGACGCCGGCGATTTTTCTGGTGCTCTACGGCTGGATGCTCTGCTATCTGTTCATCGACCGGCCGCTGCCGTCGGCCTGCGGCCTGTTGACCGTGGCCTCGGGGCTGGTGTTTTACCGGCTCCTGACGCCGACGCGCCTTGGTAAATCGCCAACCAAAATTGTGGGAAAATTGTTACCTTAAGGAAGAGTGGGGGAGATGACGATACGACAGGTGAAGCGATGGGTGGGCTTCATGGTGATCCTGGTCCTGGCTCAGGGGGGCTTTCCGGCCTGGGCCGCGGATAGCGAGACCGGCGGGGGGGCGGGCCTGGCAGACGAGGCCGCCGGCCAGGGCAACCCGGTCTATAATGATTACGCCCGGTATATCGCCGGCCTCAGCCACCCGGAGGGCAGCCTGGCGGCGGATGAAGGCAAGCCGGCCTGGGTCAGTTATGCCAAGGCGATCCAGCGGAGTTGGCAGAGCTTCGATAAGAGGCTGGCGCGCATGCGGGATTGGCGCGCCCGGGAGCTGAACGGCGCGGCCGCGGCCACCATTTTCTACCCCTTTAGCGGCCCGGATTTTGTCAATATCTCTACCCTATTTCCCCAGGCCAAAACTTACCTCATGATCGCGTTGGAACCCGTGGGCGAACTCCCGGATTTTTCCGCCCAGAGCGGCATGAATTTCTTTGGCCGCCTGCAAGGTTCTCTCTATGAGCTGCTCAACCTGGACTTTTTCATCACCAAAAAAATGGCCAGTTGCCTGAAGGTCCAAGAACTCAAGGGGGTTCTCCCGGTCCTGCTATTTTTCCTGGCCCGGGATCAGGCCCGGGTGCTCGACGTCCGTTATTGGGTCATGAAACCGGATGGCTCCACGGAGGAGGCCCCGGCGTTGGAGCGGCGGCGGCCCGGCGACGGCATTCCCGGCGTCCGCATCGTCTTTCAAAGCCCGGGCTCGACGGAAAACCAGACTCTCTACTATTTCCGCTTCAACCTCGGCAATGACTCCTATGCCAAGAACCAGCATTTCGTCTCGTTCTTAAAAGGCTTCGGCCCCATGATCACCTTTGTCAAGGCCGCCTCCTACCTGATGTTCAGGCCCGGCTTTTCGGACATCAGAGGCTTCATCCTGGACCAGAGCCTGAACGTGCTGCAAGCCGATTCGGCCATTCCGCTGAAATACTTTGACCCCGCGGTCTGGAATTTTAAGTTTTACGGGACCTATAGAGGCCCCATCGCGCTGTTCAAAAACCGCAATCAGCCGGATCTGGCCGCGATCTATAAAAAGGGCCAGGACGTGTATCCGCTCCCCTTCGGCATTGACTACCAGCACCGCCTCAACACCTCCAACCTCATGTTCGCGTCCAAGAAGGTTAAGTTAGCCTCTGAGGAAGCCAGGTGACCATGGGAAGGCGCCTGAACCTGGCTGCTGCGGTCCTGCTGGCCGTCTGCTGCGTGGGCTCTCTGAAAGTGAACTGCGCCGGCGCCGCCTCGCCGCTGCTGCCGCCGTGCACCTCGGGTCCGGATTGGCGTCCCCTGTCCGAGCGGGCGGACCCCAAACTCCAGGCCGGGCTGGAGCAAACCTTGAAGCGGCACCCCCTCTGGCAGTCCCTGATCGCTCAGAAGAAAATGGCGGTGGGGCTGGTGGACCTGGCGGACTGCAAGGCGCCGCGCTGGGCCCGGGTCAACGGTCAGGAGATGATGTACGCCGCCAGCCTGCCCAAGCTCGCCATCCTCCTGACCGCCTGCCAGGGCTTCGAAGACGGCACCTTGAAAGAGACTCCGGAGATCGACACCGACCTGGTGGAGATGATTCGCCGGTCGGACAATCAGGCCGCCAACCGCATGATTGAACGGCTCGGCTTGTGGAGAATTGCCAGGGTCATCCAGGACCCCCGCTATCGTTTTTATGACCCCAGGAGCGGCGGGGGCCTGTGGATGGGCCGGGAGTATGCCCTGTACAGCCTGGAGAATCCCGAACCTCTGCAGGGTCTGTTCCACGCCGCCTCGGTCGATCAGGTCTGCCGGTTCTATTATCTGCTGGCCAGCGGCAAGCTGGTCAGCCCGGCGCGCTCGCAGCAGATGCTGAAAATTCTGGCGTTTCCCGACCTGCACGACAAGTTCGTCAAAATGCTGGAACCGACCATATCTCTGGGCCGGGTCTACCGGAAATCCGGCGAATGGCGGGGGAGTTACTCGGACTCGATCCTGGTCTGGGGTGAGTCCCGGCGGCGCTATATCCTGGCCGCCATCGTCCTGCACCCGCAGGGAGAGCAGATTCTCCGGGACTTGCTCCCGGCAGTGGAAGGCCTCCTGAGGGTAAGCCCGTCTTCCGGCTCCCCAAAAGGAGGCTGAAGGCTTAGCTCATCTTGAGCCCGAAAGGGGAGTCACCGGCAGGTCTTGGAAGATTTTTTGGAAGGGCAGACGGAGGATGGCGATGATTCATCAGCCTCATGATTCTGGCCGGTCAGCGCCGCGGCAACGGCTTGATCAGCTCCCGATGGACCTCATCAGTGAGCCGAACCTGGATAACCTGGGCCCGCCCGTTACCTGCCAAAATAAAAAGCCAGACTCGCGGCTGGCGAAACGAACCTGGCTCTGGCCTCAGTCCTGCTCATCTTGGCATGATAACTCAAGACTCGTCCTCTGGTTCTCTATCTTCCTTGGATTTTTCCTTTTTGAGCTCATTCAACACTTCTCCGATCGAAGGGTAAAGATTAAAGCCCGCTCGGGTGTGAAAACGGGTGCTCTTAAACACCGTCCGAAAATGCCCTTTGGCGTTGCAGATGCCCAGGACAATGCCTCGACTCTTAAGGTCGTTGTGAAGTTCGTCCAGCATCTCGGAGGCATTCACATCCATATCCGCGATGGCCTCGGCATTGATGAGGAAGAAAGTGACCTGTGGTCTGGCCGAATCGATCAACTCCCGAACTCGCCTGGCGAAATAGGCGGCATTAAAAAAGTAGATGGGCGCGCCAAACCGGTAGATCATTAAACCCGGCACCACCGGCGGCCGGGTAATGGTTTCATGAGGCCGGGCCAGCCGGTGCAGGACGAGAATAATGGCGAAAACCACCGCCACCAAGATGCCGATCATGAGGCCCGCGATCAGAACCGCGGCGGTGGTGGCCAGGCTGAAGTAGGCCGAAGCTGGCCGCGTGCGCCACGCGGTTATAACTTCTCTGAGGCTGAACAGTTTGAATCCCGCCACGACGATGATCGCCGAAAGCGCCACGATTGGCAGTTGTTTGAGGAGATCGGTGGAATAGAGCAGAAACAGGGCAAGAAGGATGGCGGCGAAGAACCCGGCAAACTGGGTGCGCCCGCCGTATTGATCATTCACCACGGTGCGCGATTGACTGCCCCCGAGCGCAAAACCTTGGCAAAGACCTGCCCCCACATTGGCCAGACCCAAAGCGATCAACTCCTGGTTAGGGGCTATACGATACCGCCCTTTCGTGGCAAAGGCCCGCGCCGTAATTGCGGTGTCCACATAGGAAACGAGGGCCAGACCCACGCTGAAGGGCAACATATTGAGAATATCTTCGAAACTAACCTTGGGCAGCGCGGGCCACGGCAGTCCGGCGGGAACGGCTCCGACGGTCTTGATTCCCAGGCTTCCCAAATCCCACCAGATTACCGCCCCCGCAGCGAGAACCATGACGAAGACGGCCTCGGGAAGCTTGGGAATAAACCGGAGCAGGACCAATCCCAAGAGGCAGGCTAGCCCCATATACAAGGTGAGCGGGTGATAGGTGTGGATCTTGGCGCCCAATTCCCATAATCGCAGAAAAAAATCTTCCTGTTTGAGGTCAATCCCGGAAATTCCGCTCACTTGACTTAAGATGATGATCAGGGCCATACCGTTGAGAAAACCGATGACCACGGATTTAGGGATGAAGTCGGAAACGAACCCTACCCGGGCCAATCCTCCGACCACCTGTATGATTCCCACCATGATGGCCTGCATCATGACCAGGGCCAGGTAGCGGGCCGGGTCGGCCCCCGCGGCGAACGTTGCCAGGGAGGTGGCCACCAGAATCGCTACCGTGGCCTCCGAACCAATGATAAGTTGGCGAGAGGTGCCAAAGAGGCCATAGATTGCCAAAGCCAGCAAGGAGCCATAAAGGCCGTTAATGACGTTCAGACCGGCCATTTGGGAGTAGGCCAGCGCCGCGGGAATGGTCACCATGAAAATGAGCAGACCGGCCAGCACGTCGCCCGGCAAATAGTTCATTTTATAATTCCGCAGCAGATCAAGCCGCAGCATGGCGGTGGCGCCGTCGGGCGACGAGACCACCATTTCGTACCCCTCGTTTCCCTTTTTTCTTTTTCTACTTACCATTCTCTCCACCCCTTGGCACCTCGGTCCTTAATTTATTTTATTAGCATTCTCCAGGGGAAAATCCAGCCTAACTTGCTCTCTGAATAAATTTATTTTTTTTTACGCGTAGCTGTAGTGGGAGAGCGATTGTCCGAGATAGCTGAAGGCGGCTAGCCATTTATAAATTTTGCAACATATGGATTTTTAAATATAAATCTGACCGGTTTACATAACGAATCTAATGATTAATTTTGCAAGAGAATAGCAAGACTGTTGAGCAACTTGAGGTCAGTTTGAACGTCAGGCCGATACCGGAATAGCGGAACCAGGCCCCCGGCACCGGGTTGACCGAGTTAATAGCAGAATGGGTTATTTATGATGTTGGATGGGCTCAATTTAATTTCAATATTCCTTACTATAGCAGGTTTATGCCTGTTCGAATCAGTAACCAGTATTGATAATGCAGTTATAAACGCCGATGTCCTGGTCACGATGTCTCAGAGGGGCAGGCGCTGGTTCCTTCTTTGGGGGCTTATCTTTGCCGTTGTCGTGGTTCGTGGAGTTCTGCCCTGGCTAATCGTCTGGATGGCTACTCCCTCGCTCGGCCCCATAGACGCCCTTACAGCAACCTTCAGCAATGATCCGAGAGTGATAAAGGCAATTAAAGATTCATCTCCAATATTGCTGGCCGGTGGGGGAACTTTTTTGATATTTCTTTTTTTTAACTGGCTATTCATTGAGCCGAAAAAATATGGTCTTACGGGAGAACGTTTCATTCATTCGCAAGGGATCTGGTTTTATGCCGTAGTCTCAATAATTCTCACTCTCATTGTTTGGTTTGCGCTTAAAGTCAATCCTTTTATGGCCTTTGGAGCGGTAGTTGGCTCAACCGCTTTTTTTATTACCCACGGCTTTAAGCAAAATGCCCAACAGCGCGAAGAACAGTTAGTTTCCGGAAAAGGAAACTTAACTGACATAAGTAAGATTTTATATCTTGAAGTCATTGACGCCACTTTTTCCATTGACGGCGTACTGGGGGCGTTTGCATTTACGCTTTCCGTTCCACTAATCCTGATTGGCAATGGTCTGGGCGCTTTAATCTTACGCCAATTAACAGTTGGAAATATTAAACGAATTAAAAAATACATTTATCTCAAAAATGGCGCCATGTATGCCATATTTTTCCTTGGCGCCATCATGCTTTTAGACAGTTTTGGCTTCCATATTCCCAGTTGGGTTTCGCCCATCGTTACCTTCCTGGTAATTGCCTATTTCTTTATGCGATCCCGGAAGGTCTTGGCCGAATGCCCTAAGAAAAAAAAGAGAAACAAGGAATCGGCCCCGAAGCAGACTTAATCTATCGATGGGCTGACATGCGAGGTCGATGGTAATGGCTGCAAATTTGGATCTGGAACCGGTGTTTGACCTAAACCTGTACCTGGGCAAGGCGGTGGCCCCGGTCGTTGACAAGTTAACGGGGTGGGCCGTCGCCACCGTCAAGATGCTGCCCAATCTGGTGGTGGGCATTGCCATCGTCATCATTTTTTGGGTCTTGAGCGCCTACGCGGCCAGATTAGCCAACCGGCTCGTTTTCCGGTTCACCGGTTATAGGCACATTGCCAGACTTCTGGCCAGGATGACCACCCTGGCCGTCATCGGTCTCGGCTTTATCCTGGCCCTTGACGCCCTTAACCTGGATAAGGCCGTGGCTTCAATGCTGGCCGGCATCGGCATCCTGGGCGTAGCTCTCGGCTTCGCCGGCAAAGACCTCTTCGCCGATTTCATCGCGGGCATAGTCCTGCATTTCGAACATCCCTTCCGTCTGGACGATCTGGTCAAGAGCGGCGATATGAGGGGCTACGTGGATACGATAAAATGGCGCGCCACCATAATCCGCGGCAGGCTGGGCGAGAGGATTACCATTCCCAATAAGGACCTATTGGGCAAGCCGTTAATCAATTACTATTTTAGCGGACTTCGACGGATAGATTTATATGCGGGCATCGATTACGCCTCCGATCTCCAGCAGGCTGAAGACCTGGCTCTGGAAGCTGTGAGAGCTTTGGAACCGCCGTTGCGGGACCCCGATCGCCCGGTGGAATTCTTTTATGAGGAGTTTAGCGAGAGCTCGATTACTTTTCGTCTTCGTTTCTGGATTGAAAGGCCCGACCAGCCGGTCTTTCTAAGGGCAAGGAGTGAGGCGATCAAGGCAATCAGACGGGCATTTAGCCACCATGGGATTACGATACCCTTCCCGATTCGGACCCTGGATTTTGGAGTTACGGGAGGACAGATTCTGCGGGAACAATTAGAAGGCTTGAATATAGTCCTCTCAACGCCGGAGGAAAAAAATAAGCCAGAGACAAAACAATAGGATAGAGGGGAAAAACACCTCACGGCCGGACTCCGGCCTCGTGCTGAAATCAATCGCGCCAGCTCTTCGGGCGGCAGGGGAGAATAAATCCGCTACTCCCAGGCCGGAGAGATGCTGAGGCCTTGGTTCCCCAGACTGAGCTGCGCCCCCACCTGCTCCGACTTCAGGTTAAGCACCACCCCTTTGGTATTTTTTAATACCATTCCCTCAGATCCTTTGATCAGGGTCGCACCGGCCTCGACGCCAAAATATTTGCCCGGGAAGTCGGATAGATTTTGCAAATTGTAGACCTCCCCTTTGGCGTTTATCGAGGTTAGGCCCACCGCGATCAGACTTAAACCCGATACTTTAAATTTGTAATCCTTCCCCTGGAAGTGAAGCACGCCGTCCCCCCAGGTCAATCCAAGTCCGGCCGCGGCCTGCGTGACTTTAATGCTCACTGTGCCGACAGGATTTCCCTGAGTATCCCCCTTACTCTTATCTTGAGCTCCTGCCGGGCAAACCGCAAAAGAGAGAACAACCACCAATGTCAGGCCTAAAAGAATTCCCTTGGTAGGCATTTTTTCTCTTCACCTCCACGTTAGATATGCTCAAAATCTAAGTTTTTAACCCATGAGTGTCAAGTTGGCCGTCAGGCTAAGCCAAAACTGCTTCCCCTTAGGTGCCGGGCAATTATTTTTCTCGGCCCGTTGATAACTTTGGAAATATCCTTATGGTTAAAGAGAATTGCAGTTGTCTCCGTCTCCATCGGATTTTTTGCGCTGCTGCAAGCCTGGAGTCAGAAACCGGTATTCCAACCTCTGAGAGATCTTGATAAGTTTTTCCGCATGGCTAACTTCCCTAACCCCGGTTTAGGGTATAGCAACGATGGACCTCGCCAAGGAGCAGGGCCCGTCCTTTTGTCTCTATTTCTTTTGGGTCTCGTGCTCCTGAACGGGTGCGCCACCCTCCCCTATGACTATCCTCGCCCCATTTCCACCGCCATTTACCTGCCTGAAAAGACCGATATGGGGAGAAGTATCCAGCCCTATGTGGCGCAGCATCACGGCGCTTCGGGATTCTACCTCATGTCCTCCGGGCTGGAGGCTTTCCTTGGCCGGATCCTGTTGATCGACGCGGCGGAAAAGTCCCTCGACCTGCAATACTATATCTTCCGGGCCGATCTTACCGGCAAGTTCATGTTAGACCACATCCTGGCCGCGGCGGCGCGCGGGGTGAGAGTGCGTCTGCTCCTGGACGATTGGCGAGAGACGGACCGGATGGATTGGTGGCTGACCATGATGGAAATTTACCCCAATATCGAAGTGAGGGTCTTCAATCCCTTCGGAGGTCTGCGCTCAATGTTCCTGGCCCGGCCCTTCCAGGCGGTCTTTGGCCCTGAAAGGCTGAGAGCGCGCATGCACAACAAGGCGTTCATCGCGGACAACAGCGTGGCCATCGTCGGGGGACGCAATATTGCCGATGAATACTTCGGGGCCAGCAGTGACGTGTATATGCGTGATCTGGATGTCATGGCTTTGGGGCCTATCGTCCGGAAGGTGAGCGCAGATTTTGACGACTATTGGAACTGTGTGCTGGCGATCCCGCTCAAGGCCGTGGTCTCGTACCAGCCTACCACTGAAGACCTGATGAGCGCTCGCCGCGACCTGGAAATCGAGCGGGACTCCCTGAAGAATTCGGCCTACGGGGTCCAGATGCAGGAAAGCGATTTTCTGAAACGGGCGGAGGCCGGCACCCTCCCGCTCGTGTGGGCGCCGGCCGAAGTTCTGGCGGACGATCCTTTAAAGGTGATCAACCCGGGAGGCTCGGAGCGAACCGGAAAAATGGAGCGGCAACTCCGGGATTTCCTCGAATCGGCTCAAAGCGAGATCCTCATGATCTCGCCCTACCTGGTGCCCGGAGAGGCCGGGGTGCGATGGTTTAAGAAGATGCGGGAGCGCGGCGTCACCGTGAAGATCATTACCAACTCTCTGGCCTCCACGGACGCCAAGGTGGCCCAAATCGGCTATATGCGCTACCGCAAGGATTTTCTCCGGATGGGCGTTCAGCTTTATGAGATGAGACCGATGGCGGGGCCGCGCCGAGCTGAAGGCGGATCACCGGGAAAAGCGCGCCACCTCTGGGTCGGCAGCTCTTCCCACGGAGCCTTGCACGCCAAGCTCCTCGTCCTGGATCGCCGGACGGTTTTTGTGGGCTCCTTCAACTTTGACCCGCGGTCGGCGATATCCGATACCCAGAATGGCATCGTCATCCACAGCCCCCAACTCGCGGCGCAGGCGGCTGACTTTTTTGACCTGGATGCCTCTCCCAGCCGCAGCTATCGGGTTACTCTCAGGGAAGGCGATGGTCTGGTGTGGATTACCGAAAAGAATGGCCGGGAGGTGCGCTACTATTCGGAGCCCGAGATTGGGTTCTGGGGCGGCTTCTCCGGGCGGTTGTTTTATTTGTTGCTCCCGGAATCAGTGCTGTAAGCAGGGTGTGGGGGATAACCCCAGAACTTGCAGAGTTTCTTTGAGATTATCCCCGTTCCGATTCAGTGGTGGCCGCGGCCGTGCTCCCCGCGCTCGAAGCCTTCCCGCCCCTCTCCCCGGTGCTCGTAGTATTCCCGCCGGCGGTGCTCCCATTCCTCACGCTCTTCCTGCCCGGATATCTGGGGGACGGCATAAAAGAGGAACTGGGACAGGGGGTCCGCATAGGGCGCGGAATAATAATTGTTATAATTAGAAGGCGGGGGGTAGTAATAAGGATTGTTATAAGGAGGCGCATAGTACGGTGGCGGTTGTCCGAAGGCCGGACTATTACCGCAGCCGTGGTATCCTTGGCCGCCCCAAGCCGTCAGGATCAAGGTCAGCCCCAAGATTAACCACAATTTCTTCATGGTGAATCTCCTTGGCAGATTTTCAGGGGGATACTACCGGCCTTCTCACCGATATCAGAAAGAATCGCAAGCAGGGGGGGCAATGTCATCAGCCGGACGCAGAAGTTCCGTTTTCGGCAAGGATGGCCGGGTTCGGATTATTTCTTCTCTCCAGGTGTCTCCTTCGTTTTCCCGGCTTCCTCCTTCATGCACTTTTCCATCATCTGGTGGCGCCACTCGCTCATAGAGAGCAGGTACTTGCCCTGCTGCACCGGAGTCAGCAGAGCCAACTCTTCGTCCCGTTGACTTTTAAAGGAAGCAAAGAGCTTATCCTGTCCGGCGGTAAGGTCGCAGACCAGAGTGCCGATCTTGGCCGGATCCGGTTTTTCGGCCGCCAACGCGGTCTTCAAATCCGCTTGGGATTTCTTCAACCCGGCGATGATCTTTTGGCGCTCCGCGGCATATTTGTCGTCCACCGCCATAAAAGCCTTGTCTTTGTCAGGGGCAAGTTTCATCGGTTTGAGGATCTGCTCTTTCATTTCCTTGAGCTGTTTCTCCATCTCCCCTTTAGCCTGCGCCAGGGCGGGGACCAGCAGCGCTACGGCTAGGATGGCAAACAGTGCGCCTAGCTTGAAATTGAAATTAGCTTTCATATCGTCCTCTCTTTGGCAAGATTTTAGAAGGCATGAACCAATTGATTAGAGGGCTCGTTCCATGGCGATGGTAAAGCCTTCCGGCCCGATGCTCAGATTCAAGCCTTTCTGCTCGGCTACCAGGCGCAGGCGCACCCCTTGCTGATTCTGCACGATCAAGCCTCCCTTCCCTTTAATGACCGTGCCGCCGGCCTGAACCGCGGCATAGGGCCCCGGGAATTGCCCGACATCGAATAAATTATAAACATCTCCCTTGATGTCGGCCTTCTTGATCCCCACCCCCAAAATCTGCAAACCCTTAACTTTGAAGGTGTATTGCTTGTCTTTGTACGTGAGAACTCCCTTACCCCACTCATACCCCACCCCTGCAGCAACCGAGGTCAGGGTTATTTTCACCTGACCCATGGGGTAGGGTTTGGCCAGGGCAGGTTCTTTACCGGCCGGGGCCGGTCCTTTCTGCCCAACTTCGGGCGCCTGACCCAAGGCACTGATGGCGAAGGTCGCCACCATGAAAAGAGCTGCTGCCATGAGAACAAAGAAAGCTTTTGACCGTTTCATTCTACCTTCCTCCCTTCAGGGGACGGGCCCAGGTCCTGCCCCAAAATTGTGAATTAGTAAATTAAAATTAAAGCTGATATCCCCGATGTCAAGGAGAGTAATTTTAAAGGGAAGGATAAGGGGATCTTGTGATCCAGGGCGGCAATGCTTATCTTTTTTACGGAATCTCATTAAAATCAAAACTGGCGCTAATAATTTGCTGGATCTCCCTACTGCGGGCTTCCCGGCTTAAAGAATCATTGTTCTGGAGCTTGGACGGATAGATCCGGCAATTGGATCTTAAATCAATAATTGAATCTTGATAGGAGGATGGCGATGAAATTCTGCGGAAAAAGCGCTCTCTTGGCACTTGCCCTGGCTCTGGTCTTGACCGCGGCGCCGGTGGCGGCCATTGAAAAAGCCGACATGATTAACGGCACCCAATGGACCCAATGGTCCAATCAGGACAAGCTGGTCTATATCCGGGGCATAGGCAACTGGGCCGATTTTGTTACTGAGGCTCAGGCGCAAACGAGAAAGAAGACCTTTGAGTTCTGCATTTCCAAAGTCCTGGTGGACGAACTCAAAACCCAGACCCTGGGCGAAATTGTGGCGAAGGCCGATGCCTATTACCAGGAGAACCCCGATAAATTGAATACCCCCGTGATCGAGGTGGTATTGCGGCGCTGCACCAACGCCTGTCCGCTTGAAGGTGGCGCAAAGGAGAAAAAGCAATGAAAACATTTCTGGCTTTGACTTTGGCGGCCCTCCTGTTGGTGGGAGCCTGTACCGGCATGTCTAATACCGCCCAGCGGACCTTGAGTGGGGGAGCCATCGGCGCGGGCAGCGGGGCCCTCATCGGCGCCGCGGCCGGCTCTGCGGGCACCGGCGCGCTCATTGGGGGCGGAGCGGGACTCTTAGGCGGATACCTTTATGACCAATACGAGAAATCCCAGGGCCGGTAGAAGCGGAACGGATTGAGGCAAAGGGAGCCGGGAGAGACCCGATCTCTCCCTCCCCCCCCACCCACGGGAGCCCATCGGAGTACACGTCCACCAGCAGATGCCGATCACTCATTCCATCTCTTCTTGGGCGGTTTCCCGAACAGGAGATCCGGAGGCCTTTGGTAAATTCTCTCTACCAGGAGATCCAGGGTCTCGGAGGTCTGCCCCAGTTTCTCCACCAGGGCATTGATCTGCCCCAGGGCCAGCCGGGATTTTCCCACCGTCTCCGGGAGCCTCATAGCCTCCAGGTCTTTTTTCGCATTGGCTATCAGGGTGCGCGTGCCCTCGAAAGTGCCTTTGGCCTCCAGGAGGATCTTGCCGACTTCCCCTTTCGCCACGTCTTTATTAATCCGGGCGGAGATCTTTTTCAAATTGGTGGAACCGGCCTCAAGTTCAGCTATAATGCGCTTGGTTTTCTCGCCGCCAAAGAAATTTTGCATCTCCTGAAAGGTGAGCTTGGCCCCATCGGAGATGCCTTTCGTATCTAATTCCTTCAAATTGGCGATGACTTCATCTATCCCCGTGAGAATCCTCTTGATCTCCGAAGGTTGGGAAGGAATGACCGGGTAGGGCGCCACAAAAGTGAGCCGGGGAGGGACGTACGGCTTTTCCGGATTTTGAGGCATCAGGTTAACAAACATCACCCCGGTAATCCCCGTTAACTCCAATTGAGCTACATATTCTCGGGTCGGGTCAAATGTGAGATTGATGAGCATGACCACCCCGACCTGACGGTTGTCGGGGGCAATCACGATATCTTCCACCCGGCCCACCTTCACCCCTCTGAATTTAACTTCCGAATCCTTTTGCAGGCCCTGGACCGATTCATTGAAGTAGCTGATGTATCTTCGGCCTCTCTCGAAGTATTGGCTGGCCCCTACCCAGATCAATACTATCGCGAGAATGATGAACCCGCCGGTGACAAAGAGCCCCAAGAGAAAACTGGAAAACTTCTTTCTGGCCATTTTATAATTCCCTTTCCTTCATTCTGGAAGGCAGGCGATTGAAGAAGTTATGGACTCGGGAATCCTGCGAGTGCTCCTGCAATTCCCGGGGGTCTCCCTCGGCAATCAGGCCTCGGGCCTCTCTGTCTATCATGATAACCCGGTGGGCAATATTGAAAATGGATTGCAGTTCATGGGTGACCACCACCATGGTGATCCCCATCCCGGCATTGATGCCTTTAATGAGGATGTCTATCTCCGCCGCGGTCACGGGGTCCAAGCCGGCCGAAGGCTCATCGAAAAAAAGCACCTTGGGGTCCAAAGCCAGCGCTCTGGCCAGCCCCGCCCGCTTCTGCATCCCCCCCGAAAGCTCCTCGGGCAGATGATTCTCGTAACCTCCCAGGTTGACCATCCCCAGCTTCATCTTGACGATGCGGTCTATTTCTTCCTCGGGCAGATCCGTGTACTCTTGCAGAGGCAGGGCCACGTTCTCCCCCAGAGTCATGGAACCGAACAAGGCGCCGGCCTGAAAAGTCACGCCGATTTGGCGCCGCAATTTCACTTGCTCCGTTTCATCCGCCGTGTGGATATTGATGCCGTTGATCAACACCTGTCCGGCAAAGGGCTGGTAAATGCCGATCATTTGTTTCAGAAGGGTGGACTTGCCGCAGCCGCTCTCCCCCAAGATCACCAGAATTTCACCCGGAAAAACTTCCAGGCTGACGTCTTCCAAAACGATATTTTCGCCATAGCCCGCGGTCAGCCTGTCCACCACGGCAACCGGCTTTTTTCCCTGACTCGCTGGAGTCTTGTCATCTGCCAAGGCTGGTAATCCTCGCTAGGAAAGGGTGTATTCCGGCCAAAACCAGGGTCTTCCCCTCGGCTTCCGTCCAGCCCCGCCTGATAACTAGGCTGGCCTTATATAGTGCAGAACTATGGCGAAGATGCACTCCACCAGGACCACCAGAAAGAGCGAAGTCACTACGGCCGAAGTTGTCATAGTCCCTACGGATTCGGCCCCGCCCCGCACCTGAAAGCCGCGCTGGCAGCCGATGCCCGCCACCACTACCCCAAAGACCACCGACTTGATCAGGCTGGAAACCAGATCGAATAACGCGATATTCTTCATGGTCTCATTGACATACGTATAAACCGTAAAATCCAGCAGATACACCCCGACCAGGAAGCCGCCGATAACACAGAAGAGCATGCAATACAGGGTGAGTAACGGCAATACCACCATGGTGGCCATAACCTTGGGCACGGCTAAGAACCGCAGGGGGTCAAGCCCCAAGGCGATGAGGGCATCCACTTCTTCCTTCACCATCATGGTGCCGATCTCCGCGGCAAAGGCGGAGCTGGACCTGCCGGATATCAGAATGGCGGTCAACATGGGCCCCAGCTCTTGAACCACTGCGATGGCAATCAGGGCCGCCACATAAATGGTGGCTCCCACCAGCTTGAGCTGCAGGGCCGAGAGAAAGGCTATGACCGCGCCGGTTCCTATACTCATCAGACTGAGGATGGGCAGTGCGTCCGCTCCGGCCCGCTTCATGTAAAAGAGCACATCCCGCCAGCGCACCGAGCCGGGATGCCGAAAACAGAAGAGCAGGGCGAACAAAAGATCACCCAGAAAAGACTGGAGATCATAAAAGTCTTTCCCGAGCAGCCGCGTCTCATCGCCGATCTGAGTAAAGAAATCCTGGGGCTGGGCTTCGGCCCGCCGCGGCGCCATGGTGACGGCCTCCGGGTCGATAAGGCCCATTACTCCCCGGGTTTTCTCACTGGCCCGGGCAAAGCTGAAGGGAATCGACCGGGCTTCGGCCTCGCCCTTGAGATCCAGCAAAGCCAGCGCCGCAGCGCTATCGACATACTCCACCCCGGCTAAATCCACGGTGAGGTCGGCAGGGGTCATGCGACTCAGGAAGCTTTCCAGTTCAGATCGAAAGGAAAGCAGGTTATCCAGTGAGAGGTGTCCCGAAATCCTGAGGCGGACCGCCTGGCCTTGGTCGCCCTCGACCGCGAGGGTGAATTCCGGCCTGCTCTCACCAGACTCAGTCATACCTGCCTCGAGAATGAGATTCCCAATTACGGGTTAAAATCCATTTTCGGGTGTCCTTGCAGAGGGTTGCTTGCAGCTAAGAGCGCCACCTGGCAGCAACGCCATCGAGCCGGCAATCTGAAAAGAAAAGTGTCTCAGGAAAACCAGCTATACTCTTCTTAATCTCAGACCAGCACCGGAAATTTTGTCGGTGGGGCAATTTCGTCCCTGTTTCGGCAGCAAGCTAAAAATTATAGATCATGAGATTTTTCAATGAGTTGATCCAGACCTATTTAGAGAATAGTCATTCATGTTTGAAAAGCAATATAAGGCATTGGTGACAAGCTCTTGACCTCCAAAGAAGAGGGCCATGACCTGGTTCTGCCGACATTTGTGGAGGAAAAGGCGGTTGGCCGTACAGGCGTTTAAAGGAATATGCTCAGAGATAAACCGGGAGCGTTATTCACCGGCTTGCGGAGGGACGAGCTTTTCAAACTGCAATGGTGATGATGTTGATTTCGAGCGGGGGATCATCACCCTCAAGGGCCCCAAGAGCGGCAAAACCGAAAATATCCCGGTCAGCATGAAGGCCTGGACGTTGAATCTTCCTTTGTGTTCCCCGGTGAAAACGGTAAGCAAAGAACCAATTTTAGCGGCCCCTGGCAACGGATACGGAAGGCGGCGGACCTGCCGGCGGGGTTCCGGTTCCATGGTCTGAGGCACCATTTTGACTCGACTTTGGTGAGCAATGGGGTTGACCTGCTTATCGTACAAAAGTTGCTTACCCATAGGGACGCAAAAACGACGGCGCGCTATGCACACCTGGCCCCTGGTACCATACGAGATGCAGCATTAAAAGGGGGGACTTGCTGGCCCCTAAGGGCGGGAAAGGTAAGGTTATTGACTTCACTGAGGACTAACGGCTATCCGGCCCCTGGGGGCCAGGAAATAGCGGGCCAGGCAGGTGTGGTGGCACCCGAACCGGCCCTAACCAAAACCCAAACCTACCAAGGAGGTTCAAGTCACGACTGAGAGCAATTCTACCACAAGAAACAGCAAAAGGTGGCCTATATCTGCGACTTCGCCCCAACCAGGTAATTCAGTTGGACTGAGATTTTCCTGGGACTCTAAGCACTCTGCTAAATCAAAAAAATTCTTTTCAGACTTTCATTATTAAAAAATTAGGTCATGACAGGCCGTAATTCGTGCTTGCCAGCCCCTCGCTTTTGGGAAACGGCTTGCTTGGAGCCGCAATTCCTTTAGACGTTCGGACGATATTCCCGAGACCAGCCGTAGGAGGTAAAACCTGCGGCAGCTCCACTGCCCGGGAGAAGCGGCGTCACTGATAACCGCGCAGGTATGCCCCCCCCCCCAACTCTCGATTTTATTTCAGAAGGGCACTCATCTATACCGTACCAGGTCGAATAACGACCGCTCAATAAATGGCGATGCCCTTAAATTCTATAGAACAAAAAAATTTTTTAATATTCATGATCGGTGCATTTTTTTCTATGATTACGCTGCAAAACCTAACCTGATCATAGAATTCTTTAATTAAAAAGTTTAGACTTTTTGAAAGCAGCTCTATCTATCTTATTAAAAAGCAAATATTAGCTGTAATAATCATTAGTTAAATTGGATACGGCCTATATGGGGGGCTTAAAAAAAGATATTTTTAATGAATATTTGAACATTCCAAGATAAGTATGGAATTATCACTAAACATTTCTCAACATACTTGACATCACTTTAACGAATTGCTAACTATTAAACTCAAATGAAGCTCCTGAGAAAATGGATCGAACGGGAAGGTACCGAGGGCCGGCGCCGCTTGTATGAAGCCATCAAGGCCAAGTACCCAAGTTTTAGCCAGGTGAGCCTGAGCAACTACCTCGCGGGCCAGAGGATTCCCGATTTCAGCATAGCTCAGGTCATCGCAGAGGAAACTGGCATTCCGATTTTTCTTCTCCCCTTCAGGTTTCTCCACAAGCCCAAAATCGACATGGAGGATTAGCTCCAAAAATCCGAAGGGTTGGTTCACCGGCACTTAGCTAGAACTTTTCTGGGCAGCCGATCAGGGAGGCGGAAAGGAGTCGGAGGTTTACTTTTCTCGCCAAGATGTTCATTATCTTTTACGTTAATTTAGGAAAGATAAACATAACTCAAAATGTAACCGTTTGAAATAACATCAATAAAAATAGCGCTGTGACAATGGTATGGACTTTGCTTTTTGAGGACGGGGGTCACGGGGGTATCCGGCCCGGGCAAGAATGACAATTATCTAAAGAACCAGGTTGGGAAGTGGCTTTTTGTGAGCACTTAATTCGCTACATAAACCCAAATTATCCGGAATTACTTTGATGAAATTAAGACAGACATGGTTGATGGTTCTCGGGGCGGGGCTGCTGATAGCCGGTTGCGCCGGGCCTGCGGCACGGGGGCCGACCCAGGACATGGTCTCCCAGGTGGAGGCTCAGGCGAAAAACAAGCGGTTCAACGAAACGCTTATGGCCCAAGCAGGTCCCACGACTCCGACAAATTTCCGAGATTATCAAGTGGGACCGGAAGATTTGCTGGCCGTGCAGATTTTTGGCCAGGACAATCTGAGCCGGGAAGTGCGGGTCGATGGGCAGGGTCAGATCTTCCTGCCGCTGGTGGAAAATGTGAAGGTGAAGGGGTTGACGGCCGCGCAGATCGAACAACGCCTGATGAAGCTGTACGACAAAGAATTTTTGGTGAATCCCCAGATCTCGGTGTTTGTCAAAGAGTATCGCTATCAACGGGTGTCGATCACCGGAGCGGTTAATACACCGGGTTCTTATCCTATGATCGGACGCCGCACGCTGCTGGAGATGTTGGCGCAGGCCGGGGGGGTGAAGGACGGTTCTGCGGATGTGATCCATATCGTCCGCCGCCAGAATTCCAAGGAAACTTCCCAGCAGGTTAAGACCTCAGAGGGACTCAAATCCTTTTCACCCAACACCGAGACCATATTGATCGATCTGAAGCCCTTACTGAAGGTAGGTCCCCGGGATTTGAACATTCCCCTTCAGCATGGCGATGTCGTATACGTTCCTTATGCGGGATTTGCCTATGTTCTGGGGGAGGTCAAGGCCCCTGGACCGGTCCCGGTTAAACAAAACTTGCGGGTAACCCAGGCTATTGCCTCCGCCAAAGGCCTCAACGAGATTGCGTCTCAGAACCGCACCACCATTTTGCGGTTTGACGAACAGGGACAGCGGGTCACCATTCCGGTCAACTACGACCGGGTCACCAAAGGTGAAGACCCGGATGTGCCCTTGAAGGAAGACGATATCGTCTTTATCCCTGGCCACCTTGGCAAGAAGGCCTATTATGAACTGAAAACGTTCATCCGGGGGTCGGTGGGTATGGCCTTACCCGTGCAATAACCTCTGAGCTTATGATCCGGGGAGAATCTCGGGCTCATCTCGAGCCCTGGTTGCCTCCCCGGGGATCAAGTAAGGATGAACAGCGTTTTAAAACAGCCGGCCGGTGCCGGGCAGGCAATCCACCCCAGTTTCCGGGCCTTCCGGAGGGGAAAAAAGCATAGCCATAAAGGACCAGTACAGCGCATTAGCCATCTGGTTTGCGGCGACTAAATTTCGCAAGAGGATATGAAGATGCGAGAAGAAGTGGACCTCATCGTTCGCCCCCCCAGCCAAGTTCCTGATTCCGTTTCCATGGCTAGTTACGACTACAACACGGAAAGCGAAACCCATCTCCGCGATTACTGGCGGGTGATAGTCAACCGCCGCTGGCTGGTGCTGGGTTTTTGTCTGGGTCTGGTAGCCGTCGTCACCTTTCTCTGCTTTTGGATGCACCCGATTTACATGTCCACCACCATGCCCCAGATCATCCAGGACAATCCCGGTGGGACCTTAGGGAGCAATAACCCGCTCTCCTCTCTCTTCGGCGGCACCTACGATGACAATTTTTACAATACGCAGTTTGCTGTCTTGCAAAGCCGCACCCTGGCCCTGAGGGTGATCAAGGATTTAAATCTCGATAAGCTCCCGGAATTCAAGGAGTTGAGAGAGCCAGGTATTTTAGATCGGGTACTATTTTCCCCGCCGAAATCTCCCGGACAGATTGAAAGCAATATGGTCGATTATTTCCTTGATAAGTTGAAGGTGGCCCCGGTTAAGAATTCTTACCTGGTCAATATCTCTTATAAATGCAGAGATAAAGAGATGTCTCAAAAGGTTGTGGAGACAGTGGTAAATGAATTCATTAAATTGAATATGGATTCCCGCAGCCAGTCTTTTGTTACCATTAAAAAATGGCTTGAAAATGAACTTCAAAATCTCGCCCAACGGGTTGATTACTCCACCAAGAAATTGGTCAAATTCGGCAAGGAAAAAGATATCTATCTGCCTGACGATAATGCCAATCCTGCCGTTGCCAAGTACCTCGCCCTCAGTGATCTGCTGACCAAGGCCCAGGCGGATACATTGAATAAAAAAGCGCTGGCTGACCAGATCCAGGCAAAGGGGGTGGACGCGCCCGTGATCGTCAACAACGCCCTCATCGTGCCCTTGCGCCAGGCCTTGATTACCCAGGAGGCTACGGTCCAAAGTCTGCTCAAAGTTTTCCGCGAAGGGCACCCCCAACTGCAGACGGAGCAGGCGAAGCTTAAAGAAATCCGAGGCCGCCTGAAGGCCGAAGTGGACCGTATTTCAACCAGCGTCAAGTCGGATTATCAGGCTGCGGTGCGCTCGGAGAATTTCCTCGCCGACGCTTTTGCCTCTCAGCAGAAGGTGGTCGGCAGTTTCATGGATAACTCCATTCAGTACAAGATGATCAAACGGGACGTCGATACGTTTGATTCCCTTTATCAGGGCTTGTTGTCCCGGATGAAGGACGCAAGTGTGGCGGCCACCATGGTGCCCAGCAATGTAACGATAATCGACCACGGGAATTTACCCTTCAAACCGTGGATTCCCAGGAAAGGTCTCTTTATTGCCTTGTCCGCGGTCTTGGGGCTCATCGGCGGCGTCGGGCTGGCCTTTGTGACGGAATATTTCGACAACTCCATCAAAACCTCGGAAGAGATGGAGCGGGTCTGCCGGTGGGCCACCCTGGGGGTGGTTCCCCTGTTCACCAGCAGCGCTAAGCAGCCGGAGCTGGCCGCTCAGGGTGACCAAAAACCGTTGGCACTCATGTCGGACAGCATGACTATGTTCGCCGAGGCTATCCATCAGATGCGCACGTCGATCATGTTGTCCACGTCGGGGCATCCTCCGAAGGTCCTCATCGTTTGCAGCCCCAACCCCGGCGAAGGCAAAAGCACGATTTCGGTGCACCTGGCCATGTCATTGACGAAAAGAAATGAGAAGAAGGTGGTGATCATTGACGCTGACATGCGGAAACCGACCATCCACCGGTACTTCAATGAGGTCAGGGATCCGGGCCTGAGCACCTACCTTTCCGGCAATGCCTCGGAAGAGGAGATCATCAAATTCACTGATATCCCCAATCTATGGGTCATTTCCGCGGGGGCAACCCCTCCCAATCCGCCGGATCTGTTAGGTTCCTCCGAGATGCAAGCCTTAATCAAGAGTTTGCGGGCGCAGTTTGACCACGTAGTCATTGACACCCCGCCCCTTTTGGGTTTTGCCGATGCACGCATCCTGACCGCCATCAGCGACGGGGTAATAATGACGGTCAGGCACAATAGCACCGCTCGGGAAGCCGGCAAGTTGGCCAACCAAGTTCTGCGGCAAGATAATGCCCGGGTTATCGGAGGAGTTCTGAATTACTTCAGGGTCGGTAGAGGTTCCGGAGGGTATTATTACGGTTACCTGAAATACTATAAGAAAAACTATGGAAAGTACTATAACGTTAAGGATAGCTAATTTTCATGGTTTTAACTTATCCAAAGAAACCAGCGGTAAGCGGAAGAAAATGGCTGTCAACTGGGGATTCTCATTGAACTAAGAAGTTTATGTCACAATATTCCGGTGGACAATAATGGGCGCTAGTTATTGTATAATTGAATACTGGACAATGACATTCCTGACGGGAACCGGAGAAAGAAAATTATGAAAGAATATTTTTCTGACAAGACCATTTTGATCACCGGTGCCGCCGGAACTATCGGGAGGGAGCTGGTTCGCCAACTTCTCGAGTATAATCCCGCCACAATTCGCTTATTGGACAATAACGAGACCGAACTTTACCTGCTGGGGGAAAAATACAGCAAGCGCGAGGTTACGCCTTTTTTGGGAGATGTTCGGGACCAAAGGAAGCTCCTGAACCTGGGCTCGGGGGTTGATATCGTTTTCCACACTGCCGCATTCAAGCATGTCAGCCTCTCCGAATATAACCCTTTTGACGCGGTGCAGACTAACATTATCGGGGTCCAGAACGTCATCCAGATGGCCTTGGAAAACCGCATCCCCCGGGTGATTTTCACCAGTTCGGATAAGGCGGTCAATCCTACCAACGTTATGGGGACCACTAAACTGATGGGTGAACGCCTCATGACCGCCGCTAATATTGTCAATTACAACGGCCGCCAGATTTTTTCCAGCGTGCGGTTTGGCAACGTCATCGGCTCTCGGGGTTCCGTAGTCCCAATCTTTGCCTCGCAAATAGGCAAGGGAGGACCGGTGACCATCACCGACAAGCGCATGACCAGATTCGTCATGACCATTCCGGAGGCGGCGCATCTGGTGCTCAAAGCCGGCACTCTGGCCTGCGGCGGCGAAGTGTTGATCACCAAAATGCCGGTGATGCGGATTGTGGATCTGGCTCAGGCGATGGTTGATCTTCTGGCTCCGGCGGCAGGCTTGGAGGCTCGCCAGATCTCCCTCAAGATGATCGGGGCCGGACCGGGTGAGAAGATGTACGAGGAGCTGATGAGTTCCGAAGAAGTGCAGCGCGCCCAGGAGTTACCTTCTATGTATGTCATCCTACCGGCGTTGAGCGCCCTGTATGGAAAAATCCAGTATGGTTATCCGGAGATGCTGCCGGCCCCCAAAGATATTAATCCCTATAATTCATCCAATGAGACCCCCATGACCCTGGAAGAGATTAAACGATATCTGTTGGACTCTGGAGCTCTCCAAGAATATCTCGAAAATGCTCCTGATAATTATTCCATCCGAAATTGCCGGATTGTCAGGGCCAAGGGTAATGGTCTGAAACCGAATACTTTGCAATGAAATTAACGCCTTCCCAAGATCAAGCGTTGAAGGGCTTGCCCTTCAGCCACGCATTTGCCTAAGTAATTAATATCTTTGATAGTTATGGTTCTACAATCCCTCCCACCGTCCAGAGCCTTTCTGGCCCAGCGGGAAAAGGAACTACTTTACTGGAGTAAAATCTCTATGAAAGTGCTGATTTTGGGAGGGGATGGATATTTGGGGTGGCCTACCGCCATGTACCTATCCTGGAAAGGCCATGAGGTCGCGGTGGTGGATAACTATTTTCGGCGCCGGGCCTGTACGGAATTAAATTGCGAACCTCTGTTGGCGGTTCCCAGCTTGCATCAACGAGGTGAGTTGTGGCAGGCGGTCTCTGGTAGGAAAATCCAGGTGTTTATCGGTGATCTCTGCGATTACCAATTCCTGTCTCATGTCTTCCAAGAAGTTGACCCGGAAGGAGTGGTGCATTATGCTGAACAGCCTTCAGCCCCTTATTCCATGATGGGTCGGGAGGCTGCAGTCTTCACTCTTACCAACAACCTGGTGTCCACTTGCAACGTGATCCACGCCGTAGCCGAGTTCAACCCGGATTGCCATATCGTCAAACTGGGGACAATGGGGGTGTACGGCACCCCTAATATTGATATCGAGGAAGGTTATTTGGAGGTGGAGCACAAAGGCCGAAAGCAAAAGTTCCTCTATCCCAAAGCCCCTGGTTCTCTATACCATCTGACCAAAGCGCAAGATGGCGACATGCTGTATTTTTATTGCCGCATGTGGGACATACGGGTAACCGATCTCAATCAGGGACCGGTGTACGGAGTGCAGACCGATGAGTCCGGCCAGGATGATCGTCTGGCCTCGATCTTTAATTATGATAGCATCTTCGGCACGGTGTTGAACCGTTTTGTGGTCCAGGCGGTGGTGGGTCACCCCCTTACCGTGTATGGCAATGGCGGCCAGACGCGCGGCTACTTAAATATCGCCGATACCATGGCCTGCGTCGAGCTCTCGCTTCTCCAGCCGGCCGGTCGGGGGGAGTATCGGGTTTTTAACCAGTTTGTGGAAACTTTTTCCGTAAATGAATTGGCGGAAAAGGTTAGAGGTGCCGGGAGGCAGTCGGGATTCGACGTAAAAATTAATAAGGTTCCTAATCCGCGGCGGGAGGCAGAAGAGCATTATTATAATCCGGTCCATACCAACCTGTTCGAATTAGGGTTAAAACCCCATTATCTGAACGAGGCCGTCCTGGGTGACATGTTGGCCTTTGTTAAAAAACACTCTGCCAATATTAACCTTGATCTGATCTTGCCGCAGGTGCATTGGAAAACTGAGAACCGTTGTAATTCAATTAGATAGTAACTGGAAAGCTGGAAATGGGTTTATTAAAAAAGACGCTCATAGTATCAAGTATGCGCATTATCTTGTCAGGACTCATTTTTATAACAGATATGCTTATATCTCGTTACGTAGGGGTAGCCTTAAAAGGCGAATTTTTTTTCCTGATGAACAATATCCTTTTTATTAGTGTTTTACTAACTGGGGGGCTGTATTTAGGAAATATTTACTATTACAAAGAATATGCTTTTCCGGAACTGGCCGCCAATAGTCTTCTTTATCTGCTCTCTTTGGGTTTCTTACTGATATTGGGCTATCCACTGCTCTCCCATCTGCCCGTATTATCGACAGGCGGTTTCTGGCTCAAAGTATTCTTCCTTGCCTGTCTGTTTGGTGAAGTGTCTACTACGCTTTATCAAAATTTTTTTGTCGCCACAGACCAGTTAAAAGAATATGCGTTGGTGCGCATCCTACGTCGATCCCTCTTCATGTTGTTAATGTTATTGGCCTGGATCACTTGGAAGGCATCCATAGATTTAATTCTTGACCTCTATATGGTTAATTTTTTGGTTATTTACCTAATTTCCTGCTTTTATCTGGGACCCCGGCTACCCTGGGGTGCAGGTCCTTTTCGTTGTCATCTGAGCTCCCTGGGCAAGTGCCTCCGATATGGACTAAAAAGCCAGGCCTTAGTGTCGTTGGACATGGGCAATCAACGCTTGACCGCCATCTTCCTGGGATTTTGGGCTAGTTCTACTGAAAATGGCCTCTATTCGGTAGCCCTTAATTTTGGTCAGGCGTTGTGGGTTTTGTTTGGGGTGCTGGCCATCGTAGTTCAATCTGGGGTCAATAATTCTTTGGAACAACAAGTCGACCATCTGAAGAGGCTCTCTCGTCACGCCTTATTCCTGATGGGGCTAGGAGCTATAGGGGTGGCAGTATTAAGCCGACCCGTAATCCGGTTGGGGTATGGGACGGAATTCTTGGGGGCTGTGCCGCAGCTGTACATTATCTTAGTGGGGATTGTGGCCTACGGGATTTACTCCTTGTTGAGCAGCTTTATGATCGTCAACGGGCGGGCCGGCACCGCGATGCTCGCCAGTGCCTTTGGGGTGCTGGTAAATATTCTCCTCTGTTACCTGCTCATTCCCCAATACGGCGGTTTGGGGGCTGCCCAGGCCCTTTGTTGGGGGTATTTGACCAGCACTTTTCTATTACTCACCTTGATGTATGTCATTTTTGGGGTTTCTATAAAATCCCTTTTAATTCTAAAAAAGAACGACATATCTACCATAGTTTATAAAATTGCTAGTATTAATTCATCCAAAAATATTGGAGCATAGCTTGCAACAATGATTAAATTTCTTGAACCTAGCTTTCTTGCCTACCTGTTTTTTAGCAGTATCATTATGGTAGGACTTGTTATTCATCTATGGAGAAACCGTAAATTTATTCAATACATATTAATAATTTATTTTTTAGTGTGTTTTTGTATTATAACTACAAATTATATCAAACCTTTTTTGCCGCAAAACGATGATACTTTTCGATATTATATCCCTAACGCTATGTTACATGCTAATACATTGCGCAAAAGTGTCATTGATAGTTTTATAACATTCAATTTTAAAGATTTTATTACAGGCAACCCTGCTTATATCTATCCTCTATCTTTAATTTTTTATCTTTCTGATGATTCACAGGAGGTCGCAAGGCTCTTCAGTTTAATTTTTGGGATAATGAGCATTTTTGTTTTATTTAAATTGACTGAGGATTTATACAATACTCGAACCGCCAACTTCACAGCACTATTACTAGCCTTTTCCCCAAATTACATGCTCTTATCCGTTGCGATACTGAGAGATACCCATTCGATATTTTTCCTATTATGGTTTTTCAGGCTCTGGAGGCTTTATCAAAAAACTCCCACTATTAAAGTTAAGTTTCTTATGGTATTCAGCTTTTTATATTTGGGAATGTTGCGGCCACCAGTAATGTTAGTATTACTATGTGTAGTTATTTTGCATAAGACAGTTTTTCAATATAAAAAGAATAAATTATTAGTTGCGAGAATTATACAATTTGGAGTAATCTTAGGAATATTATTGGGGACTTTTATTAATTTATACAGTGGATCAGTATTAAGCGATTTAAGAATTATAAAGGGAGCGGAATACATTGACATTGACAATATGATTAAGCGGAGTGATAGCACTTCTGATGCGGATTCAGGGTACACAGGAGAATTTCGTTACACAAATATTTATGAAGCTATTTTATTTATGCCCATTTTAGTTATTTACTTTATGGGTTCTCCTTTTCCGTGGATGGTCAAAAAGACCAATCAGGCATTAGCCATGGCTGATTCTTCAGTATTATGGTTTCTTTATATTTACTTTTTCCTGGAAATAAAAGCTTTTTATAAAAGAGATAGGAAATGGGCTTTAATAATTTTTAGTTACATATTAATAGGAGTTTGTAGTGCTTCGCTAGTACAAGGAAATATGGGTGGTGCACTTAGACATAGATTGTTATTTACCGCTTTGATGTTTCCATTTGCTGCAAATAATATATTAAACAGATTTGCGAGTAGGAAATGGAATAATAAATTGATCATGAAAAGCAGGCAAAATATGGTCAAGATATAATAAATTTACGCAGGTAGCACGCAAGGACTACAGCTCTTTATTTTGAACTTCAATCTTTACCGGAAAAGGATGGTTAGGTTATGCTTAAAAATATAAACAAAAAGTTTATACATAAAGTATTAATAATTAAGGTGGCCTTAATTTTACTTTTTATTGTATTTCCTGCTCAGGCTTATCTCGTACATGCAGAAACAAATCAATTTCCCTCTGTAAGAGTTAATTTAGTTGAAAAAAATGCGGTTGGACAAAAGATTATTGTGGCAGGCGCCAAGAATGAGTATTTGATATTGACTTTCAAGGTGAATGGAGGAGACCCGTCATTTTTTAAGGCTCAAGTCACGGGAATGGGGTCCGAAACTCAGATTAAGATCAATTTTTATCAAGTAGTTTCGGCACCGGTGAAAAATCTGGATGGATTGCAAGCTGACGCTCTTTTCTCCCTGGAACAAGGTCCCCTTAAAAGTGCACCGGTCTCGGACGTGTGGGCTATAATAAAAATTTCTCCATCCACGCCTAAAGGCGTTCACAATTTTGAATTGGTTTTTTCTGATAATAAGGCTAGTTTCCGACAGCCATTAGAAATAAAAGTATGGAATTTTGCGTTATCGCGGGACCTTCCTATTCCTATTTTAGCTAATACTTTTGTATCTCAAGAAATTTATGACCGTTACGGTGGGAATAGCCAAGCACAATTTAATCTCAAAGTGAAGGCTCTCCTGCGCAGCATGCGCGAATACAAGATAAATTCCATCGGCCACTTCTATCCTTTTCCGGTAAAACGATTTCTTATTAATAAAAAAGTGGAGGATTTCCCCGGGTTTGAACACCTCCTGCGCTACGTTGTCAATGATCTCAATTACCAGCTTTTTAGGGTGCCTACTCTGGGTGGAGCAAAAGAGATCGGAAATCCCGGAAATGATTGGGCATCGCAAGCCAAAATTTTCTATCCTTCTTTTGCCGACTATTTGCGGCGCCACCATCTAGAAAATCGAGCCATCATCAAAGTGATTGATGAGCCCAAACCCCAAGATTATGGCAAAGTAACTCAAGCTTATAGCCTGATCAAATCACTGGTCCCTAATATTAAAACAGAATCCGCGGGACGTGCTCCCGTCCCTGATTTTGCCAAAATAATCAATATATGGGTGTCTTATGCAAAATATTATGACCCTCAAGCGATTAAACAGGCCCAAAGCATGGGTCAAGAGGTATGGCTTTATGCCAACAAGTTGCATGGCATAGATCAGCCCTTGGTTAACCAGCGGATTATAGGGTGGTATGTCTACCGATATAAGTTTCAAGGGTATCTCTTATGGGGGATGGATAAGTGGGACGTGGATCCCTGGACACAAGGGCCCAGGTTGAGAGGTGCCAGTATGCGCCGGGGAACCTTTTATTATCCTAACCCCGGGACTGGAATGCCCATCCCGACCACCAGGTTAGAAGCCCTGCGGCGTGGTTGGGAAGATTATCAATACCTGGACATGCTGGCGAAAGCCGCTCAAACAGGTCGGGTGAAGCCGGCGGAATATCAACAGATTATGCAAAGGGTGAATATGGCAACCGAGGGCCTCAAGAATCTCGCCCCCAGGGTGAGTTGGGCCGAGCTTGAGGAGTTGCGGCTGAGGATCGGAGACCTACTGGACCAGGCCGCAGGGCGGTGAACATGGCTAACCGCTCGCAGGCAAATGGCAGGCGCCTCTGTCACGTCATCACCACGCCCACGGACCAGTACAGTTCAGGGTTGCGCACCCGGATGGAGGCCGAAATAGCCCTGGATCTGGGATACAGGGTGGACATCGTTACCGGCCAAGGCCCTACCGACGAGCAGCTGATTTCTCATGGATTACCAGGCGTTAAGTACTGGCGCGTGCCATCTTTGACCAAGTACATCTATCCACACCGCGATATCAAGGCCTTATTAGATCTCTATGCTTTATTCCGCAGGCAAAAATATCAGATAGTGCATACCCATCTCGCTAAAGCCGGAGTTCTGGGCCGCCTCGCAGCCGGTCTGGCCGGGGTGCCGATCATTGTCCATGACGTCCACGGCCCCAGTTTCTCCCCAGCCCACAGTTGGTCCCAACGGAGCCTCTTTATTAACCTGGAACGGCTGGCAGGTTTGGTGACTACCCATTATGTTTTTTATGCTAGACATCTCAAGGAAGACTTTGCCGCGCATGGCATAGGTCCAAAGGCAATCAAGGAAGTCATTTATCCAGATCTTCGTCTCAAGACTTTTCTGGAAGCGCCTCCTCTTCCGGCAGACCACAGAAAGAAATTAAGGGTAGGTTGGGGCTTGGGACCAGAGCACTTGGTCATCGGCTATGTTGCCCGCCTGGTACCCTCCAAGGCCCACCATCTGGTCATTGAGGCGTTGGCCCATCTAGTGGATCGCTGGCCCCAAGCCAGGCTCTTATTGGTAGGAGGCGCCATTTGGCCAGAGGAGCAAAGCTACCTCCAGCGGTTACAGAAGTTAGTGAAAACCCTCAATCTGGAAGGTAAAGTCATCTTTACAGGTCACCAGATGGAGGTGATCGCTTTCTACCAGATATTTGATCTCTTTGTCACGCCTTCCCTTTATGAAAGTCTTGGCAATGCCATGCTGGAGGCATTGGTCATGGGTTTGCCGGTTGTGGCGTTTGATATTCCGGCTGTCCATGAGCTCTGCCCTCCTGAAGAGGTGATTGTTTGCCCCTTCGGCCAGATAGAAGAGCTGGCCCGGGGATTAGAACAAGTCCTGACCCAACTGAATACTTCGTCTGAGGATATACGTCCTTCTCTCGCTTTTCGCCAGGACTTGGCGGATAAGTTTTCTGCACACCGTTGGAAGGAGAAACTCGAAAAATTTTACTCAAATCTTACTCCTGATCGATCTCTGAGCGTTGAAGAAAACTTTACCAGGAACTGATATCGAAAGACGCGGGAAAATACTCTAAATGAGAAAAAAATACAAAATCAACGCCACCAATTTAAAGAAAGAAGCTTGGTCCTGGTTGGAAGCTTTCCTGGGGATAATACCCGGAAAAAGTGGGAATTTTTTCCGGGGTTTCTGTTACGGCTTAGTTTTGCGGAACTTCCGGGGAAAACATACTAGCATCGGTCGGGCCACCCGAATCGGCTTTCCCTGGAACATTATCATCGCCCCTAACAGCCATATCGGCAATAATACGCAGATTTCCTGCATTCAATACGGAGACTTGGTCATTGGGTCCAACGTCATGATTTCTCCGTATGTTATGGTTACGGCCACGGTCCATAGCTTTGAGGACACCGACGTGCCTATGCAGTTGCAGGGTTTACACTCTGAAAAAGTAGTGATCGAAGATGATGTGTGGATTGGGGGCAAATCTATCATTCTTCCTGGCGTGACTATTGGGAGGGGCAGCATTGTGGCGGCTGGTTCAATAGTGACGAAAGATGTGTCTCCTTTTGCCATTGTGGGCGGAAACCCTGCTAAGGTGATCAAATACCGCAAGCAATAAAGTATGCCGATAGCCGCAGGTAATTTGGCAAAAATAAAGAAGTATCCACGGAACCATATAAAATATAACAAACTTATTAATCAGGGAGAAAGGGATGAGAAGTATTAAATTGCCAATAAAAAGGTATATTAAAAAGATCTATATAGCACTTTCGATTTTTCTTCCCGATGTTTATCTGCCATTTCCTTCTGCTGGAGGAAAAATTTTTCTTAACTTAAAAGAATCTCCATCACAGTTTTCCCGTGCTATTGGGCAATATGAAGTATTGAAAAAGAAAACTATTGTTAATTTATTGAAACCTGGGAAAACTTTTATCGATGTTGGAGCCAATATGGGGGATTATACTCTTATGGCAGCAAAAATTGTTGGAGAAACTGGCAAAGTTATGTCAATTGAACCCGCGCCTAATAATATTAAATGGATTAATAAAAGCATTAAATTGAATGGTTATCCTAATATAACTGTAAAAAATATAGCTTTGGGAGAAACAGATGGGATGGCAAAATTATATTTAAGCCATGTAAGCGGATGGCATTCCCTAATACCTTCCTTGCCTAATAGAAACCAAGGCGATATTACCGTTGAAGTTAAAACGCTAGATAATCTATTAAAAAATGATAATTGTAATAACGTTGATATGATAAAAATTGATGTTGAGGGAGCTGAATTGAAAGTTTTGAAAGGAAGTTATCAAACGTTAACAAAAAATCATGATATTATCGTATTAGTTGATATTCATCCGACTTTGGGTGTTGATCCGAATGAAGTAGGTAATTCATTAAGAGAATTAGGATTTGATTTATATCAAATGGTTGCTCCTTTTAACATACCATTAAATGTGGATGGGAATACCACTGAAATATTGGCATATCGTAAAAGGAATTATTCTTAGCCAATCGTAATGTCCGACTGAAATGGGCTGTGGCGGATCTTACTCTGGACAAACTGATTCTTCAGGAGGCGGCAAGGGGTAACTTCTAAGCCGCACCCGGCTCGGACCTGTGACTAAGGATGTGCGTGCTGATGCAGTGCTGGGGGGAAAGCCGGCCAGAATTATTAAATACCGGGCACAGAAACTACATTAAGAATGCGCCATAAAAGACTAAGAGAAAAATGAAACGGATCTTTTTACAGCAATATCAAAAGCAGAGGATGGTCCTCTTGTTGGGGGATGTTCTGCTCATCATTCTAAGCCAGATTATTGTTATTTCAATGCATCATTATATGCAGCCGGCTGGTTTTGAGTTAGATACATGGCGAGCTCTTACGATAGGCATGCTGCTGCTTATGCTCGTAATTCTATCCTTTTATCTCGTGGGATTATATGACATTTCAAGCCTGCGGCAACCTGAACATTTGATTCTGTCCCTTGTCTTGGCGCTGGGAAGTGTGATTCTTATTTACAGTGCGTGGGCTTATTTCATAGTTAATCTACGTCCTGGGAAAATAATGCTATTGAGGTTTGTGGCAGTTACCTTTACGTTCATCACCTGCTGGCGCCTCTTATGTAGGAAGCGTTTGAAGCTGATCCCACAGCATGTGCTGCTTATAGGTAATGATCCGATAATTAAGGAATTGAAACAGATATTGACCGACCATTACTCGGCCTATTATTCTATAGAAGGGCATTGGCATACAAAAAATAGCACGAATATCGGTGGTTTACTGGAGCATAATGATAATAACTGCATAAGCGAGATAAACAATATTGACCTTATTATTTACTCGGTCAATTCAAAGATCCTAAAGGATGTTGCTGGGGAATTAATAGGCCTTCGCTTCAAACAAATCAATATCTGTGACGCCCATGACTTTTACCAATACCTTACCTGGAAGACTCCCATTTACCATTTTGATGATTTCTGGATGTTGATTAACAGTGCGAGGGTAACTTTCTTCCCCAGGCTATCTTTAAAGGTCAAGCGGGTTATTGACCTTATGTTTGCTATATGCACCTTGCCAATCGCCTTACCTTTGCTGTTGATAAGCGCCATCGCCATAAAACTGGATACCAAAGGACCGATTTTCTTTATTCAGGAACGTTTAGGGCAGAATGAAATCCCCTTCGGTCTCATCAAGTTGCGCACCATGATTGATAACGCCGAGAAGGTCACCGGACCGAAGTGGTCTGCTGAGGATGATCCGCGGATCACCCGAGTGGGGAAAATCCTGCGCAAACTCAGGTTGGACGAGCTACCGCAGTTTTTCAATATCTTGAACGGAGATATGAGCATTATCGGCCCCCGCCCGATTAGAAAGCATTTTGCCGATTTTGTGGCTAAGGACACCCCCTATTACCGGTTGCGGTTCCTGGTTAAGCCCGGGCTTACGGGTTGGGCTCAGGTAAACCATAACTATGCCGGGTCAAAACTGGGGCAGTCTGAAAAATTGCAGTATGAATTATTCTACCTGATCCACCAATCTTTCTGGCTGGATTTGTTTATCATTATTAAAACCGTCAGGATCATTATATCAGGCAAGGGAATTTAGGTAACAAGGTGATATATGGGAAAAAGTTGCCTCATAACCGGCGGGGCCGGGTTTGTCGGCAGTAACCTGATACGCCACTTAGCTTCACGCGGCATGCGCCTTCGGGTTTTGGATAATTTAAGTGCAGGAAGAGCAGCAGACCTGGGGGGGACTGATGCTGAGTTGCTGATCGGGGATATCCGGGATACGCAATTGGTGGAGCAGGCCGTGCAAGGCATGGAAACAGTGATTCATCTGGCTGCCCATACCAACGTCATCGAATCCATCAAGACCCCCGAAGTCAACCTTGAGGTTAATGTCAAAGGTACGTTTAATCTTCTCCAGGCCAGCGTCAAATACGGGGTGAAACGATTTGTTTTTGCCTCTACCGGAGGAGCCATTATCGGGGAGGCGGATCCTCCGGTGCATGAAGATATGGCGCCACATCCCATATCGCCTTACGGCGCCGGCAAGTTAGCCGGGGAGGGCTATTGCTCGGCTTTTTGGGGGTCCTATGGCTTGAAGAGTATTTGCCTTAGGTTCTCCAACGTCTATGGGCCTTTCTCCTATCATAAAGGCAGCGTTATTGCTAAATTCTTCCGACGAGTGCAGGTTGGAGAACCAGTTACCGTTTATGGCGATGGAGCACAGACCCGCGACTTTATCTATGTGGGAGATTTGGAGAAAGCCATTGTTAGTGCCTTACAGATCGAAGATCTGCCTTTCGGGGAAGCTATCCAGCTAGGCACCGGCAAGGAAACCAGCATCAACGAACTGGTAGTGCTGATGCGCAAAGTGGTGGGGGAGGGGATATTTCCATCATTGGTTTATCAGCCGTCACGCCCCGGCGAGGTCCTCCGGAACTATGTGTCCATTGCCAGGGCGAATCAGTATCTCTCTTTTGTCCCGGCAACCACCCTGGAGGAAGGCCTGAAAGAGACCTGGAGGTGGTTTAAGCAAGAGAGCTGAGTAATCCTGGAACGCTTATTTCTGTTGCCCCTGGGCAGGGTTGCTGCGCCAATGGCCATAAAAAAACCAGGCAGGGTCGGCGACTAACCCTGCCTGGTAGTTAATGGCTCTCTCTGGCAAGACTACAGGTTAACCATTCCTTCTCCGCAGAATCGCCAGGCCCAAGAGGCCGCTGCCGAAAAGGAGAAGCGTGGGAGGCACTGGCACCGCCTCTAAGGTATATTCTAGAAAGGGCCGATAAGCAGGATTCGTGTCATTACGGGTGGCTAACGTGACCAGTCCGCGTGTCTGGATCGGATCCGTAGACAACTGGAGCATTACCGATAAGAGACCATCTGCCAAGCTAGCTCCATTTTCTAGTAAATTAAAAACCGCGTATTCCCCCGTCGTTGTCGCTGGAATAGATTCTGTATCCATGAGGCTCCCGATGGGAAGAGCACTAGCGGTGGTCCAGGTAATGTTGTCTTCGGTCCAGGTGTTATCGAGGACATAAAAGGCCGACACGTTCGCGGCATATGTGTTCGAACGGACATATAAATTGAGCACAGCGCTGGCAACATAGAAGCCCGAAGGAACGTCTAAATCGAACATCAGAAAAGAATGCGCATAGCTATCCGTAAGAGACTGAACATACATAGTTGGTTTCGTACCATAATTCGTATCCGGGGCCACGGACTTCACTCCGGCATCGGCTACTGGATCCGCGATAACGGCACTGCCCACAGCAGGCATCACGAGGATCCAGGCCAGAATCGCCGCCAACACTGCCATATGTCTGCGTTTAATCATCTCGAAGCTCTCCCCAATTTGTATAACCTGTTAGGATTTCACTCTATCCCCATCCTTGGAGGGCTTATATGTTTCAAAAAGTGACCCTTATAGCTTAATCGAAGCTTATCTTCCTTTCGAAAGATGGACTAAACTTAAGGCAGAAATAATCAATTGTCAAGCCATATTTAACTAATTTTAGATATCAGCGATATATTTTACAAAAGTTTATAATTTTATTCGAATAAATGCCCTTGGGAGAAAAGGAGTAGTTCAACTGCACTCCTCCGCCATAATCCCTAAAAGCCGGCAAGCCCCCGTACGCCCCCTCAGCCAGGTTTATCGGTCGCAAAGACCTAAATCATTAGTCTCTTTTTGATCTCTCTCTCGCCACCTGACTCTGCCGAGGCGATGGGATCATCCCAATTGGTCTCATTGCTGGTTCTTTCTCTGTGAGGGGAGGATCGGGGCGAAGGGGGAAATATCCTGGCACAGTCCAACCCGGAAAAAGCGGTGTATCCCCGCCGAGATTATGATAATAGATAAAAAAATTATCCTTAAAGGCGGCATGGATTGAGGTAATGGTTGAGCCTAACAGTCATCAAACTTCGCGCCAGTCGCCGGACGTCGCGGCCGCCCCGGGGTGGAAGGGCATTATTCTGGCAGGAGGGGCCGGCACCCGACTCTATCCGGTGACCCGGGTGGTCAGCAAGCAACTCCTGCCCATCTACGACAAGCCCATGATTTACTATCCCCTGTCGGTCCTGATGTTGGCCGGCATCCGGGACATCCTGATCATCTCCACCCCCGAGGATCTGCCCCGCTTCCAGACCCTGCTGGAAGATGGGACGCAATTGGGGCTGCGCTTTACCTATGCGGAGCAGCCGCAACCGGGGGGATTGGCCCAGGCTTTTATCATCGGCAAGGAATTCATCGGCCACAACCGGGTTTGCCTCATCCTAGGGGATAATATTTTCTATGGCCACGGTTTTCAGGAGATCCTGAATCGGGCGGTGCAGTTGCAAAACGGCGGATTGGTGTTCGGCTACTGGGTCAAAGATCCGGAGCGATACGGGGTAGTCGAGTTCGATAAATCCGGGAAAATTCTGGACATCGTGGAAAAGCCCTCGAGCCCCAGATCCAACATCGCTATCTCGGGCCTCTATTTTTATGATAACCGCGTGGTGGAGATCGCCTCGCGCCTGACGCCTTCGGCTCGAGGGGAATTGGAGATCACCGACGTCAACAAGGCCTATCTGGCCAGCGGAGACCTGCACGTTGAGGTCCTGGGCCGGGGCTTTGCCTGGCTGGACACCGGCACCCACGAATCTCTCCTGGAGGCCTCGACCTTCATCGAAACTATCGAAAAGCGCCAGGGGCTTAAGGTCGCCTGTATCGAAGAGATTGCTTTTGCCCAGGGGTTCATCGATGCCGCGCAATTGCGCCGGCTGGCCGAACCTCTGCGGAAAAACGGCTACGGCCAGTATCTGCTCAGGATATTGTCAGAGTAATCCATTCCCGGCCCCCAACCCCGGGCCGCGTCCCTATAACCGTTGCCATCGGCAGGTCGGTCTCCGGGTATATTCTTCCCTGCCAGTCGCCGCGCGGCCTCTATTTGAGCCCGTCTGAATTTAGCTTCCGCCTCCTTGCCGTAGATCGCGGTCAAGCGTCGGCCGGGGGGCAGAAAAAGATCAATCCGGGGTGGAACATCCGGAGCGGCGCGGTATAATAGGCCATATCGCCCGCGGGGAAAGGACGTCTATGAACCGATCAGTGCGCACCGTAGCCGCCGTGTTGTTGGGATTAAGCCTCTGGCTGCCGGGTCTCGCCGGGGCCCAGGCCAAGGCTGACGTCAGCGGAATGTTGAACCAGGGCTTCGATCTCTTGGAGCAGGGCAAGGTCAGCGAGGCCAAAAAGGTTTATGAAGATATCCTGCGGCAAGACCCGGGACATCCCCTGGCCCTGAACAATCTGGGAGCCATAATGGTCAAGGAAGGCAAGTACGACCAGGCCCTGGGATATTTCAAACAGGCCCTGGGGCGGGCCAAGGGTGTTAAGGTGTTGCTGAACCGGGTGTGCGACGTCGAGGGGGTCTGCGCGGCCTACCGCATGAGCGAGGGGCAATTCGGGTCCGATGACCTGGAGGCCGTGGTCAGGACCAACATGCTGATGGCGGAAATGGCCAGGTCTTCACATCCGGGGCGCAAGTAGGAAGGTTCGGACCGCGGGGCCGGGGCCTCAGTCCGAGCGGCCGCAACGAGCCCCGGCCGGCGGCGCCCGATGGTCCATGGTCCCCTTCCCCCGCCATTTGGTTATAATCTTGAAACAGGGGTGATCGGCGTTAGGGCGGATTCCCAAGCCAGTCGGCTCCACATTCCCCGAATCCTCTCGGCACGTCTTATGGATAGAAAGTCCTTCTTCACCCTCCAGGCCCTGGTGTTCGGGTTGGTGGCCGCGGCCCTCACCACGGTGTACATCACCCAGCCGGTGCTGCCCGTCTTGCAGCGGGAATTCGGGGTCAGCCCCTCCCAGGCCTCGTACACCGTTTCCGCGGTAATCCTGGGGATCGCCCTGGCCAACCTGCCTTTCGGGATGCTGGCGGATCGTTTCCCAGTGCAGCGGCTCATCCTGGTGGGGGGCGCGGTGGTGGCGGCCTGCGGCTTGTTTTGCGCGGCCACCCCCAATTTGGGCACCCTGGTGGGGGCGCGCTTCATCCAGGGACTGTTCGTGCCGTCGCTCACCACCTGCCTGGCTGCCTACCTGTCCACCAACCTTCCTCTGGAGCGCTTGAACGTGGTTATGGGATCCTACGTCTCGGCGACAGTGGCCGGAGGCCTGGGCGGCCGCCTGCTGGGGGGCTTTATCCACCCGCCCCTGCACTGGCGCTATGCCTTTGTCACCGCGTCTCTGCTGGTGGTCATGGCCACCCTGGCCGCGGTGCGCTGGCTGCCGCCGGGCCGCCTGCCCAAAGAAAGCGGCGAGAAATCCGCAGGGTTTCTGGCGCTGTTGTCGCAGCCGGAATTGCGCCGGATATTCCTGGTGGCCTTCGGAGGGTTCTTCGTTTTTTCCTCCATCTTCAATTATCTGCCGTTTTATTTGCACCAGCCGCCCTTCAACGCCTCCACCGAGTATATCACCTTGCTGTACCTGACCTATATCATCGGGATTTTTATCGGTCCGATGGCGGGCCAATTGAGCAACCGCATCGGCAACGGCGGCACCATGGTGCTGGGGGCGCTGGTCTTCGGTCTGGCCATCGCCCTCACCCTGATTCAATCCATCGTTGCCATTGTCATCGCCCTGATGCTGGTCTGCGGCGGATTTTTTTCCATTCATGCCTCGGCTGCCGGCTCCCTGAACCGGAGACTCACCTCCAGCCGGGGCCGGGCCAATTCCTTATACGTCCTGGCGTATTACCTAGGAGGCGCGGTGGGCATCACCCTGAGCGGCTATGCCTACGGGTTGGCGGGCTGGCACGGCGTGGCCGCCTTGGGCCTCCTCATGCTGGCGGTGCCGCTATCCACCGGGATTCAAGAGATGCGGGAGCCGGCCGGAAAAGGCAAGCCCAAGGAAGAGTTGAGCCCCGGGGTCTAATCTGCGATAATAAAAGGTAGCCCCCAGGAGTTATCCGGGGACAATCCGTGACGCAGCGAGCCCTCCTTGATCTTTATCAAAATGATAAATATGCGGTTAACATTTCTAGACGGCGGGGGTCTAACTTAATGAAAGCCGGTATTGAGACCCCATGACTGATGATCAGCTCGTGGCCCGGGCCCAAGAGGGCGACCTTCCGGCCTTCGAAGAACTGGTGAAAAAGTATCAACGGGAGGTCTATGGCCTGGCGTGCCGCATGGTATCCGATGCGGAAGAGGCTAAGGATTTGACTCAACAGGCCTTGTTGCAGGCCTTTGTCCATATCCGGAGTTTCCGCCGGGACGCCCAGTTTCGCACCTGGCTGTTCCGGATTGCCATCAACCAGTGTTATAATTATTTGAAAAGCCGCAAGAAATTCGGCGATACGGTAGACAGCGATGAAGCAAACCTGGTGGGCGAGGGCTGTCCCCAGGAGGACCTGGAGATTAAGGACGACCGCCGGCGTCTCTACGAGGCGTTGGAGAATCTGCCCGCCAAGCAGCGGGCGGTGATCACCCTGAAGGTCGAGCAGGGTCTGTCATATCAGGAGATCGCCCAGGTTCTCGGCGGTACCGCGGGCGCCGCCCGGGTCAATTACTGCCAGGCGCTGAAGACCTTAAAAAAACTACTACAGAGCGAGGATAACCATGAGGTGGCAATGCGCCCTTCTCCAAAGGTGGCTACCCGAATATCCTGACGGTGATCTCCCCGCTGTGGCGAAGCGGTGGCTGAAGGCCCATGTGGAACGGTGCTCCGCCTGCCGCCAGGAAGTGGCGGGGTTCAAGGAGGCGGTGGCCGCCATTGAGGCGACTCCGGTGGACGATCCCGGTTCGGAGTTTTGGAACCAGTTTTCCCGGGAGTTGCACGTGAAATTGGCCCAGGCTGCGGCCGCGGGCCAGGAACCGGCCCCGCGGCGTTGGGGGTTTCGTCTCCCCTATCTCATCGGGGTGCCGGCCCTGACGGTCCTCCTGGTGTGGATGGCGGTGTACTATACTGGCTCCGGCAACCCCGTGCAGAACCAGCACCTGGCCCGGCAAGCCCAAGCTCCCGCAGAGGTGGCCAAGATGGCGCCGGTAAAGCCGCCGGCACCGGCCGCAGGGGAAAATGACCAGATTATGCCGGTAGCCCTGGAAGAAGGCGGGGCCGTGCCGACGGAGGAAGTGGATATCTCCGGCTGGGATCTGGATTCGGAGCTATCGGGAATGACCGATCAGGAAAAGGAAAGATTTCTTGACAAACTGCGTCAAGGGGCAAAGGGTGGGTCATGCGTCGAAGGGTTATCTTACTGTTCCTGGGGCTGATCCTGGCCGGGGCGAACTGCGCCTGGGCCCAGCCGGGCCACGAATTTGGGGGTGGCGGTTTTCAGGACAAGCTGCTGGAAGTCAAGCGGAGCCAGTTGGGGCCGGCTCTGGGAGCGGATCAACGCACGGTGGACCGGCTGCTGGAGATCGACCAGCGCTATAAACCCCTGCGGCGTCAACTCATCATGCAGATGAAGAGTGACATGCAACGCCTGCAGCAACTGATGGGCCAGTCCTCCCCGCCCGAGTCCGAAATCAAGGCCGTGCTCAGCGACATGAAGCGCCACCGCCTGGAGATGCTCAATCTCCAGCAGCGCAAAGACGACGAGGAGAGCTCGCTCCTGACCCCGGTGCAGCAGGCCCGGTACCTCATGTACCTGATGACCCTGATCCGGGAAGCCCGGAGTATCAAAGGCGGCCCCAGTAGTCCCCAAGGTCCGGCCGGCATGAAACCCTTTACTCCCGGCGGACCCCGGGAAATCCCGGTGTCGCGCCCGCCCCAGTAAGGTATCCCGGCTTTATCCAGACTGGCAAGTAACTCTTGGTTAACACAAGGGTTCTGCCAGTTTTTTTATCTCCCCTATTGCCAAATCCTCTTCAAAAGATAAAATAGTGATGCCTGCCGGAGTGGTGGAATTGGTAGACGCAGGGGACTCAAAATCCCCCGAGGGCAACCTTGTGCCGGTTCGAGTCCGGCCTCCGGCACCACATGATAATTCAGAATGATCTTGAGGCTTCTGAAAGTCCGCGTCTGGCAACAGATTGCGGGCTTTTTTTTGTCTGTTATCTTCCGGCTGGGCCGTGCTCTTGGGTATAAAAGCAATTTTGCCGATATCTTAAAATAAATTCTTGAACTGGTACAAACATTGCTATATTAATAATAGGGAGAAAAAATCCGACAGTGCTTCCTGCCTATGGTTCTTTGCTCCCCGGCTTAGCCTCGGTGCAGTCCTGATTCAGACGCGGCGCCCCCTCTCAAGTTAGAGGGTTTTCGAGAAGGAGAAGGTCATGCGTGCGCTCGCCTCCATGGAAAATCCCGGGAGCCAGAATCTCAATCCCGCCCTAAAATTCCTGAATCTTACCCCTTCTGACATTCTGGATCATTTCCCCGAAGGGGTGTTTCTGATCAACACCCGCTGGCAAATCGGCTACTTCAACCATATGGCCGAGGAAATCACCGGTTTCAAGCGCGAAGAGGTGATGGGCAAGTTCTGCTGGGACATCTTTCGGGCCGACATGTGCCAGAAAGACTGCCCCATGCGCCTTTCCATGAGCAGCGGTGAGGTCGTGGTGGACCGGGAGGTGGAAATCACCACCAAAGGCGGGCAGAAGATGCTGATCCTGGTCAATACGTCCCAGCTTAAGAAGACGGGCAACGTGGTGCTGGGAGGGGTGGAGACCTTTCACTATCTGACCTGTCCGGAACTGGAAGCGGAGAGGCTCGAGACCAAGCCCTTTGCCAATATCGTGGGGGTGAGCCCCCGGATGCAGGAGATTATCCACAGCTTGCCGGTAATCGCGGCCTCCGACTCTAATGTGCTGATTCTGGGCGAATCAGGCACCGGCAAGGAACTGGTGGCCCGAGCCGTTCACCAGTACAGTCTCCGGAGCAAAGGCCCGTTTTTGGCGGTGAATTGTTCCGCCATTCCGGAGGGCTTGCTGGAATCCGAGTTGTTCGGGCATGAACGGGGGGCCTTTACGGGGGCGGTGAGCAGCAAGCCGGGGCGGTTTGAACTGGCCAAGGGCGGCACCCTGTTTTTGGATGAGATCGGTGACCTCAAGCCCGAAATTCAGGTGAAACTGTTGCGCGTTTTGGAAGAAAAGACTTTTATGAGGGTGGGCGGCACCCGGAGAATACCTCTGGAAGCCAGGATCGTCACGGCTACCAACGTGGACCTGCAAGAAGCCATGCGCCAGGGCAGGTTCCGGGACGATCTCTATTACCGGTTGTTCACCGTACCTATTCATCTCCCGCCCCTCCGGGAAAAACGGGAGGACATCCCTATCCTGGTGAAATTCATCCTGGAACAGCTCAACCGCAAATTCAACAAGAGGGTGCGGGGGGTGGACCCCAAGGTGATGAAGATCCTCTGCCGCCATGCCTGGCCCGGCAATACCCGGGAACTGCAGCACGTCCTGGAATACTGCTTCGTCTTCGCCAAAGGCCCCCTCATCACCGAACGTCACCTGCCCCGACTGGAATCAGCCTGGGGCGGCCGGGAACTGGAACTGCCCATGACCGATAAGTCCGTGAGCCCCCTACAGGCCCTGGAGAAGAAGACCATTCTCCTGGCCCTGGAGATGACTCATGGTAGCAAGCAGGACGCGGCCCGCATGCTGAAGATCAGCCGCAGCAAGTTGTGGCGCAAGATGCGGCTTTACCGTCTCAGTGATGCGGACTTTAATAAATAAGACGCGTGCTAATTATGCGACAATTTTATTAAATAGGTAACTATCCGTAAATTAATGATAAATTACCCTCCATAATTAAGTGTTGCAATTCTGCAACACGTTCCTACCTGCCAGAAACCTTCTAGAAAATATTTTATCCAAGACAAAACCGTGCAATCATCGCTTTTTGGCGCATACGAAACGACCTTTTAATTACGCGACATTCCTGCCCTATTAGTTAACTTACTGATTTATCAAAGTTATCCAAACATTCCCATCAAAAACGTTTTATTTTCGCTCGAAATTGCCGCGCAAATTCCCCTCGATCTCAGGCTATTAACGTAAATATCTTCTGATATCAGTAAGATAAGTATTTTGGCCCCTTCCTTGCTCTGTTAACTGCCAAGGGAAAAATTGCAGACAAAGGAGGAAAGGTCTATGAGCGTGTCTTTTGAAGCCCTGGAAAATATCTTGGGGCGTTATCCGGCCAGTTCGGAACACCTGATTAGCGCCCTCCAGGATGTGCAGGCCAGGTTCAATTACATTCCCCCGGAGGCGATGACCGCGGTGTGCGACCATTTGGGCGTGCCGCTGTCCCGGGGCTGGGCGGTGGCCACCTTCTACAAGGCCTTCAGCCTGGAGCCCAAGGGCGAACATGATGTCGCCGTGTGCCTGGGAACGGCCTGCCATGTGCGGGGCGGCAGGAACGTTTATGACAAGTTCAGGCGGGAATTAGGCATCATCGGTGATGAAGGCACCACCCGGGATCTCAAGTTCTCCCTGCGCCAGGTCCGGTGCCTGGGGTGTTGTTCCATGGGGCCGGTAGCCCAGGTGGATGAAGAGATTCACGGCAACCTCAACCAGCGGAAGGCGGGACATCTGCTCCGCATGTACCGCAAGAGGTAGCAGCCATGCAGATAAAGGGTATCGACGACTTGCAGAAGGCAAAAGGGGTGGGGCTGGCCCAGCTTTATCCGGATAAGCCCAAGATTCTGGTGGGTATGGCCACCTGTGGGCTGGCTGCCGGGGCTCAGCGGGTCTATGACCTGCTCCAGAAAAAGGCCCAGCAAGAACACTGGGATGGGGTAGTGGAGAAGACCGGCTGTATCGGCTTCTGTTACAAGGAACCGTTAGTGGACGTCATCCTCCCCGGCCAGCCGCGAGTTACCTACTCCGAGGTAAAGCCGGAGATTGCGGGGACCCTCTGGGAGGAACTGGCGGCGGGCCGCCTCCCGGAAAACCAAGTCCTGGCCAGGCTGGACGTGGATGACATGGGCTTGAACGGCGGGCCGCGCCAACTTTATCAGGGCAAGCTGAAAGGCTTCCTGGCCGAAACGCCGCGCTATGAAGATTTGGACTTCTTCAAGATGCAGCGGCACCTCGCCATGCGCAACTGCGGCTTCATCGACCCGGACAACCTGTTGCACTACGTCGCCCGGGGCGGGTATTTCGCCCTCCATACCGCCCTGACCGCCATGACCCCGAAAGAGGTCATCGAGGCGGTGACTACCGCCGGCTTGCGGGGCCGGGGCGGCGGCGGCTTTTCCACCGGCGTCAAATGGGCCTCCTGCCGCAAAGCCCAGGGCTGGCCCAAATACGTACTGTGTAACGCCGATGAAGGCGACCCGGGGGCTTACATGGACCGGAGCCTCATCGAAGGCGACCCCCACGCCATCCTGGAAGGGATGCTCATCGGGGCCTACGCTATTGGCTCCAGTGAGGGTTACGTCTACGTGCGGGCGGAATATCCCCTGGCGGTCAAGACCCTGCAGCGGGCCATCTTGGCCGCCCGGGAAGCGGGGCTCTTGGGGCAGAATATCTTGGGGACCGGCTTTTCCTTCGATCTCAAGCTCAACCTGGGAGGCGGGGCCTTCGTCTGTGGCGAGTCCACGGCCCTGATGGCCTCCATCGAAGGCAAGCCCGGCGAGCCCCGGGCCAAGTACGTCCACACCGCGGACAAGGGCCTGTGGAACCGCCCCTCCAATCTGAACAACGTCGAAACCTGGGCCAATGTGCCGGTGATCATCGCCAAGGGCGCCGACTGGTACCGGGATATCGGCACCGAAGGCAGCAAGGGCACCAAGATCTTCTCCCTGGTGGGCCAGGTAAAGAATGTGGGGCTGGTGGAAGTCCCCATGGGGGTGACCATCAAGGACCTGGTGATGCGGGTCGGTGGCGGGGTGCCGGAGGGCCGGGAATTCAAGGCCATCCAAATCGGCGGCCCCTCGGGCGGCTGCATCCCCAAGCAGCACTGGGACCTGCCCATTGATTTCGACTCCCTCAGGCAGGCCGGTGCCATCATGGGCTCCGGCGGCATGATTGTCATGGATAATTCCACCTGCATGGTGGACGTGGCCAAGTTCTTCCTGGATTTTCTCATCGACGAGTCCTGCGGCAAGTGCATCCCCTGCCGCCTGGGTCTGAAGCGCATGCGGGAACTGTTGGAAGAGTTTTCCATGGGCAAAGGTTCCCTGGCGGATCTGGATGAGCTCGAGTCCCTCTCCGAGGCGGTGAAAGACGGCTCCCTCTGCGCCTTGGGCGGCTCGGCCCCCAACCCGGTGCTCACCACCCTGCGCTATTTCCGGGACGAATACGAGGCTCACATTCTGCACCATAAGTGCCCGGCCGCGGTCTGCAAGGAGCTGATCACCTACACCATCAACCCGGAGTTGTGCAATGGCTGCACGGCTTGCGCCCATGAATGCCCCCAGGGGGCCATCACCGGGCCCAAGAAGGAACCCCACACGCTCAATGCTTCCCTGTGCATCAAGTGCGGCGCCTGTTTTGAGGCCTGCAAATTCGGGGCGGTGGCGGTCGCCTGATAGGAGGGGTCATGATCACCTTTAACATCAACGGCAAAGAAGTTCAGGGAGAAGACGGCTGGACCATTCTGGAAGTGGCCAGGTGGCACGGCATTGACATACCTACCCTCTGCCACCACGAGGCGTTGGAGCCTTATGGGGCCTGCCGCCTGTGCGTCGTAGAGGTGGACGACGGCCGGCGTTCCCGGGTGGTGATCTCGTGCATGTATCCCATCAAGCCGGGAATCAAGGTCCAAACGGACTCGCCCCGGGTGGCCAACGTGCGCCGCTGGATCGTCCAACTGCTGCTGGACGAGAGTCCGGGCGCTCCCAAAATCCAGGAACTGGCCAAGACCTTTGGAGTGACCCCCTCGCGCTTTAAGAAAGAGGGGGTGGATTTCGCCTGCCACCTCTGTGGCCTGTGCGTCAGGACCTGCCAGGAAGTGGCAGGGGTGCAGGCCCTCACCTTCAGCAACCGGGGGCTACGCAAGGAGATCGCCACGCCATATCACCAAAGGAGTGCCGATTGCATAAGATGTGGAACCTGCCTGTATGTCTGCCCTACCGGCGCCATGGAACAGCTGTTCCCACAGTTAAGCGCACCTTAAGGCGCAGGCAAGAGAAGGAGACGACCATGGAAAAGGAAAATAAAACCGGCATCTTCCTGTGCGAATGCGGGGGCAAGATCAGCAACCGCATCGACCTAGCCAAGGTTTCCGATCTGCTCCAGTATGAGCCCTGGGCGCACCTGGGAGTCTATCCCTACCCCTGCCTGGCTCCGGGGCTGGAGGCCATGCGGCGGGAAATCCAGTCCAAGGGCCTGAACCGCATCCTGGTGGGGGGCTGCTCTTCCCGGGTTATGAAAAAGCGGTTTACCAAAGCTCTGGAGCCAGTGGGCATTGAGAAACACCAGGTGGAGATGATCAACCTGAAAGACCACGTGGCCGCCGTGCACGAGGCCAACCCGCAGGAATTAGCCCGCAAGGCCGCCGCCTTGCTCGCCGGGGGCCTGGCCAGTCTTCGGCTCCTGGAGGCTTATGAGCCCGTGTCGTTGACTTTCGAAGGACCGGCTCTTATTTTGGGCGGCGGCGTCTCCGGTTTCGTGGCGGCCCGGGAGCTGGCCCGCCAGGGCATGGGAAGCGTTTTATTTTCTAAGGTGCAAACTCCTGAACGGGTTCTGGATGAGCTGCACTGGACCTTCCCCGGGTGTCGAATCTTCTGTGGCGAACTGGGAGAACTCCTCCGGGAGGTGTTCACCAGTCCCCTGGTCCGGGTGATGCCGGATCAGCCCATAGAGTACATCATCGGCGGGGTGGGCGACTACCGCGTAGGGCTCAAGCAGCCTGACGGCAGCGTGACCGAAGTGGCCGGCGCGGCTATCATCACTGCCCTGGATCGGGAGTTCGGCCCGGGGAACATAGACTATATCGGAGGCGGCGGGCGGGTCTGCGACCTGCTGGACTTTGAAGAAAAGCTGGGTGCGGGTGACATCAGCCGGGGCAAGGTGGTTTTTTGGGTGAACAGCCCCCAACACGGCCAGGCGGCGCAGGAACTCGCCACCGTGGCCGCCTGGAGGGACAGCCTGTTATTGGCCAGGGAACACCCTCAGGCCAGCCCCACCGTGCTTTATCCGGCCAACGTCACCCTCCCCCTCACCGGCTCCGACATGATGGAAGCCCGCGCCCATGGCATCGGGCTGGTGTCCTACGCCCCGGAGGTACACCCGGTGATCCAATCCGGCTTCTTGAGCTTTGTGAGTCCCTCTGACAATCTGGAAAGTGAAGTGGAGTGGGATACCCTGGTGGTTCCGGGGGCTCCTGCAGAACCGGCCGCCAAAGCTCAGGAACTGATGAGGTGGCTGCCTATCTACTCTGAGAACGGTGGCACGCTCCAAAAGAGCAATATCAAATTCTGGCCGGATCAGATTCCCGATGAGTCACTCTTCTTCACCGGATCAGCTGGGGGAATCTGTGACCTGAACGAGGTTTTGCAGCAGGGCAAAAAAGCGGCCCGCGGCGTTCTGTCTCTGCGGGAAAAGGCCCTCCAGGGCAGACTGGTGAGTCCGGTGGTGGTGCACGTGGATAAAGACCTCTGCGAGGGCTGCGGCCTGTGTACCGAGATCTGCCCCTGCGGCGGGATTGAACACGTCAAACCGGGCAGCGGGCCGGTGGCGCGTGAGACGGACAACCACCTGTGCAGCGGCGGGGGCACCTGTGCGGCTACCTGCCCCCATGAAGCCATCAAGGTGGTCAATAACACCACTCAGCAACTGGAGGCCCGAGTCAAGGCCATTCTGGACCGGATGGAGGAAAATGAGATTCTCTCCTTTATCTGCGGCTGGGGGGGATCGGCGTCCGCGGAACAGGCTGCGGTCAAGGGTCTCACCTACCCCAGCGGCATTTACCTGGTCCCGGTGAATTGCCTGGGCTCCCTGGACCCGGCCATGCTGTCCATGGCCCTACTGAACGGAGTTAAGGGCATTATGCTGGCCGGCTGCACACCCAAACACTCCTGCCATTACCATTACGGCGTCGACCATTGCTGGTACCGGGTCAATGCTATGAAGAAGCTCCTCTCCCTGGCCGGCCTGGAGCGGCGCCGGATATCCATAGGCTACGTGGAGGTCAATGAGCCGGAAGCCTTCGTGCGCATGGTGGAGTCCCAAATGGAGACCCTGGGGAAGCTGCCGCCCCTGCCTAAAGACGAGCAGACCAAGGCCAAACTGTGGGCCATCCACGCTACCATGCACCGGCCCCGGGTCCGCTGGGTGTTGGGCACCAGCCTGCGGCGGCCCGCCGAGAAAGAGTTCCCCGGCTCCCAGTTCAACGCCGTGGAAGCGGATGAGACCATGCTGGACGTCCTCAAGGAGGAGTTCACGGTCTCCCGGATCTTCAAGGCCTTACACGATCAACCCCTGAACCCGCCCGATCTGGCCCGGGCGATGGGCGAACCGGTGAAAACCATTACCCCGATCCTGACTGATATGAGCAAAGACGGCCGGATAACCATCAAGGGTTGGAACAAGGGATATCCTATCTATGCCATGGGCAAGGCTTAAAAGAGGGGTTGGGGCATGGGTCACGAGTAAGCCATAGGCTTTGGGCTAAGAAGTTCGGGGGCCCATCGCCTATGGCATCTGAGGCGAGGGCCAGGCCGTCACTGGCTCATGAGGAGGGGTTATGAAAACCTTTGCCGATCTGATGGAAGAAGTTCAAAAACCGGGCCTTTGTCACCACTGTGGCGGCTGCGTCACATTCTGCACCGCCATCAACTATGGGGCCCTGGCATTGGCTGCAGACGGCCGACCCCATTACCGAGATCGGGACAAGTGCATCGAATGCGGCATCTGTTACGCCATTTGTCCCGAAATCAATGAACATGAGGAAGAAGCCAAAAGACACGTCTCCTGGACTCCCCCTATTGGCCGGATCATGGGAACCACGGTAGCCCGGTCCCTGGACCCGGAAGTGCGGGCCCAGGCCACCGACGGCGGGGTAGTGACCGCCTTGTTGGTCGGCCTGCTGGACAAAGGGCACATTGATGGCGCCATTGTCGCCAAAAAGGCCGGGCCCTTCAAAAGAGAGCCCTGGCTGGCGCTCACTCGGGATGACCTCTTAGCTGCGGCCGGGTTTCATTTCGATACCTCCCATGGCATGGAACGCTTTTCCGAAGTTTATTCCACTTACTCCCCTTCCGTCGCCCAACTGGAACAGGTGGCCAAAAAAAATCTGGGCCGGGTGGCGATAGTGGGAACTCCCTGCCAGATCAACACCCTGCGGCGGATGGAGGTCATGGGGGTCGTGCCCACCGAGTCCATCAAATATTACTTCGGTCTTTTCTGCGCCGGCAACTTTATGTTCGGTGAACCCGAGCGTCGGCAGCTGGAAGATCTGGGTGATTTCAAATGGCCGGAGGTCCGTAAAATCAATCTAAAAGAAGAACTTATGATCCATTTGAGCAACGGGGAAGCGCGTTTCATCCCCCTGGATAAACTGGACTTCATGAAACGGCACGCCTGTAATTTTTGCTCGGACTATGCCGCTGAATTTGCCGATCTTTCCTTCGGCGGGATCGGGGCCGAAGAAGGTTGGACCACGGTGATCACCCGCTCCCAGGTGGGGGAAGCCCTGATGACCAAGGCCATGGGAAAATATATCGAGGAGTATGATCGCAGAAGCAGACCCAATCTCAAAAAGGAGGCTTTGGCGAAAGTGCTGCAATATGCTGATTTAAAGAAACAAAAGGCTCACTTGAAGAGGGAAAAGATGGTGGCGTAAACATCGCCTTCTCATCAAACCGGGGTTTTGGGGACGTCTATCGGGAGGTTCCCCAGGGAAAGGAAGGTCGCAGAACTTAAAAGCAAAGAGGTAACGGGGTCAGTATGGTAGCCGGCGGCGGCATCGTCGGAGTTCAAGCCGCCTTGGACCTGGCCAACGCCGGCTACTACGTCCAGTGGAAAGGGTTATTTTCCCTTGGATATTAATTCTGCGCCGGAGGAGGAGGTTTCCAAGGGGCTTCCAATGACCTGCCCTGGAACGCCGAGCCGCACCAGGGATTGCGTTACAGGAACCTCTATCTTCCCCTCCTGGAGGATGGCCGTGAACTTTTCATCGACCACCCTCCCGAGAAGATCAATCCAGCTCTGCTTTCCAGCCCAAGAATCCAGAACAGCACCGACCGATAATGAATTGAGATAAAAAAGGCGAGGATTACCGGCTGCTGATTGCCGGCTTTTCTTTTTGGACCTTCTGCTTGTCTTTCTTAGGCTTTTTGGTTTCCTTCTTACCTTTGTCCTTCTTGCCTTTGTCTCCCACCGCCTTCTCCTTCGAATTTTCAAGTTTTCAATGGTTTTAAGGAGCAGCTCATTGAACCGTTTGCTTAAGCGGTCGCCTTCTTTCTCCCACCCTCTTTTCCAAACCCCCGATCCTTGGCCATTTGACTCCGGGCGGCAGAATAATCCTTACATACGAGCGGGAATTTTTTGGGGTCCAGGTCATATCTCTGATAATACTCTTTCGGGGCTAAGGCATGAGCTTTGCGCAAATGGGTTTTCAAAGTCTTCAGTTTCTTGCCGCACTCAAGACAAACCACATATTTGGCCTTGACAATATCTTTCAAAGGGATGGAGGGTTTTTGAACACCACTAACCTCTTCAGCTTTTTCAGAAAGCGATTCCTCCAAAATTCCCCCGCCATCCAAAGAAGAGAGGGCATTGTAAACCTCTTTAATCTCCTCGACTAGTTGCTCGGGAGATAATTCAGACATTGAAGCGTGAGAAACGACAATTTCTGTGGTTAGTTTTAGAATTTCGCTGGACATTGGGATTATCTCCTTATTTTTGACGTGGTGGATTAATCAAGTTAATATATCATTAAATTGCCATTATGCCAATTTTGTCAAGGAAATTGTTTGCATGGATCGGAGCCAAGGTAAGGCTGTGAAAATTACTAAAGAAATATTTCAGGTAGGCGGAATTCAACTGACATCGTCTGAAGATGCCGCAATTTATCTGATCAATTTCGATGGTCATGCCGCGTTGGTGGATGCCGGTTGTGGTAATGCTCAGGATAAACTTATAGCCAATATCAGGTCCTGTGGGATAAACCTTGAGGAAATCGAATGCATACTCATTACCCATTGCCACTATGACCATACCGGGGGCGTCAAAGCCTTGCATGACCTCCTCAAATGCCAGATTGTGGCGCATGAATGGGAAGCGCCATTCCTCGAGGAGGGGGATAACGTAGTCACCGCGGCAACATGGTATGGGGCCAAGATCCAGCCCTTCGGCGTTGATCTTAAAATTTCCGGAGGCCAGGCCGAGATAAATTTGGGGAACAGGATAATTAAAGCCATTCACGCTCCGGGACACTCGCCGGGATCGATAGTTTATTTGACTGAATCAGAAGGAATGAAAGTGCTCTTTGCACAGGATGTTCATGGCCCTATTCATCCGGACCTGAGATCTAATGAAGAAGATTACCAACGGTCCCTGAAATTAATGCTGGCACTGGAGGCTGATATTCTGTGTGAGGGGCATTATGGAGTTTACCAAGGGAAAAAGAAGGTGGCTGATTTTATCAAGAAATTTATTGTTGGAATAAAACGACCTTTATAAAGGTATACCAATAAAAATATGCGCCAGATGAACTGGAAAATTCTCAATCAACGGACCTGGCTTAATCTCATCAGTGCGATTATCTTGCTGGTTGGTTTGGGTAGTGCCGCCTTGATTTACCAGAGAGCTGATAATACTCCCTATGGCGCTTTGGGTTACGAAAGTGCGGATGGAACTATTTATCCGATTATGCCCGAAGATTCCAAAATGTATAGGCATAATCTGGAGGTATATGGCGGAAAGTTAAACGTAATGATGGATGACTTCAGGCGTTGGTTTTCGGGGTTGTGGCAGGGAAAATCACTGGCATTCATGGTGGCCTGCATTACTCTGGTTATAGCTTTTGGTTTTTTTTATGCGGCTAACTACTTGATGCCCAGGTTAGAATCTACTGCTGCTGGCGAAAACAATCGGGATGGGAATAAACGGGAATGACCAGGGTAGAAAAAACAAACTGGCCGAGAGGGGGAGTCTCAGCCAGTTGAAAGGAGAAAATGGTATGAACTTTTAAGGGGGGGATGGGGTTTCCTTAATCAGTTCATGTATGCAATATACTTATGCACTACCCGTGCCAAGCCCTCCTATGAATATAACCTGCTGATATTCAATAGTAATTAATATTTCCTGCCGTATCGGGCAGGCTATTTGGTTCAATAATTTATACTCCGAGGGGGAAATCGACTTGAATCTTGTACCGGGATTCTTAATCAGCTATCCCACAAAAAAGGGTTAGGCTTTTTGGGCCTAACCCTGCATTGGCTGCCGGATTTCTCCCCACCAGGCCTTAAATTCATTCCTACTTACTGTATTCTGGCGTTTGAACAATCCGCATCTTGGTGGACTGCCTTCTTTTCTTAAGGCCCTACTAATGCTTTTCCTCACCAGGAGCTGCCCTTTCGGGTCTGCCCGCAGGACCTCTTTCGCGCTCCGGGGCACCTCTTTTTTGTCCTTCAGGCGGGGCGACGCGAGCGGGTGCAGGTTTAGGTCCCTCTGGAGGCACGGGAGCCGGAGCCAGCTTTGGTCCCTGAGGCGGAGCGATGCGAGCCGGAGCGGGCCTGGGTCCCTGAGCCGGGGCGAACTGGCCGGGAGCCGGTCTGGGACCCTGAGGCGGGACACCCTGGGCGGGACCTGGTCCGCCGGGACGGGGTCTTTCAGCAGGGGGAACGCCACGGAATCCTCTCTCCCATCCGGCCCCCTGGCCGCGATGGTGCATTTCATAGAACTTCTGGTCATAATGCTGACCTTCCCGGTGGCCGCGCCAATAGGGATAGGCCCGCTGAAAACGCTCCCAGTAAACCGGATGTCCTCTGTACCACGACAGCCACATCGGCGCATACCAGCGCTGAGGTCTGACCATATAGGTGGGAGGATAGGCGTAATATGGAGCCCAGCCATATTGAGGGCCGAAAAAGTAATATAAGAGGCCATTCAAAAACCAGTCCCCGTTGTAATAGACCCAGGGCGTATTAGATCCGACCCAAGGCTGAGCGTAAGGATCCTGGGGCGGGGGTGGATAGTTATAGCCATATTGGGCCTGAGCGGGCGCCGACATTATGGCGAGCGCGCCCCCCGTCAGCACGATAGCGATCAACAAAACAAAAGTTAAGTTTTTCATACGGACCTCCCGAAGCCCTTTCCCGTATAAGATAATTCTCCCTGCGGACGGATCAATGAAGCGCAGCCAAAATTAAGTAAAATTTAATTTTTATAAAGCAAATCTGAACGCTGAAAGCTAAGGATGATTGACCAGCAGGCGTTTGCCCGGCAGGGTCAAGGCCACCGTATTTGCAGGTTTTGACTTGTAGGCTATTCCGCTTTTTTGACTCCGGGCATTAAACTAATAAGCGATTTAAACACCCCCTAACAGCTTATTTTATCTTTAGCTATTTCTTCCTTCAATTTTTTTAAAAGTGCATCTGCATTACCATAAAGCATTGACTTATCGATTATCAGTTCTGTCCGGTTAATTGATAAAAAAAGCCCGAAATCTCCTGTGAATCTGTTAAAATGTGTTAGCCATAACCCATTAAACAGAAAGGAGATTTCGGACTATGGCCCATTGTAACACAATCTTTCATCAGATGCTCAAACTGATTTCCATGCAGCTTACGGCCCGAGCGAGTCTGCGGGATGGTATCGCCAGTCTGAAAGCCCGCATCAAAAGCCTTTATCATTTGGGAGTCAAGCCGGTGGCCCGCTCGACTTTTTCTGACGCTAACAACGGGCGGCCTGCCAGTTTTTTCGCCGCCATCTTCGCCCACATGTATCGGCGCTGCCTGGCCCATGCTCCTCGTCACAAGTTCAAGTTCAAAAACAAGCTTTACAGCCTGGACGCCAGCACGGTGAGCCTCTGCCTGTCGCTGTTTCCCTGGGCCTCGTTTAGGCG